>JAEULW010000268.1 GCA_016793505.1 Methylobacteriaceae bacterium | reverse complement strand
CGCCCGACGCGGCGACGCCGACCGTCTCGTCCGGCGTCATGTGCGTCGCATGAATGAGGCACCAGCGCGCATCCACCGGCGCATGATCGATGAGCCAGCGCACCGGCCGCGCGCCGGTCGCGGCGAGGCACTCCTCCACTTCGCGCACCTGTTCGGCGACATGGATGTGGATCGGCCCGTCGCGGCACAGCTCGACGACATGCGCCAGCTCTTGCGCCGTGACCGCGCGCAGCGAATGCGGCGCGACGCCGACGCGCCCGCCGGCGAGCGGCGCGACCGCCGCGCGCGAGGCCTCGATCAGCCGCGCATAGGCGTCGAGATCGCAGATGAAGCGCCGCTGCCCCTCGGCCGGCGCAGCGCCGCCGAAGCCGGAATGGGCGTAGAACACCGGCAGCAGCGTCAGCCCGATCCCGGCGGTCGCGGCGGCGGCGGCGAGGCGCGCCCCCATTTCGGCGATGTTCGCGTAAGGCCGGCCGTCGCGATCGTGATGCAGATAGTGGAATTCGCCGACGCGCGCGAAGCCCGCCTCCAGCATCTCGACATAGAGCTGCGCCGCCACCGCCTCGACATCGTCCGGCGTCATCGCGAGGGCGAAGCGATACATCGCCTCCCGCCACGTCCAGAACGTGTCGTCCGAAGGTCCGCGCGTCTCGGCGAGCCCCGCCATGCCGCGCTGGAAGGCGTGGCTGTGCAGATTGCCGATCGCCGGCAGAAGAACGCCGCAGCGCTCGGCCCCCGCGCCTGCGGCGACGCCGGTCTCGACCGCGACGATGCGCCCCCCGGCGAGCGTCACGCGCACGTCGCGCGCCATGCCTGTCGGCAGCAGCGCCTCGTCGGCATGCAGAACCGTCATCGCAGGCCCTCCCGCCCGGCGCGCCGGGCGGCTTGCCGGCGGCGTTGAATATGTCTATACATGATCATCGCCGCCGCGACAATCGCGGCCGGCGCGCAGGGAGGGGCGGGTGTCGACCACGTTGTTCCGCAACGCGCGCCTCGCCACCATGGCGCCGGATCGGCCCGGCCTCGGCCTCGTCGAGAAGGGCGCGATCCTCGCGCGCGACGAACGCATCGTCCACGCCGGGCCGGAAGCCGAATTGCCGACCATCGACGGCGATCCGCGCATCGTCGATTGCGAGGGGCGCTGGATCACGCCGGGCCTGATCGATTGCCACACCCATCTCGTCTGGGCCGGCGACCGCGCCCGCGAATTCGAGCTGCGGCTCGCCGGCGCCAGTTATGAAGAGATCGCCCGCGCCGGCGGCGGCATCGTCTCCTCCGTCGCGGCGCTGCGCGCGGCGAGCGAGGACGATCTCGTCGCGCAAGCCCTGCCGCGCCTCGACGCGCTGCTCGCCGAAGGCGCGACGACGGTCGAGATCAAGTCCGGCTACGGCCTCGATGCGGCCAACGAAGCGAAGTCGCTGCGCGCCGCCCGACGCCTCGCGCAAGAGCGCGACGTCCATATCGTCACCACCTTCCTCGGCGCGCATGCGCTGCCGAAGGAGATGAACGGCGACAAGGACGCCTATATCGCCGCCGTGATCGCCATGCTGCCGGGCCTCGTGCGCGAAAACCTCGCCGACGCGGTCGACGGCTTCTGCGAGGGCATCGCCTTCTCGCCGGAACAGATCGCCCGCGTCTTCGACGCGGCGAAGGCGCTCGGCCTGCCGGTCAAGCTGCATGCCGACCAGCTCTCCAACCTGCATGGCGCCGCGCTCGCCGCGCGCTATGGCGCGCTGTCCGCCGATCATCTCGAACACACCGACGAAGCCGGCGCGCAGGCGATGGCGAGAGCCGGCACGGTCGCCGTGCTCTTGCCCGGAGCCTTCTACTTCATCCGCGAGACGAAGGTTCCGCCGGTCGATCTCTTCCGCAAGGCGGGCGTGCGCATGGCGCTCGCCACCGACTGCAATCCCGGCACGTCGCCGCTGACCTCGCTGCTCCTCGCCCTGAACATGGGCGCGACTCTGTTCCGCATGACGGTGGACGAGTGCCTCGCCGGCGTCACGCGCGAGGCCGCCCGCGCCCTCCGCCGCGCCGACATCGGAACGCTCGAGCCGGGCAAGCGCTGCGACCTCGCGATCTGGTCGATCGGCCGCCCGGCCGAACTCGTCTACCGCATGGGCTTCAACCCGCTGCACATGCGGGTGCGCGGCGGGAGGATCGCATGAGGGCGGACGCGACGACGCCGCGCGCGCATCCTTCTCCCATCGGGAGAAGGTGGTCGCGCAGCGACCGGATGAGGGGTCGCGCGTTGCAGACATGGCTGCAAGCCGGCCACATCCGATCCCCTCACCCCGGCGCTTCGCGCCGACCCTCTCCCGTCGGGAGAGGGCTGCGCGCCCCCTTCATCGCACGAGGCGCAGCATGACCCCGCTCACTCTCACCCCCGGCGCCGCCGCGCTCGCCGACTGGCGCGCCATCTGGCGCGGCGCCGCGCTGCGGCTCGACGACGCCTGCCGTCCGACGGTGCGGCGCGGCGCGGAAGCGGTCGCGGCGATCGTCGCGAAGGGCGAGCCCGTCTACGGAATCAACACCGGCTTCGGCAAGCTCGCCAGCGTGCGCATCGCGCCCGGCGATCTCGCGACGCTGCAGCGCAACATCGTGCTGTCGCACGCCGCCGGCGTCGGCGAAGCGACGGATCGCGCCGTGGTGCGGCTGATGATGGCGCTGAAGCTCGCCAGCCTCGCCCAGGGTCATTCCGGCGTCGCTCTGCGTACGCTCGACGCCCTCTCCGCGATGCTGGCGCGCGACGTCATTCCCGTCGTGCCGGCGCAAGGCTCTGTCGGCGCCTCGGGCGATCTCGCCCCGCTCGCCCACATGACCGCCTGCATGATCGGCGTCGGCGACTGCGACACGCCGCAGGGCCGACTGCCCGCGGCGGCGGCGCTCGCCGCCGCAGGCCTCGCGCCGGTCACGCTCGGCGCGAAAGAGGGGCTCGCGCTGCTCAACGGCACGCAATTCTCGACCGCGCAGGCGCTCGCCGGCCTGTTCGGCGCCGAGCGGCTGCTGCAATCGGCGCTGGTCGCCGGCGCCTTGTCGACCGACGCGGCGCGCGGCTCCGACGCGCCCTTCGATCCGCGCATTCATGCCTTGCGCAAACATCGCGGCCAGCGCGACGTCGCCGACGCGCTGCGCGCGCTGATGGCGGGCAGCGCCATCCGCGCCTCGCATCTGACCGGCGACGATCGCGTCCAGGATCCCTATTGCCTGCGCTGCCAGCCGCAGGTGATGGGCGCGGCGCTCGACATCCTGCGTCAGGCCGCCGCGACGCTGCTCACCGAGTCGAACGGCGTCAGCGACAATCCGCTGATCTTCCCCGAGGAGGGCGAGGCCTTGTCCGGCGGCAATTTTCACGCCGAGCCGGTCGCCTTCGCCGCCGACATGATCGCAATGGCGATCTGCGAGATCGGCTCGCTCGCCGAGCGGCGCGTCGCCATGCTGGTCGATCCCGCGCTCTCCAGTCTGCCGGCCTTTCTGACGCCGAAGCCGGGCCTCAACTCCGGCTTCATGATCCCGCAGGTCACCGCGGCTGCGCTCGTCTCCGAGAACAAGCAGCGCGCCTTCCCCGCCAGCGTCGATTCGATCCCGACCTCCGCCAACCAGGAGGATCACGTCTCGATGGCCGCCCATGGCGCGCGCCGCCTCGGCGAGATGGCCGCCAACGCCGAGGCGGTGATCGCGATTGAATGGCTCGCCGCCGCGCAGGGCTGCGATTTCCATGCCCCGCTTTCGACCAGCGCGCCGCTCGAGGCCGCGCGGGCGCGCCTGCGCGCCGCCGTGCCGCATCTGACCGAGGACCGGCATTTTCATCCCGACATCGAGTCGGCTCTGACGCTGCTGCGCGACGGCGCGCTGATCGCGGCGGCCGGCCCCGTCCCACTCCCCTCCGTCAACCCGTGACAAAGACGCAACGCCATGACGCTCCCCTCCCGTCTCGACAATTCGCGCGTCATCCGCGCCCCGCGCGGCTCAAACATCAGCGCCAGGAGCTGGCTCACCGAAGCGCCCTTGCGCATGCTGATGAACAATCTCGACGCCGAGGTCGCCGAGCGCCCGCATGAACTCGTCGTCTATGGCGGCATCGGCCGCGCCGCGCGCGACTGGGACTCGTTCGACCGCATCGTCGCCGCGCTGCGCCGGCTGGAAAGCGACCAGACGCTGCTCGTGCAATCGGGCAAGCCGGTCGGCGTGTTCCGCACCCATGCCGATGCGCCGCGCGTGCTGATCGCCAACTCCAATCTCGTGCCGCACTGGGCGACCTGGGACAAGTTCCACGAGCTCGATCGCAAGGGGCTGATGATGTACGGCCAGATGACGGCCGGCTCGTGGATCTACATCGGTTCGCAAGGCATCGTGCAGGGCACCTACGAGACCTTCGTCGAGGTCGGCCGGCGTCACTATGGCGGCGATCTTTCAGGGAAATGGATTCTCACCGCCGGGCTCGGCGGCATGGGCGGCGCGCAGCCGCTCGCCGCCACCATGGCCGGCGCCTCGTGCCTCGCCGTCGAGTGCCAGCCCTCGCGCATCGAGATGCGCCTGCGCACCCGCTATCTCGACGCGCAGGCGCAATCGCTCGACGAGGCGCTGGAGATGATCGCGCGCGCCGGGCGCGAAAGGAAGGCGATCTCGGTCGGCCTGCTCGGCAACGCTGCCGACGTCTTTCCCGAACTCGTGCGCCGCGGCGTTCGCCCCGACGTCGTCACCGACCAGACCTCGGCGCATGATCCCATCAACGGCTATCTGCCGAAGGGCTGGACGCTGGCGCAGTGGGAGGAGAAGCGCGCCGCCGATCCGAAGTCGGTCGAACGCGCCTCGCGCACATCGATGGCCGAGCATGTGCGCGCCATGCTCGACTTCCACCGCATGGGCGTGCCGACGCTCGACTACGGCAACAACATCCGCCAGATGGCGCTGGAGGAGGGCGTCGCCGACGCCTTCGCTTTTCCCGGCTTCGTGCCGGCCTATATCCGTCCGCTGTTCTGCCGCGGCGTCGGGCCGTTCCGCTGGGCCGCGCTGTCCGGCGATCCGGAGGACATCTTCCGCACCGACGCGAAGGTGAAGGAGCTGCTGCCGCACAACCGGCACCTGCACAACTGGCTCGACATGGCGCGTGAACGCATTTCGTTCCAGGGCCTGCCGGCGCGCATCTGCTGGGTCGGCCTCGGCGATCGCCATCGCCTCGGCCTCGCCTTCAACGAGATGGTGGCGAAGGGCGAGTTGAAGGCGCCGATCGTCATCGGCCGCGATCATCTCGATTCCGGCTCCGTCGCCTCGCCCAATCGCGAGACGGAGGCGATGGCCGACGGCTCGGACGCGGTGTCGGACTGGCCGCTGCTCAACGCGCTGCTCAACACGGCGTCCGGCGCGACCTGGGTGTCGCTGCATCATGGCGGCGGCGTCGGCATCGGCTTTTCGCAGCATTCGGGCATGGTCATCTGCTGCGACGGCACGCAAGAGGCGGCGCGCCGCCTCGAGCGCGTCTTGTGGAACGACCCGGCGACCGGCGTCATGCGTCACGCCGACGCCGGCTACGACATCGCGCTCGATTGCGCCCGACAGCATCAGCTCGATCTGCCGGGCATTCTCGGCTGACAGCGATGGCGCCCAGCGATCTCGTCCTTCGACTTGGCCCAGGACGAGGAGCGCGTCGGCGCGATCATGCAGAAGCGCCTCACCCTGAGCGAAATCGAAGGGCGAGGCGCGTCGGGCGCGTCCAGCGACGTCGTCACGCCTCGGCGTGCTTGGCCGCCTCGATCGTCTCGCGCTCGTCGCCTGAGCCGAGACCGTTGAAGAAGATGTTCAGCGCCACCGCCGCGATCGCCGCCAGCAGGATGCCGGATTCGAGCAGCGGATGCAGCGCATGCGGCAGCTGCCTGAAGAAGTTCGGCGCGACCAGCGGGATCATGCCGAAGCCGACCGACAGCGCGACGATGTAGAGATTGTTGCGGTTCTTCGCATAGTCGACGCCGGCGAGGATGCGCACGCCGGTCGCCGCCACCATGCCGAACATCACGAGCCCCGCCCCGCCGAGCACGGCCTGCGGCACGGCCTCCACCAGCGCGCCGAGTTTCGGCATCAGCCCCATCGCCAGCAGGATGAGCCCGCCCGCCACCGCGACGAAGCGCGAGCGCACGCCGGTGACGCCGACGAGGCCGACATTCTGCGAGAAGGACGTGTAGGGGAAAGTGTTGAACACGCCGCCGATGATCGTGCCGAGGCCGTCGGCGCGCAGGCCCTTGGTCAGCGCCGCCTGATCGACCTTGCGGCCGGTGATCTCGCCCAGCGCCAGGAACATGCCGGTCGATTCGATCAGCACGACGATCATGACGAGGCACATGGTCAGGATGGAGACGATCTCGAATCGCGGCATGCCGAACTGGAAGGGCAGGATCAGACCGAACCAGGCCGCCTTGCCGACGACGTCGAATTTCATCAGCCCGAGCGCCCAGGCGAGCACGCAGCCGATCGCGACGCCGAGCAGAACGGCGATGTTCTGCACGAAGCCGCGCGCATATTTTGTGATCAGCAGGATGACCACCAGCACGAAGGCGGCGATCGCCAGATTGGTCGGATTGCCGTAGTTCGGATTGGGATTGTCGATCAGCCTGAGCTTGCCCTCGACCATCGTGGTGATGAAGGACGGCCCGCCCGCCGCCCAGCCGATGCCGACGCGCATCAGCGACACGCCGATGACGAG
>JAEULW010000239.1 GCA_016793505.1 Methylobacteriaceae bacterium | reverse complement strand
GACACCGGGTAGGTGGCGATCGAACCGGTTGCGGCGGCATCGGGCCCGGACTCGATTTCCGGAACGAAGGCCGACGTCTCGTCGTCAGGCGTGACGCCGAAAATCGGGATTGCCTCGGCGCCGGGGCCGAGCGCATAGGCGGACGCAGCCGACGGCGCCTCGGGCCCCGGCGCGGCGGCGACGAGCGCCCCGACCTGAAACGTTCCGGCCCAGCCCTCGCGGGCCCCGAGCCCGCCGGGCGCGGCGAGCGGGGCGAGGGCGGGCGCCTCGATCGCCCGCGGCAGGGCGCCGAAGACCGCGCCGTCGAGCGCGCCGCGGCGGGCCGGCGCGGGCCGCGCCGGCGCGGCAGGCGCTGCGGGCGGCGCGGCGCCGGGAGCGCTGGCCGGGATCTGTTCGGCCTCGGGCGTCAGCCGGTCCTTGGCGTCGCGCTCGATCTGGCGCCAGCGCTGGACGTTGCGATTGTGCTGCTCCAGCGTCTCGGCGAAGGCGTGGCCGCCGGTGCCGTCGGCGACGAAATAGAGATCGCGCGTGCGCGCCGGATTGGCCGCCGCCTCGAGCGCGGCGCGGCCGGGATTGGCGATCGGCCCGGGCGGCAGACCGTCGATGACATAGGTGTTGTAGGGCGTCGGCTGCAGCACCTCGCTGCGCAGGATGCCGCGCCCGAGCGTGCCCTTGCCGCCGACCAGCCCGTAGACGATGGTCGGATCGGATTGCAGGCGCATGCGCTTCTGCAGACGATTGACGAAGACGCCGGCGACGCGGTTGCGCTCGTCGCCGCGGCCGGTCTCCTTCTCGATGATCGAAGCCAGCGTCACCAGCTCGAAGGGCGAGCGCACCGGCAGGTCCTGGGCGCGGCGCGCCCAGACATCCTTCAGCGTCTCGTCCTGTTTGCGCCGCATCAGATTGAGAAGCTGCTCGCGCGGCAAGCCGCGGGCGAAGCGGTAGGTGTCGGGGAAGAGCGTGCCTTCCTTCGGCAGCTCGCGCACGTCGCCGGCCAGCAATTCGTGCTCGCGGACGCGCTGGACGATCTGCTCGCTGGTCAGCCCTTCGGGGATGGTGATGGCGTGCAGGATCGATTTGCCCTCGACCAGCGTCGTCATCACCTCGCGCATGCTGGCGCGGGCCTTGAACTGGTATTCGCCGGCCTTGATCTCACCGCGCCGGCCCTGCGCCGAGATGCCGAGATTGAACAGCGTCGCGCTGGAGATGACGCCCTCGCGCTGCAGCTGATCGAGAATTTCGGTGGTGTCGGCGCCGCGGGCGATGACGACGACCTTGTCGGCGGCGAGCGGACCCGGTTCGTCGAAACGCTTCTTGCCGATCGACAACGCAGCGATGCCGGCGATCGCCAGCACCATCATGAAGGTGAGCGCGCCGCTCAGACTCGACAGGGTCGACGCACGGCGCTTCTTCTTCGGCTTCGGCTCGGGCGGCGGCGGCGCGGCCTCGGGCTGCAAGGCGTCGTTCGGGCTGCGCAGCGAAGCGCGCCGGCCGCCGAAGCCGAAGCGCCCCGACTTGCCGCCAGTCTGGGCGCCGCCTGCCGGTTGTTCGCCGCTGACCTCGTTCACGGACCCGCCCTGGATTGCGCAGGCGCTCTCGCACGCGCCGCGGATTCGGTCGTCCAATTACACTCAGGTGGCCGGCGCGCGCAATGCGGCGGGGGGGTCGCGTCCCCAGCCGGATGCGGTCAGGCCCGCCGGAACACCAGCGAGGCGTTGGTGCCGCCGAAGCCGAAGGAGTTGGACAGCGCCACGTCGATGCGCCGCTGGCGCGGAGCGCGCGGCGCCAGATCGAGCGCGGTCTCCACCGAAGGATCGTCGAGATTGAGCGTCGCCGGGGCGACATTGTCGCGCATCGCCAGCAGCGAGAAGATCGCCTCCACCGCGCCGGCGGCGCCGAGCAGATGGCCGACCGAAGACTTGGTCGAGGACATCGAAATCTTGGCGGCGTGATTGCCGACCAGACGCTCGACGGCGCGCAGCTCGATCTCGTCGCCGAGGGGCGTCGAGGTGCCATGCGCGTTGATGTAGTCGACGTCGGCGGCGGTCATGCCGGCGCGCTTCAGCGCCGCCGCCATGCAGCGATAGGCGCCGTCGCCATCCTCGGACGGGGCGGTGATATGGTAGGCGTCGCCCGACAGGCCATAGCCGACGAGTTCGCCATAGATGCGCGCGCCGCGGGCTTTGGCGTGCTCGTACTCCTCGAGCACGACGCAGCCCGCGCCCTCGCCCATGACGAAACCGTCGCGGCCCTTGTCATAGGGGCGCGAACCCTTCGCCGGGGCGTCGTTGTAGCCTGTCGAAAGCGCCTTGCAGGCGGCGAAGCCGGCGAGCGAGAGGCGCGTCACCGGCGATTCGGCGCCGCCGGCGACCATCACGTCGGCGTCGCCGAGGGCGATCAGCCGGCCGGCGTCGCCAATGGCGTGCGCGCCGGTCGAGCAGGCGGTGACGACGGCGTGGTTCGGACCCTTCAGGCCGTGCTGGATCGAGACGTAACCCGAGACGAGATTGGCGAGGCGGCCGGGAATGAAGAAGGGCGAGATGCGGCGCGGACCTTTCTCGGCGAGGGTGAGCGAGGCGTCGTAGATGCCGCCGATGCCGCCGATGCCGGAGCCGATCATGACGCCGGTCGAGGTCTGCTCGTCATAGGTCTTCGGCGCCCAGCCGGCGTCGGCGAGGGCCTGCGTCGCGGCGGCGACGCCGTAGAGGATGAAGTCGTCGACGCGGCGCTGCTCCTTGGGCTCCATCCAGTCGTCCGGGCGGAAGCCGCCTTCGCCCGCGCCGCGCGGCACGCGGCAGGCGATCTGGCAGGGCAGATCCGACACGTCGAAGGAGTCGACCCGCGCGGCGCCGCTTTCGCCGGCCAGCATGCGCCGCCACGTGATCTCGACGCCGGCGCCGAGCGGCGACACCATGCCCAGGCCCGTGACGACGACCCGTCTCATTCGCGAATCTCCGATCCTTCCCAACAGTCAAGCACCCGA
Organism: Methylobacteriaceae bacterium; assembly: GCA_016793505.1. Lineage (GTDB taxonomy): Bacteria > Pseudomonadota > Alphaproteobacteria > Rhizobiales > Beijerinckiaceae. The sequence goes on along the minus strand of JAEULW010000239.1, from coordinate 2,664 downwards.
CGCCGCAAGCGCAAAGGGCCGGCGCGAGCCGGCCCTTCGACAGATGGCGCGAGCCGGTTGCGCGGCGTCAGGCGGCCTGCGCCTTGGACAGGAACTTCACCGCGTCGCCGACGGTGACGATGGTCTCGGCCGCATCGTCCGGAATCTCGACGCCGAACTCCTCCTCGAAGGCCATCACGAGTTCGACGGTGTCGAGCGAGTCGGCCCCGAGATCGTCGATAAAATTGGCGTTGTCGACGACCTTCTCGGCGTCGACGCCGAGATGCTCGACCACAATCTTCTTCACGCGCTCGGCGACATCGCTCATCTTTTCGTTCCCTGTCAGCTTGCTTGGACCCGACGCGAAGCCGGTTCGCCGGGCGCGCCCGACCTGATCCGGCGAGGTGACTAACACACTTTATTTGCGGTGGCGAGGGGCGCGGCGGCCATGCGGACCGGGCTTTCCCGGGCTTTTCACAGCCGCGCCATGCCGCCGTTCACATGCAGCGTCTGGCCGGTGACATAGCCGGCCTCGGCGCTCGCCAGATAGACGACCGCAGCGGCGACGTCGGCGCCGGCGCCGAGCCGGCCGGCCGGCACCTGGGCGAGGATCGCCTCCTTCTGCTTGTCGTTCAACGCATCGGTCATCGGGCTCTCGATGAAGCCGGGCGCGACGCAGTTGGCGGTGACGCCGCGGCTGGCGACTTCGGCGGCCAGCGACTTGGTCATGCCGATCATCCCGGCCTTGGAGGCGGCGTAATTGCCCTGCCCCGGATTGCCGGTGACGCCGACGACCGACGTGATCGAGACGATGCGGCCGAAGCGCCGCTTCATCATGCCGCGGAGCGCGGCGCGCGAGAGTCGGAAGGTCGCCGTCAGATTGACGGCGATGACGCGGTCCCACTCCTCGTCCTTCATGCGCATGAACAGATTGTCGCGGGTCAGGCCGGCGTTGTTGACGAGAATGTCGAGCTGACCCATCGCGGCCTCGGCGGCGGGAACCAGCTTCTCGACCGAGGCGGCGTCGGAGAGGTCGCAGGGCTCGACATGGACGCGGGCGCCGAGTTCGCCGGCGAGCGCCTCCAGCGCCTCGCGGCGCGTGCCCGACAGCGTCACCGTCGCGCCCTGTCCGTGCAGAGCCCGGGCGATCGCGCCGCCGAGGCCGCCGCTCGCGCCCGTCACGAGCGCCGTCTTGCCGGAGAGATCGAACATCGGATCAGGGCTCCCGTGTCTGGCCGGGTTCGGCGTCGCGTGGCTGCGGCGCGACTTGCAGGCCGGTCTTCGGACTTCGATTCAACTGGCTCGGACGCCGATTCAACCGCGCGCCGCCTTGAACGCCGCGACGTCGGCGGGCGCGCCGACGCTGACGCCGGAGGCGGTCGGCGCGATGCGTTTGACGAGTCCGGCCAGCACCTTGCCGGCGCCGAGCTCATAAAACGAATCAACGCCCTGCCCGGCCATCCAGGCGACGCTTTCGCGCCAGCGCACCGTGCCGGTGACCTGCTCGACGAGGAATTTGCGGATATCGTCGGGATCGGCGATCGGGGCGGCGAGCACATTGGCGACGAGCGGGACGACCGGCGGGCGGATCGACACCTTTCCAAGCGCCTCGGCCATCGCCTCGGCGGCGGGCTGCATCAGCGCGCAGTGGAAGGGCGCGGAGACGGGCAGCAGCAGCGCCCGCTTGGCGCCGGCGTCCTTGGCCAGATCCATGGCGAGAGCGACGGCGTCCTTCGTGCCCGAGATGACGACCTGACCGCCGCCATTGTCGTTGGCCGCCGCGCAGATCGCGCCCTGCAGATGCAGCCGGCGGGCGGCCTCGGTGGCGATGGCGACGACGGGGCCGAAATCGAGCCCGAGGATCGCCGCCATGGCGCCCTCGCCGACGGGAACCGCCTTCTGCATCGCCGCGCCGCGGATGCGCAGCAGCCGCGCGGCGTCGGCCAGATCGAAGGAGCCGGCCGCCGCCAGCGCGGAATATTCGCCGAGCGAATGGCCGGCGACGAAGGCGGCGTCCCTGGCCAGATCGAGCCCGGCCTCGGCCTCGAGCACGCGCGTCACGGCGAGGCTGACCGCCATCAGCGCGGGCTGGGCGTTGGCGGTGAGCGTCAGCTCGGCCTCGGGCCCCTCGAACATCAGCTTCGTCAGATTCTGGCCGAGGGCGGCGTCGACCTCCGAAAAGACCTGGCGCGCGGCCGCAAAGGCCTCGGACAGGGCCTTGCCCATGCCGACGGCCTGCGATCCCTGGCCCGGGAAAATGTAGGCGCTCTTGGCCATGGAAACCCCCGTTCAAAACGCCTCGTCGGGCAGGACGGTCGCGGAGTCAAGCGGCGGCGAAACGGGCTCGCATTCGCGCTTCGCCATTCGCCGTCGCCTCCCTATGGTGCGCGCCGGCACGGAGACGATTCGCGACATGGCCATCGGCATACCCGGCAAGGAATGCGGCGCCTGCATGATGTGCTGCCAGGTGCTCGACATTCCGGAACTGAACAAGCCGCCGGGGCCGGACTGCCCGAACTGCGTCGCCGGCGGGGGCTGCGCCGTCTATCTGAGCCGGCCCAAGGTCTGCCGCGACTTCGAATGCGAATGGATCCGCGACCGGGCGCTCGGGCCGCGGCTCAAGCCGAACGTCACCGGCGTGATCCTGATGATCGATTTCGACAGCGAGGAGTATCGCGCCGTCTG
>JAEULW010000232.1 GCA_016793505.1 Methylobacteriaceae bacterium | reverse complement strand
GCGGGCCGCAGCCCGCCTCGGCCAGCGCGGCGGCGAGCCGGAACAGCGCCTCACGCAAGGCGTCGAGCGGCGCCGGCCCTGCGCCGTCGGCGACGAGGCGGAGATCGTCCGCGCTAGACTCCGACATGGCGATGCACGCGCTCCGCGTCGCGCGTCAGTTCGAGGCCCGAACCTGACCAGACGGTGCGCCCCTTCTCGATGACATAATGCCGGTCGGCGAGCCGCTCCAGAACCGCGAGATTCTTGTCGATCAGCAGGATCGCCTGTCCCGCGGCCTTGAGCGCCTCGACGCAGCGCCAGATCTCGGCGCGCACAACCGGGGCGAGGCCCTCGGTCGCCTCGTCGAGGATGAGCAGTTTCGGATTGGTCATCAGCGCCCGGCCGATCGCCAGCATCTGCTGCTCGCCGCCCGACAGCGTGCGCGCATATTGCTGCTGGCGCTCGGCGAGGCGCGGGAACAGCGCATAGACGCGCTCGAGCGTCCAGGGCGCGTCGCGACGCAACCGGTTGGCGGCGGTGGCGACCAGATTCTCACGCACGGTGAGCGTCGGAAACACCTGCCGGCCTTCCGGCGCGAGGCCAAGGCCGCGCCGGGCGATCGCCTCGGGCGTCAGACCGCGCAAGCGCGCCCCGTCGAAGGCGACGTCGCCGCCGGACGGAGGGACAAGGCCCATGACGGCGCGCACCGTCGTCGTCTTGCCCATGCCGTTGCGGCCGAGCAGCGTGACGATCTCGCCCGCGGCGATCTCGAAGGAGACGTCGAACAGCACCTGGCTGTCGCCGTAGCCGGCCTGCAGCGCGCGCACGCTCAGCATCAGGCGTCTCCGGAGCCGAGATAGGCGTCGCGCACGCGGGCGTCGTCGCGAATGGCCTGCGGCGCGCCGGTGGCGACGAGACGGCCATAGACCAGCACGGAGACGCGGTCGGCCAGAGCGAAGACGGCGTCCATGTCGTGCTCGACGAGCAGCATGGCGATGCGGCCCTTGAGACGCGCCAGCGCCTCCACCATGGCGGCGCTCTCGGCCGGGCCGAGGCCGGCCATCGGCTCGTCGAGCAGCAGCAGGCGCGGCCCGGTCGCCAGCGCGACGGCGAGTTCGAGCTGCTTGCGCTCGCCCTGCGACAGATCGGCGACGCGCGCCCCGGCGCGGGCGGCGAGACCGGCCTCGGCGACGAGCGCCAGCGCCGGCGCGCGCAGGCTCGCCTCACGCCGCGCCTCACGCAGGAAGCGGAAGCTGTGCCCCTGCCGCGCCTGCACGGCGAGGGCGACATTGTCGAGGACGCTGTAGTCGGTGAGCAGCTGGGTGATCTGGAAGGTGCGGGCGAGGCCGCGGCGGACGCGCTGATGCGCCGCCAGCGCGTCGATGCGTTCGCCGTCGAGCCGGATTTCGCCGCCGTCATGGGCGAGCTGGCCGATGAGCTGGGCGATCAGAGTCGTCTTGCCGGCGCCGTTCGGGCCGATCAGCGCGTGAACCTCGCCGGCCTGCACCTCGAGCGAAACGTCGTCGGTGGCGACGAGGCCGCCGAAGCGCTTCTGCAGGCCGGCGATGGCGAGCAGGGTCATGACCGCCGGCCCGACAGGCGCGCCAGCAACGCGTGCAGGCCGCCGCGCGTGAACAGCACGACGACGAGCAGGATCGGCCCGAGCGCCAGCTGCCAGTGCTCGGTCCAGGCGGTGAGGAAGGTCTCGAGCGCGATGAAGGCGGCCGCCCCGAGCAGCGGGCCGAACAGCGTGCCGACGCCGCCGAGGATGACCATGATCATCAGCTCGCCCGATTTCGTCCAGTGCAGCATGTCGGGGCTGACGAAGCGCAAGAGATTGGCCATCAGCGCGCCGGCGAGGCCCGCGCCCATGCCCGACAGGACGAAAGCGGCGAGCTTGTAGCGATACGGCGCGACGCCGATCGCCTCCATGCGCGTCTCGTTCTGGCGCAGGCCGCCGAGGATCAGGCCGAAGCGCGAGACGACGATGCGCCAGAGCGCGACGAAGACCAGCGTCGCGGCGGCGAGGCAGAAAAAATAGAAGGTCGCGTCGTCGCGCGCATCGAGATCGAACAGGACATTGCGCCGACGCACGATCAGCCCGTCGTCGCCGCCATAGGCCTTCAGCGAGACGAAGAGATAGAACAGCATCTGCGCGAAGGCGAGCGTGATCATGATGAACTGCACGCCGGCCGTGCGCAGCGACAGCGCGCCGATCGCCAGAGCGAGCGCGCCGCTGACCAGCATGGCGAGCGGGAGAGTGACCAGCAGCTGATTGGTTCCGGGGAACAGGCCGAAGACGCGCGCATCGCCGACATAGGCCTGATAGAGCACGCCGACGACATAGCCGCCGAGGCCGAAGAAGGCGGCGTGACCGAAGCTGACCATGCCGCCATAGCCGAGCGCCAGATTGAGGCTGGCGGCGGCGATGGCGTAGATGAGGATGCGCGAGGCGAGCGGGATCAGCGCCGGCTGGCCCGCCCATTTCGCCAGAAAGGGCAGGGCGATCAGCGCCGCCATCAGCGCCGCGACGCCGGCGAGGGCGGCGAAAGAACGCTGCGGCGCGTCAGGCATGGGCGGGGAACAGACCCTTGGGGCGGATCAGCAGCACGATCGCCATCAGCAGATAGACGCCCATCGAGGATAGGCCCGCGCCGAGCGCGTCCGCCTCCGGCCCGCTCATCACTTGCCGAAGCAGGCCGGGCAGAAAGGCGCGCAAGAGCGTGTCGACGACGCCGACGACGAGCGCGCCGAAAAAGGCGCCGCGGATCGAGCCGACGCCGCCGATGACGACGACGACGAAGGTCATGATCAGAATCTGTTCGCCCATGCCGACCTGCACGGCGAGCAGTGGCCCGGCCATCACGCCGGCGAGCCCGGCGAGCAGCGCGCCGAGGCCGAAGACGGCGGTGTAGAGCAGGCGAATGTCGACGCCGAGGGCGCGCACCATGTCGCGATGCGTCGCCCCGGCGCGCACCAGCATGCCGGCGCGCGTCCGGTTGACGAGGAGATAGAGGCCGATCGCCACGACGAGGCCGACGGCGATCACGGCCAGACGGTAAATCGGATAGGTGAGGCCGGCGACGATCTCGATCGAGCCGTTGAGCGCCGCCGGCGCGGCCACGAACAGCGGCTGGCGGCCGGCGAGAATCGTCACCGCCTGATTGAAGATCAGAATGAGCGCGAAGGTGGCCAGCACCTGATCGAGATGGTCTCGATCATAGAGCCGCCGCAACACGACGAGCTCCATCGCCATGCCGACGGCGGCCGCCGCGGCGAGGCCGGCGGGCAGGGCGAGCCAGAGCGAGCCGGTCTTCGCGGCGACGACCGCGGCGGCGTAGGCGCCGACCATGTAGAGCGAGCCATGGGCGAGATTGATCACGCCCATGATGCCGAAGATCAGCGTCAGCCCGGCGGCGAGCAGGAACAGCATGACGCCGTACTGAACGCCGTTGAGCAGTTGTTCGAGGACGAGCGTCACGAGGGCGTCGCGGGCTGCGCGGCGGCGGGCGCGGCGCGACGGCGCCCGCCCGCCCGGCGCGTCACAGCTTGCACTGGGCGGCGTAGAAGTCGCCGTGGCCGGTCAGCACCTTGCCCTTGGTGACGAGGGCGGGCTTGCCGTCGGCGCCCTTCTCGACCTTCAGCGCGTACCAGTCCTGCACCGGGTGCTGGTTGGGGCCGAACTTGAAGGCGCCGCGCGTCGAGGCGAAGTCGGCCTTGAGCAGCGCGGCGCGCATCGCGTCGGCGTCGGGCTTGCCGCCGGTCGCCTTCAGCGCCGAGGCGACGGCGAGCGCGGTGTCGTAGCCCTGGCTCGCATAATAGGTCGCCGGCCGGTTGTAGGCCTTGGTCCAGGCGGCCATGAATTTCCTGTTGGCCTCGTTGTCGAAGTCGGCGTTCCAGTGGGCGGTGACGTTGATGCCGACCGCCGCGTCGCCGACGGCGGCGAGGGTGACGTGATCGAGCGAGGGCGCGGCGAGCACCATCGGGACCTTCTCGAGCAGGCCCGCCTGCTGATACTGGCGCAGGAAGGCGATGCCGAGCCCGCCGGGATGGAACTGGAACACGACGTCCGGGTTGGCGGCGCGGATCTGCGCCATTTCGGCGGCGAAGTCGGTCTGGTCGAGGCGGGTGTAGACCTCGCCGGCGATCTCGCCCTTGAAGAAGCGCTTGAAGCCGGCGAGCGCGTCCTTGCCCGCCTGATAGTTCGGCGCGAGGATGAAGGCGCGCTTGTAGCCGAGATTTGTCGCGTTCTGGCCGGCGCTCTCGTGCAGCGAGTCGTTCTGCCAGGAGACGACGAAGTAATTCTTGTGACACTCCTTGCCGGCGAGGTTGGACGGGCCGGCGTTGGGGCTGACATAGAGCGCGCCGGCGTCGACCACGTCCGGCACCACGGCGCCGGCGACATTCGAGAAGACGATGCCGGTGAACAGCTTGACGCCGTCGCTCTTGAGCATGCGTTCGGCGATCTGCTTGCCCTGGCCGGGCTTCAGCCCGTCATCCTCGACGATCAGTTCGACCGGCGCGCCGCCGAGCTTGCCGCCCTCCATGTCGATGGCGAGCCTGAAGGCGTCGCGGATGTCCTGCCCGAGATAGCCGCCAGGGCCGGACAGGGTGGTGATCATGCCGATCCTGACCGGCTGCTGCGCGGCCGCGCCGCCTGCGGCCGCCAGCGCCAGCGCCGCGCCCAACAGAATTGCCTTCGCCTGCATTTGACCCCTCCATGACTGTCGCCGCGCGGCGCGTCTCATTGTGGCGGAACGCCGTCCGGCGGCTCGCGCGCTGGCGGCGAGCTTCCCCTATTCCATTTCGGCCTTCAAACGGATTCTGCGGTCAGAGCTTCACCCATCCGGCCGGCGGCTTCTTGCCGGGATGCAGCGCGCCGCAATGCGGGCATTTGCGCGCCGCCTCGTCCTCGTAGAAGGCCTTGTAGATCGGCGGCAGGTCGTCGACGATCGATTCGAGGTCGATCTCGGCGCGCTTCACCAGGCCCTTGCATTCGAAGCAGTAGAACTCGATCGCGTCGAGGGCGCCGTCGGGGCGGGCCGGCTCGATGACGAGGCCGATCGAGCCCTCCTGCGGACGCTGCGGCGAGTGGCGCACATGCGGGGGAAGCAGAAAGATTTCGCCCTCGCGGATCGGGATGTCGTAGTGCTGGCCGTCGTCGATGACCTTGAGCACCATGTCGCCCTTGAGCTGATAGAAGAATTCCTCGACCGGATCGTCGTGGAAATCGGCGCGCTCGTTGGGTCCGCCGACGACCGTGACCATCAGATCGGAATCCTTCCAGATCATCTGGTTGCCGACAGGCGGCTTGAGCAGATGCCGGTTCTCGTCGATCCATTTCTGGAAGTTGAAGGCGCGCAGGCGTCCGAGTTTCGGGCCGGCGTTCGCAGTCATGTCGCTCATGGCGTTCTCCCTCGTCGCGTTCACAATTGCAGGCCGCAGGACTCGAAGGCGGCGCGCGTCGCGGCCTTCTCGGCCTCGGTCAGTTCGAGCAGCGGCGCGCGCACCGCGCCGCCGGTCTGGCCGAGGAGGCTCTGCCAGTATTTCTGATGCGCATGCGGCTTCTCGGCCGGGCGCGTTTCGCGCAGGGCGCGGCGCACCGGATCGAGCGAGTCGCGCAGCGCGCGCGCCGCCGCCGCGTCGCCGGCGAAGGCGAGATCGGTGTACTGGCGCATGCGCAGGTCGCGCGCGGTCTGCAACAGGCAGGGCGGAGATGAGCACAGATACAGCCGCCAGCCGAGCTCGAGAATGTTGTCGAGCCACTCCTCCTCGGAAGCCGTGCTGACGAGGATGCGGTCGCCGGCGAGCCGGGTCAGCTCGGCGTACATCGGCCGCGGCACGCTGTATTTGATGGCGACGACGGTCTCGAGATCGGCGAGGCGGTTGCAGAGCTGCGGACTCATCAGATAGCCGGAATCGGGATGGCTCCACAGCGCGACGCCGATGTCGACGGCGTCGACAATCGTGCGGTAGTAGCGCAGCAGGGTCTCGTCCTGGGCCTTGAGGAAATGCAGCACCGGCGCGTGCACGACGATCCAGTCGGCGCCGCAACGCTGGGCGTGGCGGGCGAGGTCGAGCACGACGTCGAGATTCTGGTCCGAGCAGGACATGATCGTCCGGGCGCGGCCGGCGCAGGCCTCGACGGCGAGGTCGAAGGTCCGCTTGCGCTCGGCCAAAGACATCGAGAAGAACTCGCCCTGCTTGCCGGCGATGAAGACGCCGTCGATCTTCAGCTCCTGCGTCCAGTGGCGGATGTTGGCGCGAAAACCGTCCTCGTCGATCGCTCCGGTCGCCGTGAAGGGCGTCAATGCGGCCGCCCATATGCCGCGCATGGTCGCGCGCGCGTGGGTTTTGGCGTCCTTGCGCGCATAGTTCATCGATGCTCCTCCTGCGGCGCGGACGCGGCAGCCCGCATCGCCGCCCAGATTCTGCCGCTGGTCAGCGGCATGTCGAGACGCGCGCCGCCGAGCGGGCCGAGCGCGTCATGGATGGCGCCGACGATCGCCGCCGGCGCGCCGATGCAGCCGGCCTCGCCGACGCCCTTGGCGCCGAGCGGATTGCCAGGCGCCGGCGTCGCGCGGCTGTCGAGATCGAGCGGCGGCGCGTCGGCGGCGCGCGGCAGGGCGTAGTCCATCAGCGAGCCGGTGAGCAACTGGCCGGCCTCGTCGTAGACGAGGCGCTCCATCAGCGCCTCGCCGACGCCCTGCATCACGCCGCCGCGCAGCTGGCCCTCGGCGAGGGCCGGGTTGATCACCACGCCGGCGTCGTCGACCAGCGTCAGCCGCTCGATCGTCGGCGCGCCGGTGTCGCGGTCGATCGTCACCAACGCCATCGCGCAGCCCGAGGCCCAGGCCTCCTGTTCGGCGTGATGGGTCACTTCGACGGCCAGCCCCGGCGCGCTGGCGGCGGCGAGTTCGGTCCAGTCGATCGCGCGCCCGTCGGCGGCGCGAAAGCCGTCCGGCGTCGCTGTGAGCGCCGCCTGCGGGACGCGCAGGCGGCTGGCGGCGGCGCGGGCGGCCGCCTCGCGCAGGGCGCGCCCGGCTCGCCACAGCGCGGCGCCGCCGATCGCGGTGCTGCGGCTGGCGAGCGCGCCGATTCCCTGCGGCGTCGCGTCGGTGTCGCCATGGCGCACCTCGACGCGCTGCATCGCCACGCCCATGGCGTCGGCGAGGATCTGCGCGGCGGCGGTCTCGCGGCCCTGGCCCTGCGCGCTCGAGCCGGTGCCGGCGAGGATGCGCCCGTCATCCTGCAGGCGCGCGGTGGCGCATTCCCAGCCCTGACCGCAGGGTTCGACATAGAGGCCGACGCCGAGGCCGCACAACTCGCCGGCGGCGCGGCGCGCGGCGACGGCGCGACGGGCGCCGGCATAGTCGAAGCGCCGGGCGGCGTGATCGAGCAGCGCCGGCAGATCGCTCGAATCGATTTCGACGCCGGTCGGCGCGCGGCGCGGCGCGTCATGGGCCGGCGGCAGATTGCGGCGGCGGATCTCGATCGGATCGAGGCCGGCGAGGCGCGCCGCCTCGTCCATCAGGCGCTCCATCAGCAGCGCCGCTTCGGGGCGGCCCGCGCCGCGATAGATGCCGACGGCGGCGGTCGGCGCGAGGCGGCCGGCGAGCGCGATGTCGACGGCCGCGACAGCATAGGGGCCGGGCAGGATGCGCTGGGCGTTGCGGCCGGGCGCGGCGGCGCTGTAGACGAGCCAGGCGCCGAGCGGCATGTCGATCGTCGCGCGCAGCGCCAGCGCCCGGCCATGCGCATCGAGCGCCAGCTCGCCGGCGAGGGTTCCGCCGCGGCCCTGCGTGGCGGCGAGAAAATCGTCGCCGCGCGCGGCGCGCCATTTGACCGGCCGGCCGAGCGCGCGGGCGGCGAAGGCGACGACGATCTCTTCCGGATGCAGGCTCGCCCGGCCGCCGAAGGCGCCGCCGACATCGGGCGCGACGACGCGCAGGCGCGATTCGTCCATCTGCAGGACGCGCGCCAGTTCGGCGCGCAGGCGATGCGGCGTCTGCGTCGCGACATGTAGCGTGAGGCCGTCCGCTTCGCACCATTGCGCCAGCGCGGCGCGCGGCTCGAGCGGCGCCGGCGCGAGGCGGGCGTGGCGCGTCGAGGCGCGCGCGACATGCGCGGCGGCGGCGAAGGCGGGTTCGACGTCGCCGGCGATGATGCGGTGGGAGAAGACCGGCCCGTCGTCGGGCGGCGTCGGCGCTCCGGCCAGAATGCGCACCGATTGCGCCGCCTCGCGAGCGGCTTCGGCGCTGTCCGCCACGACGGCGGCGACGGGCTGACCGACATAGGCGAGCGTCGTGGCGGCGAGCGCCTCGAAGCGCGGCGCGGCGAGGCCGGGCAGCAGGGCGTTCACCGAAGGCGAGGGCAACTCGCCGAGGTCGGCCGCCGTCAGGATCGCCACGACGCCGGGCATGGCGCGCGCCTCCTCGATGTCGAGCCCGGCGAGGGCGAGGCCGGCCTGCGCGCTGCGCGTGAAGTCGAGATGCAGGCCGCCGGCCGGCGCGAGATCGTCGACGAACCGGCCTTCGCCGCGCAGCAGGCGCTCGTCCTCGACGCGCGGCGCCGACCGGCCGATCCAGCCGGTCGGCGCCTGCGCCTCGTCGCCTGCGCGCCGCATCGCTCGCATCGTCATCCTCCGCGATGACAGCATGGTCCGATCCGCCCATAAGGCAATCATGGGCTTTTCTATAAATTCAGATGATGTTCTTATGAATGTCGCATGGCTGTCTCGCTGCGTCAGATTCGCGCCTTCCTGGCGGTCGCCGAACATGGCGCCTTCACCCGCGCGGCCGAGCGTCTCAAGGTCGCCCAGCCGGCGCTGTCGGCATTGGTGCGCGAGCTCGAGCGCGAAGTCGGGCTCCGGCTTTTCGACCGGACGACGCGGCGCGTCGAACTCACCGAGGGCGGCCGCGAGTTCCGCGCCGCGGCGGAGACGATCGTCCGCGATCTCGACGCGGCGGTGCGCGACGCGGCCGATCGCGGCAAACGTCGGCGCGGGCGCGTCGTCGTCGCCGCGCCGCCGATGCTGGCGGCTGCGGCCTTGCCCGCGGCCATTCTCGATATGGCCGATCGGCATCCGGGGCTCGAGGTCGCCGTCGTCGATGTCGGCGTCGAGGCGATCCTCGAGGCGTTGCGCGCGGGCCGCGCCGATTGCGGCGTCGGCACCTTCCTCGACGGCGAAGGCCTCGAGCGCCGCCGCCTGACGCGCGACCGGCTGATGCTGTTCAGCGCCGCCGGCAGCGCTTTCGCGCGCCGCGCCAGCCTCGCCTGGGCCGATCTCGCCGGCGCGCCGATCATCGCGCTGACGCGCGAAAGCGGCTTGCGGCGTCTGGTCGATTTCGGCTTCGAGTCGGCGCGGATGGCGCTGGCGCCGCGCTACGAGGTGGCGCAGATCGCCACGGCGCTGGCGCTGGTCGAGGCCGGGCTCGGCGTCGCGCCGCTGCCGGCCTATGCGATGGCCGCCGCGACGCATCGGGCGGTCGCCGCGACGGCGCTGGTCGCGCCGACGATCGGCCGCGACATCAGCCTGATCCGCCTCGCCGGCCGCTCGGCGAGCCCGGCGATGAGCGCCTTCGAGGCGTCGCTGCGCCGCGCCTTGCGAAGCCTCGCGCCGGTCATCGCGCGGGGCGCTGCATCGTGAACAGGCGGCGCTGCAGATCGAGCATCGCGGTGGCGAAGCCCTGCGCGTCGTCCATCGCCTCGTAGAGCAGCGAGAAGGCGGTCGGGCCGGCGCAGCTCAGCCGGCCCGACGACTCGTCCGGCTCGAAACGCAGCTCGGCCGAGAATTTGCGCGCCAGCGCCCGCATCGCCTGATTGCGCGCCAGGCAGGACATGTAGAGCGTCTCGGCGCGGCGGTTGCGCGCGGCGCGGACGATGCGCGCCATAAGCTCGGCGCCGACGCCGCGCCGACGCCAGGGTCGCTCGACGCTGAAGGCCGCCTCGGCGAGATTGGCGAAGCCGGACGGCCCGTCGGAACCCGCGACGCGGCGTAATTCGCCGGCGCCGCGCAGCACGCCGTCGACGAAAAAGCCGTAGATGATGTCGTCGAAGCCGAAGCAGCGCTCGGCGTAGCCGATGATGAACTCGTTCGACACGGCCATGGCGAAGCGGTCGTAGCGGCTGTCGGCGTCGAGCCGCAGCAGGTGATCGCGCAGGGCCGGCGCGTCGGGCGGCCAGAGGCGGCGGACCACGCCTCCGAACATCGTCCTGTCTTCCATCGTTCGGCTCCTCGCGTCCGGCCGACGCCCGCAAGGTCGCGAATCCGTCCCGGCGATGAACATGGTGCGGCGCAGCAACGGGCGCAACCCCGCTCTTCGGCCATTTTGCCAGCGCCTGTTGCAGAATTATGAAACAAATGGACTTTCTGATGCGCTGCAATGCAGCAAATCGGACAATTCGAAGGCAGTTGCCGGAAGCGCCCCGGCGCCCGATGCTCGGAGGGGGGAGGGGCTGATGACAGATCACACCAAGCTCTATTGCTTCGGCGAGTCGGGCAACGCGTTCAAGGCGGCCTTCATGCTGTCGGCCTGCGGGCTCGACTGGACGCCGGTCGTCGTCGATTTCTTCAACGGCGAGACGCGCACGCCCGCCTATCGCGCCGAGGTGAACGAGATGGGCGAGGTTCCCGTGCTCGTGCATGGCGGCCGCAAGCTGGCGCAGTCCGGCGTCATCCTCACCTATCTGGCCGAGGTCACCGGCCAGTTCGGGCCGCGCGACGGCGACGAACAGCTCGAGCTTCTGCGCTGGCTGCTGTTCGACAACCACAAGTTCACGAGCTACGTCGCGACCCTGCGATTCCTTGTGGCGCTGGCGAAGACCGGGGAGACGCCGGTCACCGAGTTCCTGCGCGGCCGCGCCGTCGCCGCGGCGGCAATCGTCGACAAGCATCTCGCCGAAACGCCGTGGCTCGTCGGCGGACGGCCGACGATCGCCGACCTGTCGCTGTCGGGCTACCTGTTCTATCCCGAGCAGTATGGGGTCGACTGGACCGGCTACGCCAACATCGCCCGCTGGCTCGACCGGCTGCGGGCGCTGCCGGGCTGGAAGCCGCCCTACGAGATGATGCCGAAGGCGCCGGCCAGGCGCGGCTGACCGCGCCAGCTGCGCCCGGTCAGCGGAAGAAGATCAGGGTCGTCAGCGCGAAGGCCGGCAGCAGGATCGCGCCCGACCACAGCATGTACGGGAAAAAGCCCGGCATCTTCACGCCGCCGTCGCGGGCGATGGCGTAAACCATGAAATTCGGCGCGTTGCCGATGTAGGAATTGGCCCCCATGAACACCGCGCCGCAGGAAATCGCGGCGAGGGTCAGCGCCTGCTTGGTCATCAGCGATTGCGGATCGCCGCCGGCAAGTTCGAAGAACACGAGATAGGTCGGCGCATTGTCGAGGAACGAGGACAGAATGCCCGTCGCCCAGAAATAGGCGGCGTTGTTCGGCGTTCCGTCGGCGTTGGTCACCGCGGCGACAAGCGGCGCGAAGGCGCCCTCGCGCCCGGCGCCGAGCATCGCCAGCACCGGCACGATCGTCACGAAAATGCCGAGGAAGAGCTTCGCCACCTCGAGGATCGGCCCCCAGCTGAAGCCGTTGGCGACATGATCATAGTCGGGCGTCAGCTTGAGCGAGGCGAAGACCACGCCGATGAAGACGAGATCGCGCAGCACGTTCTGCCATTTCACCGTCTGGCCAATGAGCTGGAACGAGCCGAGATCGACCTTGGCGGCGAACAGGATCGCGGCGATGACGACGCCGATCAGGGCGAGATTGGGCAGGCCGGAAATGTGAATGAGATTGCCATCGGGCGTCGGGTCGGGCTTGGAGTGGCCGTCCTGCCGGTACATCCAGGTGTCCAAGACGAAGAAGACGACGAGCACGAGACCGGCGACGAACAGCGTCTCGACGAACAGATGCGTCGTCGTCCAGAAGAAGTCGACGCCGCGCAGGAAGCCGAGGAACAGCGGCGGATCGCCGAGCGGCGTCAGCGAGCCGCCGATGTTCGAGACGAGGAAGATGAAGAAGATGATCACATGGGCGTTGCGTTTGCGGTCGTCATTGGCGCGCATCACGGGGCGGATCATCACCATCGAGGCGCCGGTCGTGCCGATCAGGCTCGCCAGGGCCGCGCCGACGGCGAGCAGGATCGTGTTGGTCAGCGGCGAGCCGTGCAGATTTCCGCGAATGACGATGCCGCCCGCCGCCGTGAACAGCGCCAGCAGCAGCAGGATGAACGGCACATATTCGAGGATGAGCGTATGGGCGACGGCGTCAAGCGCAGCGCCGGGCGACTTCAGCAGGGCCAGCGGCGCGACGGTCAGCGCCGCCCAGGCCGCCGCGATCTTGCCCTGGTGATGCTCCCAGAAGTGCGGCGCCAGCAAGGGAAACAGTGCGATCGACAGCAGCATGCCGACGAACGGCGCGGCCCAGATGAAGCCGAGGGAGCGACCCTCGAGACCGGCGGCGAAAGCAGGCAGCGGCGCGAGCGCCAGCGCCAGAGCGCAGACGAGAATACGGCTCAGGCGCATGTCCGGACGTCCCCCCAACCGACCCGTCGCGTCGCCGACGGCTGCGGCGACTTTGGGGGAAAGGCCGCGACGGGGCAACCTCGATCAGGCGGCGCGCGACGATCCGGCGCGGCGGGCGGTCAAGTCGTGATGCAGCGCCGAATGCAGCGCCACCGCGCCGCGGCCGCCATTCTTGCACCAGTAGAGCGTCGCGTCGGCGCGCTCCATCAGATCGGCGCCGCTGGTCCGGCCGTCATGCGCGGCGACGCCGACGCAGCAATCGACGCGCACCGCGACGTCCGCCGACAGGGCGCAGGGCTCGCCGATCGCCGCGCGCGCCAGGCGCGCGACGGCGAGCGCCTGATCCTCGTCGCCCTCGATCAACAGGCAGAACTCGTCGCCGCCGAAACGCGCGGCGAGGCCGCGCCCGGCCATCAAGGCCTCGAGCCGGCGGCCGATCTCGATCAGCACCGCGTCGCCGGCGCCATGGCCGTAGACGTCGTTGATCGGCTTGAAGCCGTCGAGGTCGAGCAATGCGACGGCGAAGCGCCCCGACGGGCGCTGCGCCCGTTCGGCGAGCGCGGTCATGAAACTGCGGCGGTTCGGCAGACGCGTCAGGTCGTCGGAATTGGCGAGCCGCACGACTTCCTCGGTGCGGCGCGAGGCAAGTTCGTGCCGCTGCTCGGCGAGGGCGCGGGTGAGGATGTTCTCGGCCAAGGCGTCGTGATGCTGCTTGATGACGAAGATCACCAGGCAGGCGAGCGCCACGACAAGGCCGCCCGCCAGCATCAGCAGCGGGTCGCCCATGTAGAGGAAAGTGGCGCAGAGCGGCGCGCCGGAGGCGAAGACCACGGCATAGGCGGTGCGCGGCAGCGTCGACAGACAGAAGGAGCAGGCGATCGTGCACATCCAGACGGTGACGAGGGTGATCGCCTTGGCGTCGATGTCCAGGCTGAGGCCGCCGGCGATGCACACCGAGGCATGGACGAAGCCGATCGCCGGCCCGATGACGCCGGTGCGGGCCATTTCCCGACGCATCGTCTCGACGCTCATCGCGTCGACGCGGGCGCGGCGCCAGTGGATCATGCGGGCGACGACGATCGCCACCATCACAGCCGGCGCCGCCGCCATCGAAACACCGCCGCCGCGGGTCAGAATGAGGCCGATGACCGGCAGGGTGCAGACGACGACGATCAGGTAGAGGGTCGGAATCTGGCGCGCCAGCAGCCGGTAGCGCTCGCGCAGCAGGGCGCCAGGCAGTTCGGTTGCTTCGGTGGTCTGCGACATGTCCGTCAGGCGTCGGAAGAAAAGGCAGCGGCGCGGATCGTACGTCCGCCGCCATTAACCGAGTCCTTCGCGGGACCGGCAAATGGCGGCCATTGCGGCCATCCTGCGCGACAATTCGGCGCGTTCCGCAGCGGCGCCGGCGCCATTTCCGCCAAAGTGCGGAACGCGCCGGCTCTTGCCGGACCGGCCGGCGGGCAGGTAGAGCCGGACGGACAGCCGCCGGACCATACCTTGACGACCCTGATCGCGATCTACGACCGTCTCGTCGCCAGCGGCGACATCGAGCGCGACGCGGCGCAGGTGGCGGCCATCGGCCGGCTCGAGCGGCTGCGCGGCGCCCTCGTCGACTATCGCCTGCCGCGAAAGGCCGGCGCGCTCGGCTGGCTGTTCGCGGCCAAGCGGCCGCCGCCGCCGCGCGGGCTCTACATCTGGGGCTCGGTCGGCCGCGGCAAGACGATGCTGATGGACCTGTTCCACGAGGCGGCCGACGTCGAGCGGAAGAAGCGCATCCATTTCCACGCCTTCATGGCCGACGCGCATCGCCGCATCTACGAATGGCGCAGGGCGCACAAGAATGGCGAGGTGCGCGGCGACGATCCGATCCTGCCGACCGCCAATGCGATCGCCGAGGAGGCGACGCTGCTGTGCTTCGACGAATTCGCGGTCAACGACATCGCCGACGCGATGATCCTCGGGCGGCTGTTCGAGGCCTTGTGGGCGCGCGGCGTCGTGGTGGCGGCGACCTCGAACGTCGCGCCGGACGATCTTTATCGCGACGGCCTCAATCGGGCGCTGTTCCTGCCCTTCATCGCGCTGTTGCGCGAGAAGATGGATGTGGTCCGGCTCGACGCGCGCGCCGATTTCCGCCTCGAGAAGCTCGCCGGCGCGCCGGTCTGGCATGCGCCGGCTGACGCGGCGGCGCGGGCCGCGCTCGACCGCGCCTTCCTGGCGCTGACCGGCGTTGCGAAAGGCGAGCGCGTCGGCCTGCCGCTGCTCGGGCGCGAGTTGATCGTGCCGCAGGCGGCGCGCGGCGTGGCGCGCTTCAGTTTCGCCGAACTCTGCGAGCAGCCGCTCGGGCCGGCGGACTATCTGGAGCTTGCGATCGCCTTCCACACGGTGATCTGCGACGACATCCCGAAGATGGCGATCGACCAGCGCAACGCCGCCAAGCGATTCATCACGCTGATCGACGCGCTCTACGACTGCAACGCGCGCTTCATCGCCTCGGCGGCGACCGGGCCGGCCGATCTCTACCACGCCGATCAGGGGCGCGAGGTCTTCGAGTTCCAGCGCACCGCCTCGCGGCTGATCGAGATGGGCTCGACCGACTATCTCGGCCGGCCGCACGGCCGCACGGCGGCGGCAGGGACGGAAGGCGTGATCGAGACATGAGACGGGCGCCGGCGCGCGAGGGAGGCGGCCATGTTCCAGGCTAGTTCCGAGCCGACCGACCAGCGCATTCTCGACGAGACGCTCGGGCAAATCCGCGCGCACGGGGCGCGGCGCACGACGGTGCTGTCGATCGCGGCGGCGCTCGGCATGACGCACGCCAACGTCTACCGCTATTTTCCGTCGAAGGCGGCGCTGTTCGACGCGGCGACGGCGCGCGCGCTCGCGCCGCTCGAGGCCGAGTTGCGCGAGATCGTCGACGCGCCCGACCCGGCGGCGGACAAGATCGAGCGCATGGCCGGGGCGGTGCACCGGGCCTATCGCGATTTCGCCGCGCGCGATCCCGATCTGTTCGCCCTGCTGGCCGATTCGGTGGTGTCGGGGCGCGGCGTCGGCCGCAAGCATCGGGCGCGGGTGCAGGCGGCGTTCCAGCGGGCGGTGGAGGAGGGCATCGCCGGCGGCGCCTTCGAGGGGATCGACGCGCGGCGGGCGGTCGCCTTCCTGTTCGACGCGCTGCACCGGTTCATCCATCCGGTGTCGGTTCGGCTCGATCGCGAGGCCGGCGACGCGGCGATGGCGCAGCGTCTCGACCGGGTGGCCGGCGCGACGCTGCGCGCGCTGACCCAGGGGCGCGGCTGAAGGCGGCGGCGCCCGCTTCGAAAAAGCTGTTTCAGATTACGAATTTTGTCATTTGAAAGAATGCCGCTCTGGCCGGGATCGCGTCGCAATGAGGCGGGCTTAACGTTGTTTTCACGCGTATTTTTTCTGAGTCGGACGGGTGAGGCGGCGGGCGGCCGCCGCCCTATCAGACTTTCGCCCGGCTTGCCTCGCGCAACCTGGCGCTGGCAAACAGGCGCCGGATCGATGGAGCGGCCCGGCGGGCCGCAGGGCCGGGGCGACCCGGCGGCAGGAGAGGACGACCATGGCGCGCAAAAAGATCGGATTGATCGGGGCGGGACAGATCGGCGGCACGCTCGCCCACCTCGCCGGCCTGAAGGAGCTCGGCGACATCGTCCTGTTCGACATCGCCGAGGGCACGCCGCAGGGCAAGGCGCTCGACCTTGCCGAATCCTCCCCTGTCGAGGGCTTCGACGCGAAACTCTCCGGCGCCAACTCCTACGAGGCGATCGCCGGCTCGGACGTGATCATCGTCACCGCCGGCGTGCCGCGCAAACCCGGCATGAGCCGCGACGATCTGATCGGCATCAACCTCAAGGTGATGGCCGCCGTCGGCCAGGGCATCAAGACCTACGCCCCGAACGCCTTCGTCATCTGCATCACCAATCCGCTCGACGCGATGGTGTGGGCGCTGCAGAAATTCTCCGGCCTTCCGACTCACAAGGTCGTCGGCATGGCGGGCGTTCTCGACTCGGCGCGGTTCCGCTATTTCCTCGCCGAGGAGCTCGGCGTCTCGGTGCGCGACGTGCATGCGATGACGCTCGGCGGGCATGGCGACGACATGGTGCCGCTGGTGCGCCACTCGACCGTCGGCGGCGTGCCGCTGCCCGATCTCGTCAAGATGGGCTGGCTGACGCAGGCGCGTCTCGACGCCATCGTCGATCGCACCCGCAAGGGCGGCGGCGAGATCGTCGCGCTGCTCAAGACAGGCTCGGCCTTCTACGCGCCTGCCTCGTCGGCGATCGCCATGGCCGAATCCTATCTGAAGGACCAGAAGCGCATTCTGCCCGTCGCCGCGCACATCACCGGCCAGTACGGCGTCAAGGACATGTATGTCGGCGTGCCGGCGCTGATCGGCGCGAACGGCGTCGAGAAGATCGTCGAGATCGCCTTCGACGACGCCGAAAAGGCGATGTTCAGGAAGTCGGTCGATTCGGTGCTCGGCCTCATCGCCGCCTGCAAGAGCATCGATCCCTCGCTCGCCTGAGCGCGCAGACCCGCGTCGCGCGGCTCTTCGCGCGACGCTCCTCCTACCGCAGTCGCCGCAAGGGCGGGGTTTCTCCATGAACATTCACGAGTATCAGGCCAAGGCCGTGCTGAAGGAATTCGGCGTGCCGGTGTCGCGCGGCGTCGCCGTGCTCGACGCGAAGGACGCCGAAGCCGCGGCGAAGCAGCTCGGCGGCCCGCTGTGGGTCGTCAAGTCGCAGATTCATGCGGGCGGTCGCGGCAAGGGCAAGTTCAAGGAAGCCGAGGCCGGCGACAAGGGCGGCGTGCGACTCGCGAAGTCGGTCGAGGAGGTCAAGACCTTCGTCAACCAGATGCTCGGCAAGACGCTCGTCACCATCCAGACCGGGCCGACCGGCAAGCAGGTCAACCGGCTCTACATCGAGGACGGCTCCGACATCGACAAGGAGTTCTACCTGTCGATCCTCGTCGACCGCTCCTCCTCGCGCATCTCCTTCGTCGTCTCGACCGAAGGCGGCATGGACATCGAGAAGGTGGCGCACGACACGCCGGAGAAGATCACGACCTTCTCCGTCGATCCGGCGACCGGCATCATGCCGCTGCACGGCCGCGCCGCGGCGCAGGCGCTGGGGCTTTCCGGCGATCTCGCCAAACAGTGCGAGAAGCTGGTCGGCCAGCTCTATGCGGCGTTCGTCGCCAAAGACATGTCGATGCTCGAGATCAATCCGCTGATCATCACCAAGGATCAGAAGCTGAAGTGCCTCGACGCCAAGATCTCGTTCGACTCGAATTCGCTCTACCGCCATCCCGACGTGATGGCTCTGCGCGATGAGACGGAGGAGGACGCCAAGGAGATCGAGGCGTCGAAATATGATCTTTCCTACATCGCGCTCGACGGTTCGATCGGCTGCATGGTGAACGGCGCGGGCCTCGCCATGGCGACGATGGACATCATCAAGCTGTATGGCGCCGAGCCCGCCAACTTCCTCGATGTCGGCGGCGGCGCCAGCAAGGAGAAGGTGACGGCGGCATTCAAGATCATCACCGCCGATCCGAAGGTGAAGGGCATCCTTGTCAACATCTTCGGCGGCATCATGAAGTGCGACGTCATCGCCGAGGGCGTCATCGCCGCGGTGAAGGAGGTCGGCCTTAAAGTGCCGCTGGTGGTGCGCCTCGAAGGCACCAATGTCGATCTCGGCAAGAAGATCATCCGCGAGAGCGGCCTGAACGTCATCCCGGCCGACGATCTCGACGACGCCGCGCAGAAGATCGTCAAGGCGGTGGGACAGGCCGCATGACGACAGGCGAGGCGATCGTCACGTTTCTGCCGCTCGTCGCGCTGGTGATCCTTTTCGTGATCGTCGGCCAGCGGCAGATGAAGACGTATCGCCAGCATGTCGAGCAGGTGAATTCGGTCAACGCGCGCATTCTCGAGGCGAACGAACGCATGCTGCGCACGCTCGAAGAGATCAAGGCGCTGCTTCAGGACAGGAAAGCGTAATGTCCATCCTCATCGGCAAGAACACGAAAGTCATCTGCCAGGGCTTCACCGGCAAGAACGGCACCTTCCATTCCGAACAGGCGATCGCCTACGGGACGAAGATGGTCGGCGGCACCTCGCCGGGCAAAGGCGGCTCGGTGCATCTCGGCCTGCCGGTCTTCGACACGGTGAAGGAGGCGCGCGAGGCGACCGGCGCCGACGCCTCCGTCGTCTATGTGCCGCCGCCCGGCGCGGCGGACGCGATCTGCGAGGCGATCGAGGCGGAGGTTCCGTTGATCGTCTGCATCACCGAAGGCATTCCGGTGCTCGACATGGTGAAGGTGAAGCGCGCCCTCACCGGCTCGAAGTCGCGCCTGATCGGGCCGAACTGCCCCGGCGTCGTCACCGCCGGCGAATCGAAGATCGGCATCATGCCGGCGAACATCTTCAGGCCAGGTTCGGTCGGCATCGTCTCGCGGTCCGGCACGCTGACCTATGAGGCGGTGTTCCAGACCACCAATGCCGGCCTCGGCCAGACGACGGCGGTCGGCATCGGCGGCGATCCGGTGAAGGGCACGGAGTTCATCGACATGCTCGAGATGTTCCTCGCCGACGAAGCCACCAAGTCCATCATCATGATCGGCGAGATCGGCGGCTCGGCGGAAGAGGACGCGGCGCAATTCATCAAGGACGAGGCGAAGCGCGGCCGCAAGAAGCCGATGGTCGGCTTCATCGCCGGCCGCACCGCGCCTCCGGGCCGGCGCATGGGCCATGCCGGCGCGATCATCTCCGGCGGCAAGGGCGGCGCGGAAGACAAGATCGCGGCGATGGAGGCGGCGGGCATCCGCGTCTCGCCGTCGCCGGCGCGGCTCGGCTCGACGCTGGTCGAGATCCTGAAGGGCTGAGGCGCGCGGCGGCGGCGCCAGCGCGGGGGCGGACAAGGACAAGCGGCGCGCGCATCGGCGCGCCGCGCATGCAAGACGGCCGACGACCGGATGGCGTCGGCGCAGCCGGAGGACAGCATGTCGCGCTCTGACGACCAGAACGCCCGCATGGCGGCCAGTTCATTCCTGTCAGGCACCAACGCCGCCTATATCGAGCAGTTGCAGGCGCGCTACGCCGCCAATCCGGCGAGCGTCGGCCCGGAATGGCGCGAATTCTTCGCCACGCTCGACGACGAGGCGGCGCAGGGCGCCTCCTGGAAGCGGCCGAACTGGCCGCTGCCGGCGAATGGCGAACTCGTCTCGGCGCTCGACGGCGATTGGCCGGTCGCCGAAAAGGCGGTCGGCGAGAAGATCAAGGCGAAGGCCGCGCAGAAGGGCGAGGAACTCTCGCCCGAAATGCTGCAGCGCGCCGCGCGCGATTCGGTGCATGCGCTGATGATGATCCGCGCCTATCGCATGCGCGGCCATCTGCATGCCGATCTCGATCCGCTCGGGCTCGAGCCGCAGAAGGATCACGAGGAGCTGCACCCGGTCTCCTACGGCTTCACCGAGGCCGATTACGACCGGCCGATCTTCCTCGACAAGGTGCTTGGGCTCGAATACGCGACGATCCGCGAGATGCTGCAGATTCTGCGGCGCACCTATTGCGGGACGATCGGCTACGAGTTCATGCACATCTCCGATCCGGCGGAGAAGGCCTGGATCCAGGAGCGCGTCGAGGGGCCGCACAAGGAGATCGCCTTCACCCGCGAGGGCAAGCGCGCCATCCTCAACAAGCTGGTCGAGGCCGAGGGTTTCGAAAAATTCCTCGACGTCAAGTTCACCGGCACCAAACGCTTCGGCCTCGACGGCGGCGAGTCGGTGATTCCGGCGCTGGAGCAGATCATCAAGCGCGGCGGCAATCTCGGCGTCGAGGAGATCGTGCTCGGCATGGCCCATCGCGGCCGACTCAACGTGCTGACGCAGGTGATGGGCAAGCCGCACCGCGCGCTGTTCCACGAATTCAAGGGCGGCTCCTACGCGCCGGACGAGGTCGAAGGTTCGGGCGACGTGAAGTATCACCTCGGCGCCTCGTCGGACCGCGAGTTCGACGGCAACAAGGTGCATCTGTCGCTGACCGCCAATCCCTCGCATCTCGAGATCGTCAACCCGGTCGTGCTCGGCAAGGTGCGCGCCAAGCAGGATCAGCTCGACGACATCGTCGAGCGCCGCAAGGTGATGCCGCTGCTGCTGCATGGCGACGCCGCCTTCGCCGGGCAGGGCGTGGTGGCCGAGTGCTTCGGCCTGTCGGGTCTGAAGGGGTACCGCACCGGCGGGTCGATCCACGTCATCGTCAACAACCAGATCGGCTTCACCACCTATCCGCGTTATTCACGCTCCTCGCCCTATCCGTCCGACATGGCGAAGATCGTCGAGGCGCCGATCTTCCACTGCAACGGCGACGATCCGGAGGCGGTGGTGTTCGCCGCCAAGATCGCGACAGAATTCCGGCAGAAGTTCCACAAGCCGGTCGTCATCGACATGTTCTGCTATCGCCGCTTCGGCCACAACGAGGGCGACGAGCCGAGCTTCACGCAGCCGCTGATGTACCGGAAGATCCGGTCGCACAAGTCGACGCTCGAGATCTACGCCGACAAGCTGATCGCCGGAGGCGTCGTCACGCAGGGCGAAGTGGAAAAAATGAAGGCGGACTGGCGCGACCGGCTCGAAGCCGAGTTCGAAGCCGGGCACGCCTTCCGTCCGAACAAGGCGGACTGGCTCGACGGACGCTGGGCCGGCCTGAAAGCCGCGCCGTCGCTGGCCGACGACGATCGTCGCGGCGCGACCGCCGTGGATGCGGCGAAGCTGCGCGAGATCGGCGTCAGGATCACGCAGGCGCCGGACGGCTTCAACCTGCACAAGACGATCGGCCGCTTCCTCGAAAACCGTCGCAAAATGATCGAGACCGGCGAGGGGCTGGACTGGGCGACCGCCGAGGCGCTGGCGTTCGGCACGCTGGTCGACGAAGGGCACCGCGTGCGCCTGTCCGGCCAGGATTGCGAGCGCGGCACCTTCTCGCAGCGTCATTCGGTGCTGATCGATCAGGAGACCGAGGCGCGTTACGTGCCGCTCAACAACATCCGCGAGGGCCAGGCGCGTTACGAGGTCATCAATTCGATGCTCTCGGAAGAGGCGGTGCTCGGTTTCGACTACGGCTACTCGCTCGCCGAACCGAACACGCTGACGCTGTGGGAAGGCCAGTTCGGCGACTTCGCCAACGGCGCGCAGGTCGTGTTCGACCAGTTCATCTCCTCGGGCGAGCGCAAGTGGCTGCGCATGTCCGGGCTCGTCTGCCTGCTGCCGCACGGCTACGAGGGGCAGGGCCCGGAGCACTCATCCGCAAGACTCGAGCGCTTCCTGCAGATGTGCGCGGAAGACAATATGCAGGTCGCCAACTGCACGACGCCGGCGAATTATTTCCACATTCTGCGCCGGCAGCTCAGGCGCGACATTCGCAAGCCGCTGATTCTGATGACGCCGAAATCGCTGCTGCGCCACAAGCGCGCCGTGTCGCCGCTGTCGGAGCTGGCGACCGGCTCCTCCTTCCACCGTCTGCTGCGCGACGACGCCGAGACGCAGAAGGGCGAGAAGATCAGGCTCGTCAAGGACGACAAGATCCGCCGCGTCATCCTGTGCACGGGCAAGGTCTATTTCGATCTCTACGAGGATCGCGAGAAGCGCGGCGTCGACGACGTCTATCTGCTGCGCGTCGAGCAGCTCTATCCGTTCCCGCTGAAGAATCTCGTCAACCTGCTGTCGCGCTTCAAGAAGGCCGACGTCGTCTGGTGTCAGGAAGAGCCCAAGAACATGGGGTCCTGGACGTTCGTCGAGCACTATCTCGAATGGGTGCTGAGCCAGACCGGCGGCAAGACGAAGCGTCCGCGTTATGTCGGAAGACCGGCCGCGGCTGCGACGGCGACGGGCCTGATGTCGAAGCATCTGGCGCAGCTCAAGGCCTTCCTCGACGACGCTTTCGGCGCCTGAGAGACACCGATCGACGCGATCCGCGGCGGCGCGCGGCGGATCGTTCCACGACACGCAAGACGACAGAGGACGCCCGCGCGGCGCAGACCCGATGACTGAGATCCGCGTTCCCACGCTCGGCGAATCGGTTTCCGAAGCGACAATCGGCAAGTGGTTCAAGAAGCCCGGCGAGGCCGTGAAGCAGGACGAGCCGCTGGTCGAACTCGAAACCGACAAGGTGACGCTCGAAGTGAACGCGCCCGCCTCGGGCGTGCTCTCGGAGATCGTCGCCAAGGACGGCGAAACCGTCGGCGTCGGCGCGCTGCTCGGACAGATCGCCGAGGGCGGCGCAACGCCGGCCAAAGCCGTGGCGCAGGCCGCTGGCGGCTCGGGCGCGGAGAGCGCGAAGAAGGCGCAGGCCGACACGGCGAAGATCGCCGGGCCCGCCCCGGTCGCGCCGCGCGCCGGCGGCAAGGAGTCGGGGCCGGCGGTCAATCGCATCGCGGCCGAGACCGGCGTGTCGCCGGCCGGCGTCGCCGGCAGCGGCAAGGATGGCCGCGTGACGAAGGGCGACATGCTTGCTGCGGCCGCTGCGCCCAAGCCGGCGCCTGCTCCGGCGCCGGCGCTGGCGCCTGTTTCGGTGCGCGCGCCCGCCGCGCCGGATGACGCGCCGCGCGAAGAGCGCGTGCGCATGACGAAGCTGCGCCAGACGATCGCGCGC
>JAEULW010000209.1 GCA_016793505.1 Methylobacteriaceae bacterium | reverse complement strand
GCTCCGCCCGCCATGACAGGCGGGAGGCGCCGGAAAACCCCGCCGCTTTCCTCTCGTCAGGCGGTCGCCTGGCGATACATCTCCTCGACATACTCCCAGTTCACCAGATGCTCGACGAAGGCCTTGAGATAGTCGGGCCGGCGATTGCGGTAATCGATATAGTAGGAATGCTCCCAGACGTCGCACCCGAGGATCGGGCGCGCGCCCTGCACCAGCGGGCTTTCGCCGTTGGGCGACTTCATCACGACGATCTTGCCGTCCTTGACCGCGAGCCAGGCCCAGCCCGAGCCGAACTGTGTGACGCCGGCCTGGATGAAGTCCTCCTTCATCTTGTCGACCGAGCCGAGCGAATCGACGATCGCCTTTTCGAGGCCGCCCGGAATGCGGCCGCCGCCGTTCGGCTTCATCCACTTCCAGAAATGCAGGTGGTTGTAGTGCTGGCCGGCATTGTTGAAGAGGCCGGCGTTCTTGCCGAACGAGCCCTTGACGATGTCCTCGAGCGACTTGCCCTCCCACTCCGTGCCCTTGAGCAAATTGTTGCCGTTGTTCACGTAGGCGAGGTGGTGCTTGTCGTGATGGTATTCCAGCGTCTCCTTCGACATATACGGCTGAAGCGCGTCATGGGCGTAGGGCAGTTCGGGAAGAGTGAAGGACATGCGGCGTCTCCTGCGCGGGTTCGTATGCGGCCGGCGGGTCGCCCGTCGCGGCTCGGCTGCGATCATAGTTAGGCCGGCCCGCCCCGTCGACAACCGGCTTTCGTCCTGGAGCAGGGCGACGTATGCCCTCCTGTGAGAGGCGCCGGCCCGGCCGCCGGTGTGAAAGGACGCTGCACGCAATGCCCCATCTGCTGCTGTTTCTCGCCCTGCTGCTGATCGGCGCCGGCGGCGGCGCGCTCTACATGGCGGTCGATCTGGCCGGCATCGAGCGCGGCACGATGTATGCGGTGAGCGGCGCCGTCGCCGTCTCGGCCGGCGTCGTGACGCTGGCGCTGGCGCGGATCCTTGCGGCGCTCGAGAGCCTGGCGCGGGACGCAGCGGCGCGCCGCGCCGCGCAGGCCGCGCCGCCCGCCGCAGCCGGCGAACCGCGCGCTGCGGCGTGGCCGCCGGCGGCTGCGCCGACAGACAACCAGGCGGCGGCGAACGCGCCGCCGCGCCTGGCGATCCCCGCGATCGATCCGGCGAAGATCGAGGCGGAGACGCGCGCGGCGGACCCGCCCGCCGCCGACGCGGCGAACGGCGCGACGAGCGCGACGACGAAGGCCCCGACGCCCGGACCGACCGCCGCGACCAGACCCGACGGCGGGACGCGGAGCGGACCGGAATCCGGACCGGCGAAGCCGCTCGCCGCCGCGACCGGCCCTGCAGCGGCGCCGCTCTCGGCCGCAAGTCTCGCCAGGGACGTGAAGGAGGAGACGCTCGACTGGCTCGACAAGAGTCTGGCGAGCGTCGGCGAGGGCGACGGCCAGCCGCGCGTCGTCGGACGCTATCAGGCGAGCGGCGTCGACTACGTGATGTATTCGGACGGCTCGATCGAGGCCGACAATGGCGGGGCGCGACGGCGCTTCGCCTCGCTCGCCGAACTGAAGGCGTTCATCGGCGCGGCGTGAGCCTCAGGCCTCAGCGGCGAAATCGCCGCGGGCGCAGGCGAGCGCGAAGGCGTATTGCAGCGCCACCTCGCCGAGCCGGTCGAAGCGGCCCGAGGCGCCGCCATGGCCGGCGGCCATGTTGACATGCAGCAGCGCCGGGCCGCCGCCGGTCATCGTCGCGCGCAGGCGCGCCACCCATTTGGCCGGCTCCCAATAGGTGACGCGCGGATCGCAGAGGCCGGCGAGCGCCAGGATCGGCGGATAGATCTGGGCGCGCACATTGTCGTAGGGCGAATAGGCGAGCATGCGCCGGAACGCCGCCTCGTCGCGGCGCGGATCGCCCCATTCCCGCCATTCCGGCGGGGTGAGCGGCAGTTCGCCGTCGAGCATGGTGTTGACGACGTCGACGAAGGGCACGTCGGCGATGATCCCGGCGAAGAGTTCGGGCGCGCTGTTGGCGACGGCGCCCATCAGCATGCCGCCGGCGCTGCCGCCCTGGGCGACGATGCGGCCGGGCGCGGCGTAGCCCGTTTCGGTGAGGGCCCGCGCGGCGGCGATGAAATCGCCAAATGTGTTGGTCTTCTTCTCGAGCTTGCCGTCGAGATACCAGCCCCAGCCCAGATCGCTGCCGCCGCGCACATGGGCGATGGCGTAGACGAAGCCGCGATCGACCAGCGACAGGCGATTGGCCGAGAAGGCCGCCGGGATCGACGAGCCATAGGCGCCATAGCCGTAGAGCAGCGCCGGCGCAGAGCCGTCCGGCGGCAGGTCCCTGCGATGAAACAGCGAGATCGGCACGCGCGCCCCGTCCGCCGCGACGGCGTGGATGCGGCGCGCGACATAGCGGTCGGGATCATGGCCGGAGGGAATCTCCTGGCGCTTGAGCAGCACGCGGGCGCGCGTGCGCATGTCGTAGTCCCAGATTTCGCGCGGGCGTGTCAGCGAGGAATAGGAGAAGCGCAGCGTCTGCGAATCATATTCGCGCATCCGCTCGAAGCCGAGCGCATAGGCCTCCTCGTCGAAGGCGATGTCGTGTTCGGCGCCGCTCGCAAATTCGGTGACGACGAGGCGCGGCGTGGCGTTGGCGCGCTCGAGACGCACGAGGAAATCGCGGAAGGTTTCGTGCGCGACGATGAAGCAGCCCGGCCGATGCGGCACGAGATCGCGCCAGCGGTCGGGCGCGGCGAGCGAGGCCTCGACCAGCTTGAAGTCGATCGCGCCGTCGGCGTCGGTGCGGATGATCAGGCGCTCGCCGTGATGCTCGACATCGTAGCGCAGGCCCGGCCGCCGCGCGGCGACGAGGCGCGGGACGGCGCGCGGATCGGCGAGTTCGACGAGATGCGCCTCGGCCGAATCGTGATCGTGCAGGGCGATGACGGCGAAGCGGCGCGAGCGCGTGCGGTGGAGCGAGACGAACCAGCGCGGATCGCGCTCCTCGAAGACGCATTGGTCAGCCGATTGCGGCTCGCCGAGACGGTGGCGGAAGACGCGGCTCGGGCGGTGATTGTCGTCGAGCGCGACGTAGTAGAAGGCCTCGCCCGCCGCGCTCCAGACGATGTCGCCCTCGGCGCGCTCGACGCGATCCTCCGCATCGCGGCCCGTGGCGGCGTCGCGCACGCGGATGGTGAAATATTCCGCGCCCTTGTCGTCGCTCGACCAGGCGATGCGGGCGTGATCGGGCGAGGCGGCGAGCGGGCCGAGCTGGAAGAAGGCGGCGCCGCGGGCGAGCGCGTCGCCGTCGAGCAGCAGCGTCTCGGCGCCGCCGCCGCGCGGCATGCGGCAGATCAGCGGATACTGCCCGCCCTTGCGGAAGCGCGTGTAGTAGGCGTAGGCGCCGTCCGGCGCCGGCGGCGAGGATTCGTCCTCGCGGATGCGGCCGCGCATCTCGGCGGCGAGGTCGGCGACCAGCGGATCGAGCGGCGCGAGCGTCGCGCCGCTGTAGGCGTTCTCGGCCTCGAGCGCGGCGCGGATCGCCGGATCGAGCGCGGAGGGATCGCGCAGCGCCTCGCGCCAGTTTTCGGCCCGCAGCCAGGCGTAGTCGTCGACGAGGTCGACCCCGTGAATGCGGGTCCGGCGCGGCCGGCGCTCGACGATCGGCGGCGGAATCGACACGCTGGACTTGCTCCCTGACGTTGCGACGTCGCTGATCTTGCGGCGGCGGCGAATCTGGCACGGCCGACCGGCGGCGCGCCAGCGCCGATCATGCCGGCGCCGCAAGCACTTGCGGGGGCCGTGAAGACGATGCGGCGGCGACCGGAAAAACTTGCCCGTTCTGCCGCTTCGCTGTAAACAGATCGCGCTTTTCCTGGACTCTGCGCAAATGAAGATAAATTGGCGTAAGCCATACATTTGCGATAATCACAGATAACAGTCCTCCAAGAAAACGCACTCGGTACGGGAGCTAGATCGATGCCAGAATCAACAACATCGGCCAACTACATCGAGTTGGCGGCGGATATCGTCTCCGCCTACGTCAGCAACAATACGGTCTCGGCAGGCGACTTGCCGGTGCTCATCAACGATGTCCATTCGGCGCTGCTGAAAGTGACGGCTGGACTTGCGGTTGGCCCGACTGAACCGCCGCGTCCGGCTGTGCCGCCGAAGAAGTCGATTTTCAGCGACTACATCATCTGCCTGGAAGATGGAAAGCGCTTCAAGTCGCTGAAGCGCCATCTGCGGACCAAGTACAACCTGTCGCCCGAGCAGTATCGCGACAAGTGGGGCCTGCCGCCCGACTATCCGATGGTGGCGCCCAACTACGCGAAGGCCCGGTCTCAACTCGCCAAGGAGATGGGTCTGGGGCAGCAGAGACGCCGCAAGAAGTAATTCGCGGCGCCTTGCCGATGAAGCCGTCGCCCTGCGCGACGGCTTTTTTTTGCGCGCAGCGCAGCGAATCGCGGCGGCGGGATTGACAGCCAATGACTGTTTTCCTAGGATTTTGATCCTCGCTTTCAGGATCAGCATCCGGGAGTCTCCGATGTCCGACGCCCTGCCCCGCCCCCGCCGCCGCCTCCTGGAAGCTCTGGCCGAGCCCGGCGCGAGCGCGCGGCCCGACCCGTTCGAGCCGGGCCGGGCGATCGTCGCCGCGCCGCGCAACGGCGTCACCGTGCGCATCGCCGCCGCGTCGGGGCCGGAGCTCGAGGCGCTGCTGTCGGCAGGTCTCGCCGAACGGCGCGGCGGCGGCGTCGTCATCGCCGCGGCGGGCCGGGCGCGGCTGGCGCGCGAGAGCGCGCCGGAGGAGGCCTCGCCCTTCCTCGCCCAGCATGCGGCGCTGACGCGACGGACGGCGCCGGGCGAAAGGCCGACGCTGGTCGACGAGGCCGAGAGCCCGCTCGCCTGGCTGGCGCGCCGGCGCGACCGCGACGGGCGGCCGTTTCTCGACCCGGCGGCGCTGGAGGCGGGCGAGCGGCTCAGGCGCGACCTGACCTTCGCGCAGATGCTGCCGCGCGTCACCGCCAACTGGTCGAGCGCCGTGGCGAGCGGGCGACGCGCCGAGGGCGCGGCCGACGCGCTCGATGTCGCCGTGGCGGCGCGCCAGCGCGTGACGCAGGCGCTGGCGGCGGCCGGCGGCGATCTCGCCGGCGTGCTCATCGACGTCTGCGGCTTCCTCAAGGGGCTCGAGACGATCGAATCCGAACGCGGCTGGCCGGCCCGTTCGGGCAAGGTCGTGCTGCGCATCGCCCTCGCCCGTCTCGCCGCGCATTACGGCCTCGCCAGCGAGGCGCGGGGGCCGGCCCGGGCGCCGCTGCGCGGCTGGAGCGCGGCGGACTACGCGGCCGGGCCGGAGGCGGTCGAGGCGTGAGCGGCGAGCGCGGCCCGCGCCTCGGCGCGGATGCGGTCGATCATGGCGCGCAGGCCGTTGGAGCGCTGCGGCGTCAGATGCTGCTCGAGCCCGAGCCGGGCGAACAGCGTCATCGCGTCCGTGGCGGCGATCTCGGCGGCGGGACGGCCGGAATAGACCGCGAGGGCGAGCGCGACGAGGCCGCGCACGATGTGCGCGTCGCTGTCGCCGCGCAGATGCAGGATCGGCCCCTGCGCCCCGCCCGGAACGACGCGGGTCTCGAGCCAGACCTGGCTCGCGCAGCCGCGCACCTTGTTGGCCTCGGCGCGCGCCGCATCCGGCAGCGGCGCCAGCGTGCGGCCGAGCTCGATCAGATAGCGATACTTGTCGTCCCAGTCGTCGAGCAGATCGAAATCGGCGACGATCTGCTCGAGCGCGTCGGAACGGGCGGCGGGCTCTTTCATGGGGCTCCGGGGCGACGGCGCGAGGACTTGCGCGGCGCGTCGGCAACCACTTCTCAACCATAGACGCACAATCCGCAAGCGAAAGCGGTTCGACCAACGCCGCGTCACCGATTTCGCCGGCTTCCGAGCCGTCGCCTTAGCTTTCGCTTAAGCGCGCCGCGCGAGTGTGGCCCGGGAGCCGTCCGCGGCTCCGCGGAGTATCGTACGCGTGTTCCTGTCCGACAGCCTCGCCGGCGCCGTCGCCGCGCTCGTCCATCCGGGCAAGCGCGCCGATCCCGTGCAGTTCCTGCGGCACAGGATCTTCATCGGCTGCCGTCTGTCGCTGTCGGCGGCGGCGATCGCCGGCGCCCCGCTGGCGCTGGCGCTGCGCGGCGCGCCGACGATCGGCGAGGCGCTCGCCTTCGGCTGGATGATGTTTCCGCTGGCCGCCGCGCTCTACGTGTCGCGCACCGGCGACATCGCGCGCGGCCAGGCGATCCACATGACCGGCTTCATCGGCCTGTGCCTGACGCTGACCATCTCCGGCGCGGCGACCGCGGCGGCGCTGTGGCTGATCCTGGTGCCGGTCGAGGCGGCGTTCTCGCGCCATCGCGCCGCGATCCTGTCGGCCGGGCTGATCGCCAGCCTCGCGGCGCTGCTGATGTCGTCGACGCCGTTCAACGCGGGCCCGCCGGCGAGCGTGTCCGAGATCGCCTTCTTCGTCACGCCGGCGATCTTCTACGTGATGCTGGCGACGCTGGCGGGCCGCCGCCTGCAGGCGCTCAGCCATCGCATGGCGGCGGCAGGCGACGCGCGCTACCGGCTGCTCGCCGAGACGATCGGCGATCTGGTGATGCGGCACGATCGCGCCGGCGCCGTCGTGTTCGCCAGCAATGGCGGCAACGACGTTTTCCATTTCACCACGCGCGACGTCGCCGGGCGCGGCTTTTTCGAGCGCGTGCATGTCGGCGACCGGCCGGCCTATCTCAATGCGATCGCGGCGGCGGCGCATCCGGGCGGCGCGGTCAATGTGCGGCTGCGCGTCAACACCGGAGCGCGGCCGAGCGCGCTCGGCGATTTCGAGGAGCCGATCTTCTCCTGGGCCGAGATGCGCTGCCGGCATGCCGACAAGTCGCTCGAATTCAACGACGGGGCGAGCGTCGTCTCGGTGGTGCGCGACATCACCGCCAGCAAGCTGCGCGAGGATGAGCTCGAGCGCATGCGCGCCGAAGCCGAGCGCGCCAGCCTGTGGAAGGACCGCTTCCTCGCCAATGTCAGCCACGAGCTGCGCACGCCGCTCAACGCCATCATCGGCTTCTCGGAAATGCTGCGCGATCCCGCGCTCGCCCCGCGCGAGACGGGCAAGCAGCGCGAATATGCCGGCATCATCCACGAATCCGGCCAGCATCTGCTGGCGATGGTCAATTCCTTGCTCGACGTCTCCAAGATCGAGGCGGGCCGGTTCGAGATCGCGCCGGAGTCCTTCGCCATGGCGGCGCTGGTCGATTCGGTCGCCGACATGATGCGCCTGAAGGCGCAGCAGGGCGGCGTGACGCTCGAAGCCGCGATCGATCCGCGCGTCGGCGAGATCGTCGCCGACAAGCGCGCCTGCCGGCAGATCCTGATCAATCTGGTGTCCAACGCCGTGAAGTTCACGCCGGAGGGCGGCGTCGTGACGCTGCGCGCGCGGCCCGAGGGCAATTCGCTGGCGATCGACGTCATCGACACCGGCATCGGCATTCCGGCGCCCGACCTGCCGCGGCTCGGCGACGCCTTCTTCCAGGCGCGCGCCACCTATGACCGGCCGCACGAGGGCACCGGCCTCGGCCTGTCGCTGGTGCGCGGCCTCGTCGGCCTGCATGGCGGGTCGATCGCCATCGAGAGCGCGCCCGGCGACGGCACGCATGTGTGCGTCAAGCTGCCGCTCGATTGCCGCCACGCCGCGCCGGAATGCGCGCCGGCGCGGATCGAGACGATCGCGCGACGCGGCGCCGTCGAGCGTCCGGGCGCAGCCTCCATGCTCGAGCGCGGACAGACCGACGCCGACCGCGCCGGCTCGGCCAGACGGATCGCCTGACCGCATGGCCGGACCGCGTGAACCGCGCGGCGCGCGGCGCCCGCCCGACGCAGCGCAACCGCGCCCGCGCAGACAAGGCGCATCGCGCGCCGCCACAGAGGACCGCATGACTGCTATCGTTCTGCAGCGTCTCCGCAACCGGCCGCTGACGACGGTCGCCTGCGCCGCCTTCGCGGCGCTGATCACCGGCGGCGTCGTCAACGCTCTGTTCCTGCAGACGCATCGACATCCCGCGCCGCTATTCCGCACCGCCCCGGCCGTCGCGCCGAAAGCTCAAGCGGCCGCGTCGCAGGCCGCGCCGACCGCCGCGCCGCCCGCGCCGGCGCAGCCGCGCGTCGCCGCGACGCCGCCGCCGCGTCCCGCCGAGGCGGTCGAGAGCCGCGCCGAACCGCGCGCTGCCGAGCCGAAGAAGCACGACGCGATCGCCGCGCTGCTGCGCTCGGGCGCGGCGTCGGGCGAATCCGCGGCGCCGCGCGCCGTGCTGTCGGCGCAAAAGGCGCTCGCCAGGCTCGGCTACGACATCAAGCCGGACGGGGTGATGGGCGCGGCGACGCGTCAGGCGATCGAGCGTTTCGAGCGGCGCAACAATCTGCCGGTGACGGGCGAGATCAGCCCGCGCACCCTGCGCAAGCTGTCGGCCGCATCCGGACTCGCGATGGACTGAACCGGCCGGTTTCGCCGTGCGTCTGACTTCCGACTTCTTCGTCGCGGCGCTGCTCAGGCGCTGCGCAAGCGAGGGCGCGGACGCCGTGCTCGGCCGGCGCGGCGCAGCGCAGGCGGGCGCGATCTTCATCCGCCTCGACCTGCGCGACGGGCGCGTGCGGCTCTACGGGCCGGCGCCGCAAACCGCGCTGGCGGGCCGCGAAGGCGAGCGACTCTTCGCGCGGCTGCACAGAAGCGAGGATCTGACGCCCGACGAAGCGCAGGCGCGCATGACGCGCGAAATCGGCTTCGATCCCGATCTCTGGCTGGTCGAGATCGAGGACAGGCAGGGCCGCGTCTTCGTCGATCTCGTCTGAACGCTCAGGCGCGATCGACGGCGCGCCCGTCGCGGCGCTCCAACGCGACCACCGTGGCGCGCGGGCGACGCTCTCCGGCGGTCGGCGCCGGATCGAGCGCGGACCGATGCTGCGGCCGCGCCGGCGACTCGGGCAGTCCGGCAAAAGCCTCGACGAGGCGCAGGGCGAGCGCAGGCCGCAGCCCGAGCGCCAGCGCGCGCAGTCGATCGTAGCGGGCGAGAGAGGCGCCGTCGCCGGCGGCGAGGAAGACGAGGATGCGCTCGAGAAGCGTCTCCTCGAGCGCCATCGCCGCGAGCGCGACGGCGAGCGGCTCGCCGCCCGGATCGGAGACGATGCGCGTCGCCGCCGACGTCGTCATCGGCCACACATCCATCAGAAGCTGCGCAAGGGCGACCGCGTCCTGGCGGAGGGCGGCGGCTTCGAGCCGCGCGGCGCGCGCGGCGTCGAGCGGCTGCGGCGGGCGCATGCGGCGGCCGGGCGCCGCTTCGCCGAGGGCGGCGCGGCCGGCCGCGACGATGATCGCGCCGCGCTGACTCTCGTCGGCGTGCAGGAACAGCGCCGGGCAGAGCGCGCCGTCGGGCCGCGCCAGCAGGGCGCGCGCCAGTTGTCCGTCGTCGCGGGCGCGGGCGGCGAGCGCCCGACGATCGGCCGGCGACAGCGCCGCGGCGGCGTTGCCGGCGAGGGCCAGCGCGATGTCGCGCTCGGCGCGCATGGCGAGCGCGGCGATCAGCGCCGGCTCGAGATCGGTCCGTCGGGCGACAGCGGCGGCGACTTCCGGCGGGCCCCAGGCGGCCGCGGCCGCGAGCCGCGCCGGCGAGACGACGCCGGCCGATCCCATGACGCAGACCGCTGCGTCGACCGACAGGCGCGCCAGCTTGGCGAGCAGTTCGGGCGGGGCGCAATCATGGGCGGCGAGACGGGCGGCGACGAGCGCGCAGGTCTGCGCATCGGCCTTCTCGACGAGACGGGAGACGATCTCCTCGAACTGCGCCACCTCGACCGGGGCGTGATAGGGGCGCTGGGCGAACAGATCGACCAGGACACGCAGGACGAGCGGACGCGCAGCCGGATCGTCCGGCGATCCGATCGAGACCAGACTGTCCAACGCCGACCGGAAATCCTGCATGTTTTCAAAGACCGTTTACGCCACCGCGTCAAAGTAGCGGTGTTTCGTTAACGGCCGATTAACTTTCGCCGGAAGTTCCGGCGGCTTAGGTCAGCGTTAACTTCCGACCTGCCTAATGCCCGCATTGACAAAGAGGGCGGATGAACCGCCGGACCAAAAAGTTGCAAACGGGGCTGACCAATGGGAGTAGTCATACGCCTGCCGATCCAACCCGCTGCGCGCGCGCGACGCGTCGACGCGCCGCAGGGTTCCGCGTCGATCCTGCTCTACACGGGCGTCTGGCGCGAACGCTACACCGTCGATCCGACGCCGCGGCGCCCCGCGCCGAAGCGCGGCAAGACGCAGGACCGGCGCAAGAAGCGCGCCTGATCCAGTCCGCTCACAGAGCCTCGGCTGCGCATTCCACCTTGCGCAGACGCGCCGCCGCCTCCTCCGCCTGCCAGGGCAAGGCCGCGAGCGAGCGCATATAGACGAACCCCTCCAGCGTCGGCGACACCAGCCGCGTCTCGGCCGGAATTTCGTCCTCCGGATCGGCGGCCTCCAGCGCCTCGAGCTGCTGCGGCGTGACGACGAGGACGTCGATCACGCCGCGAAACGCCGCCTTGTCGGTCATCGCGTAGAAGATTGCGGCGCCGCGCGCGTGGAAGGAGAAGGAGACAAAATCGTCTCCTGTCAGCTCGGCGCGCAGCCGCAGCGGACCATCGCGCAGATCGTAACGGCAGATTGCCACCGCCATCGCCGGATCGCCGAAGGGCGCGATTTCGCGCCCGGGGCGCGCCGGCGCCAGCGGCGTCAGCGAAGCGCGCGGGGCCAGCGTCTCGAGCCGGGCGAAGGCGTCGCGCGGGGCGAGGGCGGGCATCAGCAGAATCGAGGCCAGATGCACGATCGCCGCGGTCATCAGCGTCGCCGCCAGCCAGGGCGCGAGCGACAGGGCGCGGTCGAGCGCGCTCACGCGCAGGACTCGCGGATGACGGCCGGCATGTCGGCGGGGCCGAGCGCTCCCGCCGAAGCGGCGACGGGCGTATCGTAGAGGCGCAGCACGAGTCTGAAGGTTTCGCCGGCCGGCGCCGGCAGCCAGACGCCCGGCCGCGCCCGCGACGACAGCACGATCTCGAAGGCGCCGCTTTCGTCGCGCAGCACCTCGCTCGAGGTGAAGCCGTAGCGGCCGGCGGGGTTCTCGATCAGATGGCCGTCCGCACCGGTCGCCGTCAGCGTCCAGAAGCGGGCCGGCGGCGTCGGCCCGCGCAGGCGGTAGACGCAGGCGGCGGTCAGCGCGCGGTCGTCGGAATCGGTCTCGGCGTAGAAGACGAGGCCTTCGGCCAGATCGAGCGGGATCTCGCCGGTGCGGGCGAGAACCGCCGCGGCGTAGGGATCGCGATCGCGCGCGCCGGCGCGCGGCCAGGCCCGCCACGGGCCGGCGACGACGCCGCCGAAGGCCGCGCCATGCCAGACCGCCGCCCAGGTCGCCCCGAGCCCGAGCGCCGCGCCCAGCGCCAGCGTCAGAAGCACCTTTATGAGAACGCCGAGCCGCACCGCCTGCCCTTGCCGAATCGCGCGAGCCTAGGCCCGCGCGGCGCGGCGAAGCAATGCCGGCGCCCTGCCCGGCCCATGCGCGCGCGGCCCTTCCGCGCGGCGGCGCGAGCGGCCATGCTGCGCGCGGAGGGCCATCATGGCGACAGGCGAGGTTCTGATCGTCGGCGGCGGGATCACCGGCGTCGCGGCGGCGCTGGCGCTGGCGGAACGCGGCGTCGGCGTGCGGCTGATCGAGCGCGACAGGCTGGCGGCGATGGGCTCGGGCTGGACGCTCGGCGGCGTGCGCCAGTCGGGCCGCGATCCGGCCGAACTGCCGCTGGCGCGCGCCGCCGTGGCGCGCTGGGCCGAACTCGACGCGCGGCTCGGCGGGCGGCCCGGCTATCGCCGGCGCGGCAATCTCAGGCTGGCGCGCGACGAGGCCGAGGTCGAGACGATCCGCGCGCTGGCGGCGACGCAGGCTGCGGCGGGGCTCGACATCGCGCTCCTCGACGGCGAGGCCGCGCGCCGCATCGCGCCAGCGCTGTCGCGCGACATTCTGGCCGCCAGCTTCTGCCGCGACGACGGCCATGCCGATCCGATCGCCGCCGTCACCGCGCTGGCTGACGAAGCGCAGCGGCTCGGCGCGCAGATCGAGAGCGGCGTCGCGGCGACGGCGCTGACGACGCGCGGCGGCGCGGTCACCGGCGTCGAGACGAACGCGGGACGGCGCGAGGCGGATTGCGTCGTGCTCGCCTGCGGGCTGCACGCGCCGGCGCTGCTCGCCCCGCTCGGCCTCGACCTGCCGATCGCGGCGCGCATCGTGCTGGTGTTGCAGACGACGCCGGCCCCGCCGCTGTTCGAGCAGGTGTTCGGCGTCGCCAACGCCGACTGCGCCGGCCGGCAGGAGATCGACGGGCGGCTGCGCGTCACCACCGGCGTGTCCGACTGGAAGGGCGACGCGACGGGCTGGACGGCGGACTCGATCCAGCCGAGGGCGCGCGACGTCGCGACGCTGATCGCGCGGGCCGGGGCGATCCTGCCGGCGCTGCACGAGGCGCGCGTGGCGCGCGTCTGGGGCGGGCTGATCGATCTGACGCCGGACGGGTTGCCGGCGCTCGATGCGCCCTGCCCCGGCCTCGTCGTCGCCAGCGGCTTTTCCGGGCACGGCTTCGGCATCGGCCCGGTCAGCGGCGAGATCGTCGCCGATCTCGTCACGGGCGCCGCCTCGCCTTTCGATCTCGCGCCGTTCCGGCTGGCGCGCTTTTCCACGGCGCGCGGGCCGGCCGCGCCTCTCACCCTGCACGGATGATCCCATGCTCGATCCGAATGGTCGCGTGATCCTGATTTCCGGGGCGAGCCGCGGCATCGGCCTTGCCCTGGCGAAGGCGCTGCTGGCGCGCGGCTACAGCCTGTCGCTCGGGCTGCGCGATCCGGCGCGGCCGCCGGCCGGGCTCGCCGGCGCGCCGACGGAGCGCCTGCATCTGGCGCGCTTCGAGGCGCAGGAGCGCGCCACGCATCAGCGCTGGATCGAGGCGGCGCTGGCGCGCTTCGGACGCATCGACGGGCTCGTCAACAACGCCGGCGTCAATGCGACGACGACGCTGCGCGACGACGACGAGGCCGAGCTCGACCGCGTCTTCGCGATCAACGTCAAGGCGCCGCTCAATCTCATCCGCCTGGCGCTGCCGCATCTGGAGGCGAGCGGCGCGGGGCGCATCGTCAACGTCGCCTCGCTGTCGGGCAAGCGCGTGCCAAACGAGAACGTCGCCTATGCGATGAGCAAGTTCGCGCTGATCGCGATGACGCATGCGGCGCGGCGCGCGGCGTGGGAGAAAGGCGTGCGCGCGACGGCGCTATGCCCGTCCTTCGTGCGCACCGACATGACGGCCGACGTCGTCAAGTTCCCGCGCGAGAAGATGAGCGATCCGGCCGACATCGCCGAACTCGTCGCGACGGTCATCGCGCTGCCGAACACGGCGAGCGTCGCCGAGCTGCTGGTCAACTGCAAGTTCGAGGAGATGCTCTGACGGCCGCGCGCCTCAGCGCACATTCGTCAGCGTGCCGCCGTCGATGCGGATGACGCCGCCGCCCTCAGCGGCGACCGTCACCGAGCCGTCGGACAGGCGCGTGATGCGGCCCGGCGCCTCGCCGCCGCGCGGGGCGCGCCGCGCCGGATCGAGGAAGCCGGAACGCCCCTGCGGGCCGGTTTTCGGCGATGCGTCCGTGGGCTTCGTCGCCTCGCGCATGGTCGATTCGATCTCGGCCAGCGCTTCGGCCGAACGGCGCGACAGCGTCGTCGGGCGTTGCGCGGTGATCTCGACGATGCGCGCGCCGCCGGGACCGGAGAGCGTGGCGATCGAGGGCGTCTTCGTCGGATCGACCGGCGCGCCGGGCAGCGGGCGCAGTTCGACGCCCTGATGCGCGTAGGCCATGATGTCGCGCCAGGTCTGCGCCGGCAGCGTGCCGCCGGTCATGTTGTTCATCGGCGAATCGTCGTCGTTGCCGTACCAGACGCAACCCGTGTAGTTGCCGGTGAAGCCGCAGAACCAGGCGTCCTTGTAGCCGTTGGTGGTGCCGGTCTTGCCGCCGACCTTGATGTCGGGCCCGAGAATGGCGCGGCGCGCTGTGCCTTCCTCGACGACCTTGACCAGCATGCTGTTCATCTCGGCGATGACCCCGGGCGGGAACGCCTGCTGCGGCTGCGCGCCGTCGCGATCGTGACGCCAGATGACGTCGCCGCGGCTGTTGCGGATCTCGATCG
This sequence comes from Methylobacteriaceae bacterium, assembly GCA_016793505.1. Taxonomy (GTDB): domain Bacteria; phylum Pseudomonadota; class Alphaproteobacteria; order Rhizobiales; family Beijerinckiaceae. The sequence continues at coordinate 13,328 of JAEULW010000209.1, read as the reverse complement.
CCGCATGCGGCTCGACGCGCCGGCCGCCATTGCCGAAGACGGCGTAGGCGGCGGAATGTTCGAGCAGCGTCACCTCGGCTGCGCCGATCGGCAGCGACACCGTGTCGTTGAGCGGCGCGGTGACGCCCATACGGCGCGCCGTCTCGACGACGCGGGCGCGGCCGGCCCTGGGATTGCCGTCGCCGACGGCCGTCGTCAGCTTCACCGCGACGGTGTTGTAGGATTTGGCGAGCGCCACCGCGAGCGGCACCGAGCCGCCATAGCTGCCGCCATAATTCTTCGGGCACCAGTTGCCGATGCAGACCGGCGAATCGACGACGATCGTCGAAGGCCTGAATTTGCCCGACATCAGCGCCGCGAGATAGACATAGGGCTTGAACGAGGAGCCGGGCTGGCGCAGCGCGTCGACGGCGCGGTTGAACTGGCTCGCGCCGTAGTCGCGGCCGCCGACGATGGCGCGCACCGCGCCGGTCGCCGTCTCGATCACCACCGTCGCCGACTGTTTGGCCTGATATTGCGGGCCGTACTGGCGCAGATTGTCCTCGATCGCCTGCTGGGCGCGCTGCTCGACGCCCATGTCGAGCGCGGTGCGCACGGTGAGCACGCGATCGTCGCCGAGCTTGCGGCGTTCGGCGAGCTGCTTGATCTCCTGGAAGGCCCAGTCGAGATACCAGTCCGGGCTCGCCTCCTGCTTGCGGTCGACCGCCGTCGCCGGATTGCGGCGGGCCGCGTAGATCTGGCCCTCGCTCATGAAACCGGCCTGCACCATGTTGTCGAGCACGACATTGGCGCGGCCGCGCGCGGCGGGCAGGTTGATGTGCGGCGCATAGCGCGTCGGCGCCTTGAACAGGCCGGCGAGCATCGCCGACTCGGCGAGCGTCAGATCGCGCGCCGACTTGCCGAAATAGAACTCGGCGGCGGCCTGCACGCCGAAGGCGCCGCCGCCCATATAGGCGCGGTCGAGATAGAGTTTCAAAATCTCCTTCTTGGAGAGATGGAACTCGAGCCACAGCGCCAGGAAGGCCTCCTTGACCTTGCGCTCGAGCGTGCGCTCGTTCGACAGGAACAGGTTTTTCGCCAGCTGCTGGGTGATCGAGGAGCCGCCCTGCACGACGCCGGAGGAGCGGGCGTTGACCGTCACGGCGCGCAGGGTGCCGATCACGTCGATGCCGAAATGCTCGTAGAAGCGCCGGTCCTCGGTGGCGAGCACCGCCTTGATCAGGTGATCGGGCAAGGCGTCGAGCGGAATGGAATCGTCGTGACGGATGCCGCGACGGCCGACCTCGACGCCATAGCGATCGAGAAAGGTGACGGCGAGCTCCTGCTTCTTCAGCCAGTCGTCGGAGGTCTCGCGGAAGGCCGGGATCGCCAGGGCCAGCATCAGCATGGCGCCGAAAAAGCCGAGCGTCAGGCCTTCGCAGGCGAGCGCCACCACTCCGCGCGTCGGCCCCGACACGTGAAAACGGTCCATGAAGGCGGAGAACGCGTCATAGCGGGCGCGCGCCTTGCGGCCGCTCTCGTAGAGCGAGGCGTTCACCCAGGCGTCGACGGCCAGCATGGCGCGCGCCATGCGTCGGACCGAGGGCGCCTTGCGGAACGCGTCGAACACGCAGACCCTTTCCCGATCGCGGCGGGGGCTCGCGATCGCAATGGTTAACGATTAATGAATTTTGCCGCGCAAGACCATCCGAAGCCGGCGCAGCAAGAGGCGCGCCAGGGCAAACTGCGCCAGAACGGGACAGATCGGGCATGACAGACGGGCAGGAGCCGCCGTTCTGGCGGCGCAAACGCCTCGAGGAGATGACGGCGCAGGAGTGGGAATCGCTGTGCGACGGCTGCGGGCGGTGCTGTCTGGTCAAGCTCGAGGAGGAGACCGACGAGGGCGGCCCCGGGCCGATCCACTACACCTCGATCGGCTGCCGGCTGTTCGACGAGGCGACATGCCACTGCGCCGACTATGAAAACCGCCAGGCCCGGGTGCCCGACTGCGTGCGCCTGACGCCGGCCGAAGTGCGCAGCCTGCGCTGGCTGCCGCCGACCTGCGGCTATCGGCTCGTCGCCGAAGGACGCGATCTGGCCTGGTGGCATCCGCTCGTCTCGGGCGATCCCGAAACGGTGCATCGCGCCGGCGTCTCGGCGCGCGGGCGCGTCGCGGCGAACGAGGACGACGTGCCCGACGAGCAGTCGGTCGATTTCATCGTCGAATGGCCGCGACGCTGGCCGCGCGGCGCGAAAGGCCCGCGCCCGCCGGCGCCGATGGACAAGCCGGCGCGCCGATCCTACAGTCCGACGCGAAAGTGACGGCTGGCCTTTGAATCATCTCAACATATGAATCTGTTCGACGACATGGCGCTGTTCCTCAAGGTGGCGGCGTCGCATTCGCTGTCGCAGGCCGGGCGCGAGCACGGCCTGTCGCCGGCCGCCGTCAGCCTGCGGATGAGCGCGCTCGAGCGCCACTATGGCGTGACGCTGCTGGTCAAGACGACGCGCTCGGTGCGGCTGACGCCGGAGGGCGAGCGCTTCCTCGCCTCATGCCAGCGCGTGCTGCGCGAGATCGCCGAACTCGAGGAGGCGCTGCATTCGGGCGGGCAGACGCTGCGCGGCACGCTGCGCATCACCGCGCCGGAGGATCTCGGCCGCCAGCAGGTGGCGCCGCTGATCTCGGCCTTCGTCGCCCGCCATCCGGCGGTGACGGTCGATCTGGTGCTGACCGACGCGCCGGTGTCGATCACCCAGGACGGATTCGACGCGGCCTTCCGCTATGGCAATCTGCCCGATTCCGGGCTGATCGCGCGAAGGCTCGCCGACAATCGCCGCGTCGTGTGCGCCGCGCCCGGCTATCTGGCGCGCGCCGGGCGGCCGCGCAAGCCGGACGATCTGAAGACGCACAACTGCCTCGTTCAGGTGCGCGGCAAGCAGCGCGACGACAAATGGCTGTTCCTCGTCGAGGGCGGGGAGACGACGGTGACGGTCAATGGCGATCGCACGGTCAATGACGGCGACACGTTGCGCCACTGGGCGATCGACGGGCACGGGCTGGTGCTGAAGCCGGCGATCGACGTCGCCGCCGATCTGCAGGCGGGCCGGCTGACCAGCGTGCTCGACGCCTTCATGCCGCCCGAGAGCGGGCTGCAGATTCTGTTTCCCGATCTGCAGCACCAGCCGCCGCGGCTGCGCGCCTTCATCGATTTCTGCGTCGACTGGTTCCGGCGCGTCGCGCTGTAGCGCAGGCGGCGGCCGTGGCCAGCGAGTTCGTCCTTCGACAGGCGCAGGACGAGGATTGCGGCACGCCGCAACCCAGCAGAAGCGCCTCGCCCCGAGCCTGTCGAAGGGCGAGGCGCGTCAGGCGCAGCGCGCCTTGGCCGCCCGGTACTCCTCGATCATGCGGGCGACGACGGCGGCGACGGGCTCGACCGAATCGATCGCGCCCACCCCCTGCCCGGCGCCCCAGATGTCTTTCCAGGCCTTGGTCTTCGCGCCCTCGCCGGCAAAATTCATCGACGTCTTGTCGCGCGTCGGCAGCGCATCGGGATCGAGCCCCGCGGCGACGATCGAGCCGCGCAGATAGTTGCCGGCGACGCCGGTGAAACAGGGCGAATAGACGATGTCGGCGGCGGTCGAGTCGACGATCATGCGCTTGTAGGCGTCCGGCGCATTGGCCTCGCGCGTGGCGATGAAGCGCGTGCCGACATAGGCGAGATCGGCGCCGATCGCCTCGGCGGCGAGCACGCCGCGGCCGGTGGCGATCGCGCCCGACAGGGCGATGGGCCCGTCCCAGAAGCGGCGCACCTCCTCGACCAGCGCGAAGGGCGAGAGCAGGCCGGCATGGCCGCCGGCGCCGGCGCAGACGAGGATCAGTCCGTCGACGCCCGCCTCGATCGCCTTCTGCGCATGACGCACGCTGATCACGTCGTGGAAGACGAGCCCGCCCCAGGCATGGACGCGCGGGACGATCGCGGTCGGCGCCGACAGGCTGGTGATGATCAGCGGAACACGATGCTTTTCGCAGACGTCGAGATCGTGCTGCAGGCGCGTGTTGGTGGAGTGGATGATCTGGTTGATGGCGTAGGGCGCGATCCTGGCGGCGGGATCGGCGGCGCGCGCCGCCGCCAGCGCGGTTTCGATCTGCGTCAGCCACGCGTCGAGCGCCTCGGGCGGACGCGCGTTCAGCGCCGGCATCGAGCCGACGATTCCCGCGAGGCACTGGGCGATCACGAGGGCCGGCGTGGAGACGATGAACATCGGCGCGCCGATCACCGGGATCGACAGCGAGGCTGCGAGCTGGACGTGGCGAGTCATGTGCGGTCACCCGGGATCGTCGACAGATCCGGGCTCACGCGTCGCCGCCGCGGCCGCCGTCGACACGCGCCGGAATCGGACGGAAGACGCCGGAGGCGCGGGCGCAGACCACGTCGTTGGCATCGAGCACCTCGGCCTCGGCGAAGAGCAGCGTGCGGCCGCTCTTGACGACGCGGCCCTGCGCCCTCAGCGCGCCGCGCGCCGGCGCGAGGAAGGTGGTGTGGATGTCGATCGTCAGCACGGTCGTGTCCTCGGCCAGGGTGGAGCGGGCGGCGGTGGCGAGGGCGATGTCGAGCAGCGTCATCACCAGCCCGCCATGGGCCATGCCGAGGCTGTTGGTGTGGCGCTCCTCGACGGTCAGGCGCAATTCGGAGCGGCCTGCGCCCATCGACACGGGCTCGACGCCGCACAAGCCGGCGAAGGGAATCATGCGCCCGAAAATCTCAGCCCCATCATCCGTCATGTCGTCCAGCCGCCATTGACCCGTCCGTGCGAAAGGCTAGCCTTTCTCACCTGTTTGGCAACCTGAGGCCGCCATGGATCTCGCCTATGACGCAGAGGACGAGGCGTTTCGTCTCGAGGTTCGGCAGTTCGTCGAGCGATCCCTGCCGGACGCGATCCGACGCAAGGTGATCGCCGGCCACGAGCTCGACAAGGCCGACATGGCGGGCTGGCAGCGCATCCTGCATGGACGCGGCTGGGGCGCGCCGAACTGGCCGGTCGCCTTCGGCGGCGCGGGCTGGTCGCCGGTGCGGCAGTTCATCTTCGACGAGGAATGCGCCATGGGCGGCGCGCCGCGGCTGCTGCCGTTCGGGCTGAAGATGGTCGGCCCGGTGATCATGGCGTTCGGCTCGCCGGCGCAGCAGCAGCGCTTTCTGCCGGGCATGATGTCGGGCGAGGACTGGTGGTGCCAGGGCTATTCGGAGCCGGGCGCGGGATCGGACCTCGCCTCGCTGCGCACGCGCGCCGAACGTCGCGGCGACGTCTATGTCGTCAACGGTCAGAAGACCTGGACGACGATGGCGCAACACGCCGACTGGATGTTCTGCCTCGTGCGCACCGACGCCTCGGCCAAGCCGCAGCAGGGCATCTCCTTCCTGCTGATCGACATGCGCTCGAAGGGCGTCACGGTGCGGCCGATCCGGCTGATGGACGGGGGCTGCGAGGTCAACGAGGTGTTCCTCGACAATGTCGAGGTTCCGCTCGACCAGCGCGTCGGCGAGGAGAACAAAGGCTGGACCTACGCCAAATATCTGCTCGGCCACGAGCGCACCAACATCGCCCAGGTCGGCCTGTCGCGGCGGGCGATCGCCGACCTCAAGACGCTCGCCGGCGACGAGCGCGTCGACGGACGGCCATTGATGGAGGATCCGCTTTATGCGGCGCGTCTCGCCGAGACGGAGATCGCGCTCGACATTCTCGAGATCACCAATCTGCGCGTCGTCTGCGAGGACGCCAAGGGCGCGGGCAAGACGCCGGGGCCGGCCGCCTCGATCCTCAAGCTGCGCGGCACGGAGATCGGCCAGGCGATCTCGGAGCTGGCGATCGACGCGCTCGGCGAGAACGCCCTGCCTTTCGACCGGTCGCGCATGGTCGGCGAGGTTGCCGGCAATCTCGCCGATCCCGCGGCGACGGCGACGCCGGTCGCCGCCGAATATCTGACCTTGCGCAAGACGTCGATCTACGGCGGCTCGAACGAGATCCAGAAGAACATCATCGCCCAGAGCGTGCTCGGGCTCTGAGGGCGGACGGGGACGCGGCATGGATTTCGACTTCACCGACGAACAGGCGCTGCTGCGCCAGAGCGTCGAGCGCTTCGTCGCCGATCGCTACGGCTTCGAGGCGCGGCGCGCCATTCTGGCCAGCGGGCCGGGCTGGAGCCGCGTGATCTGGAACGGGCTCGCCGAACTCGGCGTCACGGCGCTGACGGTTCCCGAAGAGCATGGCGGGCTCGGCGGCGGGCCGGTCGAGACGATGCTGGCGATGGCCGCGCTCGGCGAGGGCCTCGTCGTCGAGCCGGTGCTGGCGAGCGCGGTGATCGCGACGGAGCTGATCACGGCGAGCGGCGACGCGACGGCCGAGGCGGCGCTGCTGCCGGCGCTCGCTTCGGGCGAACGCATCTTCGCGCCGGCGCTCTACGAGCGCGGCGCGCGCTACGACGCGGGCGCGCCGGGGACGCGGGCGCGGCGGATCGGCGCGGGCTATGGGCTCGACGGCGACAAGCTGGCGCTGTGCGGCGGCGGGGCGGCGGACGCCTTTCTCGTCTCGGCGCGGCTCGACGAGGGGCTGGCGCTGTTCCTCGTCGAGGCCGGCGCGCCGGGCCTGCTGGTGCAGCGCGAGCGCGGCTATGACGGAACGCCGGTCGCGACGCTGGCCTTCGACGATCTCAGACTCGCCGCGTCGGCGCGCATCGGCGGCGAGGCGGGGTCGGCGATCCGGTCGGCGATCGACATCGCGGTCGCGGCCCTCGCGGCCGAAGCGGTCGGCGTGATGCGTCGCGCCGTGGCGCTGACGGCGGACTACCTCAGGACGCGCCAGCAGTTCGGCCGGCCGATCGGCGCGTTCCAGGCGTTGCAGCACGCCTGCGTCGACATGTTCGTGGCGAGCGAGGAGGCCTGGTCGGCGGCGCTGCTGGCCGCCGGGCGCTGCCGCGACGCCGACCCGACGCGGCGTCGCAAGGCGATCGCCGCGGCGAAGGTGACGATCAACAAGAGCGCCCGGCTCGTCGGGCAGAAGGCGATCCAGCTGCATGGCGGCGTCGGCATGACCGACGAATATGCGATCAGTCACTACTTCCGCCGGCTGACCGCGATCGAACGGCAGTTCGGCGATGCCGATCACTGGCTGAAAGCGTATGCGCAGGCCTGATCAGCGGCGCGTCACCAGCACGACGCCGGCGATGACGACGGCGGCGCCGGCGATCTGGCGCAGCGCGATGGTCTCGCCGAGCAGCGCGATGGCGAGCGCGGTCGCCACGATCGGCACGAGATAGCCGACCACCGTCGCCCGCACAGGACCGGCGCGCTGGATCAGCCGCACGAACAGCGTGAAGGGCAGCGCGCTCATCACGGCGCCGAAGATCAGGATCTCGAACCAGTAAGCGGGCGCCTGCGTCCAGCCGGACCATGGCTCGAAGACGAGCGACAGCACAGTCGCGCCGAGGAAGCCGCCGGTCTGCTGGCCGAGGGCGATGCGCTCGGGCGGGATCGGCGGGGCGCGACGCACCCAGATGTTGCCGATGGCGTAGCTGACGGTCGTCGCCAGCATGGCGAGCGCCGGCCATAGCGCGGCCGCCGGCCCGCCGATCGCCTCCGGCCCGATGACGAGGCCGACGCCGGCGAAACCGAGCAGCACGCCGGCCATCTGGCGCGGGCTCAGCCGGTCGCCCGGCAGGAAGAACGCCGCGAGCAGCGCCGTCACCAGCGGCGTCGCCGACTGCACCATGGCGGCGAGGCCGGCGCCGAGCCCGGTGACGCCGTAGGCGACGAGCGCGTTGGGCAGAAAGCCGTGCAACGTGCCCATCACCGCCGCGGCGACGAGATCGTCGCGCGTGGGCAAGAGCCGGCGGCCGGTGGCCAGAAACATCAGCACGATGGCGAGCGTCGCCGCCCCGGCCCGCAGCGCCGCCACGGTGAAGGGCGGAAACGTCGCGGACAGCGCCTTCAGCAGGATGAAGGACGAGCCCCACAGCAGCGAGATGAGCGCGAGATTGCCGAACAGCGCGGCGCGCCCGATGGTCGGCTTCGAGGATGGATTCACGGGGCGCGCCGACCTCGCCAGCCTTCAGCTCCGGCGCGGGCCGGACCGGGGGCAGACTTAGCCGGGCGCCGCGCGCCGCGCCAGCGCCGGCGACGCGCGGAAGCCATGCGCGCGAGGACGCGCCGGACGCAGACGCGCTAGGATGGCGGCATGAGCCTATCCGCGATTCTCTTCGACAAGGACGGCACGCTGATCGATTTCGATCGCAGCTGGGGGCCGGCGGCGCATATCGCCATGCGACAGCTGGCGGAGGGCGACGAGCCCAAGCTGGCGCGCCTCGCCGAGCTGATGCATTTCGACCGGGCGCGCGAGCGGTTCGGCCCCGACTCGCCCTTCATCAGCGGGTCGAGCGACAGCTACGGCCCGCTGTGGGCGCAGGCGCTCGGGCGCGCCGACGTCGCCGCGCTCGCCGCCGAGATGGACGCAGCGCTCGGCGCGGCGGTGCGCGCGACGCTGACGCCGATCGGCGCGCCGCTCGCGGTCGCTGACGCGCTGCGGACGCGCGGCCTCAGGCTCGGCGTCGCCACGAACGACGCCGAGGCGCCGGCGCGCGAACAGGTCGCCCTGCTCGGCCTGACGGATCGGCTGGAGTTCGTCGCCGGCTATGATTCGGGCTTCGGCGGCAAGCCGGGGCCGGGCATGATCCTGGCCTTCGCCGCGCAGCTCGGCCGCGCGCCGTCGACGATCGCGCTGGTCGGCGATTCGCTGCACGACATGCACGCCGCGCGCGCCGCCGGCGCGGTCGCGGTGGCGGTGCTGTCGGGCCCGGCGCGGCGCGAAACGCTCGCGCCGCACGCCGATCACGTTCTCGACGACATCGCCGGCCTGCCCGATCTGGTCGACCGCTTGCGCGCGGCGGGCTGAGCCTTCGGCGCCGGCGCGGCGCCGACGGCGCGGACGAGATCGCGGGCTTTCACCAGATGCGCCTCGAAGGCGACGAGATCGGCCGGGCTCAGTCGCCCGAGCGTCTCGGCGACGAATTCGCGTTGCAGGGCGATGCCGGCCTCGGCCGCCTTGCGGCCCGCGGCGGTGAGGACGATCGCGTGCGAGCGCCGGTCGTTCGGCAACGCCCGGCGCTCGACGAGACCGGCGACGACGAGGCGATCGATCAGACCGGAAATGTTGCCTTTGGTCACGTAGAGCCGCTCGGCCAGATCCTGCTGGCTGACGCCTTCCTGCTCGGTCAGCGTCGTCAGGACGTCGCATTGGGGAACCGACAGGCCGACCTCGCGCAGCCGCTCGGCCATCGCGGCGCGGATCGCGGTTTCGAGCCGGAGCAATCGGAACCAGACACGGACAGCGTCGGGCGCGGCTTCGGGCGGCATGTCTTCCCTTTCGATGCGGGCGGACCCTAAAGGGCCGGTCGGCGCGCCGCAACCGATCAGACACGGCTTTCCTCCGGCCCGTCCTGCGCTAGAGTCCGGCCAAAGGGGCCGGCGGCGCGTCGGCCGACAGGCCCCGGCGAAGGGAGTGAGGGCATGCTCGGGCTGATGCAGAACTGGCCGCTGCTGATCCACAAGATCATCGACCACGCGGCGACCCAGCATGGCGGGCGCGAAGTCGTCTCGCGGTCGGTCGAGGGGCCGATCCACCGCACCACCTATCGCGACATCCGCCAGCGCGCGCTGCGCTGCGCCAAGCGTCTGACGCAGGAGGGAATCAGGCCCGGCGACCGCGTCGCGACGCTGGCCTGGAACACCTGGCGTCATCTGGAGAGCTGGTACGCCATCACCGGCATGGGCGCGGTCTATCACACCATCAATCCGCGTCTGTTCCCCGACCAGATCGCCTGGATCGCCAATCACGCCGAAGACCGCATCCTGATGACGGATCTGACCTTCGTGCCGCTGCTCGAGGCGCTCGCCGACAAATTGCCGACCGTCCGGCGCTATGTCGTCTTCACCGACGCCGCCCACATGCCGGCGACGAAGCTGAAGAACGCCGTCGCCTACGAGGACTGGATCGCCGAGGCGGACGAGGATTTCCGCTGGATCGACTGCGACGAGAATGCGGCGGCGGGCCTGTGCTACACCTCGGGCACGACCGGCAATCCCAAGGGCGTGCTGTATTCGCACCGCTCGAACGTGCTGCATTCGATGGCGATGAGCGCGCCCGACTGTCTCGGCCTCGGAGCGCGCGGCGTCATCCTGCCGGTGGTGCCGCTGTTCCACGCCAATTCCTGGTCGATCGCCTTCTCCGCGCCGATGTCCGGCGCCAAGCTGGTGATGCCGGGCGCCAAACTCGACGGCGCCTCGGTCTACGAGATGCTCGAGAGCGAGCAGGTGCAGGTCACCGCCGGCGTGCCGACCGTCTGGCTGATGCTGCTGCAATACATGGAGAAGGAGGGCAAGCGCTTCAGCCATCTCAAGCGCTGCGTCATCGGCGGCTCGGCGGCGCCGCGGGCGATGATCGAAGCCTTCGAGACGGTGCATGGCGTCGAGGTGTTCCACGCCTGGGGGATGACCGAGATGAGCCCGGTCGGCTCGATCGGCTCGATCAAGCCGGGGCTGGCGCATCTGCAGGGCGATGCGCTGTTCGACCTGAAGGAGACGCAGGGCTTCGCGCCCTTCACGGTCGAGATGCGCATCGACGACGATCAGGGCCGGCCGCAGCCCTGGGACGGCAAGACCTTCGGACGGCTGAAGGTGAAGGGCCCGTGCGTCGCCGGCGGCTACTTCCGCGGCGAAGGCGGGAACATCCTCGACGCCAACGGCTTCTTCGACACCGGCGACATCGCCACGATCGACGAGAACGGCTACATGCGCATCACCGATCGCGCCAAGGACGTGATCAAGTCGGGCGGCGAATGGATCTCCTCGATCGATCTCGAGAACTGCGCCGTCGCCCATCCCGACGTCGCCGAGGCGGCGGTGATCGGCGTGCGCCACCCGAAATGGGACGAAAGGCCGCTGCTCGTCGTCGTGCCGAAGGAGGGCCGGACGATCGACGGAGCGGCGCTTCTCGCCTTCATGGGCGAGCGGATCGCCAGATGGCAGCTGCCCGACGATGTGCAGGTCGTCGCCGAGATTCCGCACACGGCGACAGGCAAGATCAACAAGTTGCGGCTGCGCGACACGTTCAAGGACTACACGCTGCCGACGATTTGAACGGCGCGGCGCGCCGCCGCGGTTGCATTCCGCGGCGGGCGCGGCGATGCTCGCGGCGCGGGAGCGCGCCAAAGCCGTGAGCATGCCATGAACGAGATCGCCCCGCCGCCCGGCGCGCCGCAGCCCGCCGCCGACGCTGTTGTCGCGCGCGTCGAGTTCGTCAGCGAGCGCAGGGCCTTCTTCCGCCTGCTGGCGCGCGGCGCGCTGCTGCAGCTGCTGACCTTCGGCTTCTACCGGTTCTGGCTGATCACCGACATCCGCCGACACCTGTGGACGCATACGCGCGCCGACGGCGATTCGTTCGAATACACCGGCCGGGCGACCGAACTGCTGATCGGCTTCCTGATCGCCATGGCGATTCTGGCGCCGATCTACGTCGTCTACTTCCTCGCCGGCGTCGAGGCGGAGCGGCTGCAGGCGTTCCTGAGCATTCCGCTGTTCCTGCTGCTCTACGTGTTCGGGCATTTCGCGATCTACCGCTCGCGGCGCTACCGGCTGACGCGGACGATCTGGCGCGGCGTGCGCTTCTGGATGGACGGGTCGGGCTGGGCCTATGCGCTGCGCGTGCTCGCCTGGTCGCCGCTGGTGCTGCTGACGGCCGGGCTCGCCTATCCGTGGCGAGCCGCCGCGCTCGAGCGCTACAAGATGCGGCACACGCATTATGGCGACCTGAAGGGCGATTTCGTCGGACGCGGCGGCGATCTGTTCCGGCGCATCTGGTGGCTGATCCTGATCGCCTTCGCCGGGGCGCTGGCCATCGGTCTGACGGTGGTGGTCAGCATTTTCACCGACGACCCGGAGGACGTGTTCAGCCCCGGCGTCGTCGCCGGCATCGGCCTCGTCATCGTCGCCTCGATGCTGGCCCTGCCCGTCCTGCTGCCGATCTATCGCGCCATCGAATGGCGCTGGTGGGCGGAGGGAGCGCGGCTCGGCGAGGCGCGATTGACCTGCGATCTTTCGAAGGGCGCGCTGCTGAAACTGTATTTCAAGGCGATTTTCGCGGCGATCGGCGTGACGCTGGCCTTCGCGCTCGTCGCCTTCCTGTTCGGCGGCGCGGTGCTGCAGCTCGGCACGGGCATGGGCATGCCCGATCCCGGCGCCATCGCCGCCGGCCGGATGCCTGCGATCGGCGTCGTCTCGATCGCCGGCATCGTGCTGCTCTATCTCGGCTTCATCCTGGCGCTGAACGCCACGACGCAGCTCTATCTGCAACACGACTACTGGCGCGACGTGGCGACGTCGCTGTCGCTTGTCGGGCTGCAGGGCATGCGCGCGGCGGCGCAGAGCGGAGAGGCGGCGAACGCCATCGGCGAAGGGCTCGCCGACGGTCTCGACGTCGCCGGCTTCTGATGCAGACGCCGGCGCGCGCCATCTATTTCGACGGCAGGACCAGCGTGCGTCGCGCCGTCGATCTCGCCTTCGAGCCGGACGCCATCACGCTGCTCGAACAGGGCGCCGCGGTCGCCGTCTGGCGCTTCGCCGATCTGCGCCGCGCCGACGCGCCGCGCGACCTGTTGCGCCTGTCCAACGTCGCCGCGCCCGAGCTGGCGCGGCTCGAAGTTCACGATCGCGGCCTCGCCCGCGCCGTGCTCGATCGGGTCGGCCCGCTCGGGGCGACTGCGGGGTCGCGCGTCGGGGCGCGGCGCATCGTCTTCTGGTCGCTGGCGGCGGCGCTGTCGGTCGTGCTGATCGCGGCGTTCGGCATGCCGCTGATCGCCGACCGGCTGGCGCCGCTCGTGCCGGTCTCGTTCGAAAAGCGCATCGGCGTCGCGGTCGACAAGCAGGTGCGCTCGATCTTCGGCGGCAGGACCTGCGAGACCGCCGCGGGCAAGGCGGCGCTGCAGAAACTGGTCGACAGGCTGGCCGGCGCGGTCGGCGCGCCGATGCAGCTCGACGCCGCGATCCTTTCGAGCGCCGTGCCGAACGCCGTGGCGCTGCCGGGCGGGCGCATCTATGTCTTCGACGCGCTGCTGCGCAAGGCGGAGACGCCGGACGAACTCGCCGGCGTGCTCGCCCACGAGATCGGCCATGTCGCCCATCGCGACGGCATGCGGCGGATGATCCAGGCCGGCGGCGCCTCCTTCCTGATCGGCCTCCTGTTCGGCGACGTCGCCGGCGCCGGCGTGGTGCTGACCATCGCCAACGAACTCGTCAACGCCTCCT
>JAEULW010000191.1 GCA_016793505.1 Methylobacteriaceae bacterium | reverse complement strand
GTCGCGCGGCGGATCGCGGCGAATCCGTCGACGCCGAGCGGCGGCGTCGCGTCCGGCTTGACGGTCTGCAGATAGACCGGGCCGACGCCGAGATAGTCGGCCGCCGCCGCGTCGGGCCGCGCGAGGTCGGCAAGGCATGTGATCGACAGGCCGATGATCGCCCCCGCCGGCATCAGCGTCCGCGCCATGTCGAGCGGCATGTCGCTCTGCCCGACATGCACGCCGTCGGCGCCCGAGGCGAGCGCGATGTCGACGCGGTCGTTGATCATCAGCGGAACGCCGGTTCCGGCGAGCAGCGCTTTCAGCGCCCGCGCCTCCTCGAGAAAGGCGCGCGTATCGGCGCTCTTCTCGCGCAGCTGCACCATGCTGACGCCGCCGCGCACGGCCGCCCCGACGATGTCGACGAGCGGCCTTCCGCCGGCCAGCGGCCGGTCGGTGACGAGGCACAGCCGATAGACCGACCGGCCGCTCATGGGACCGCCTCGATGCGCGGGGCGAGGTCGCCCGGCGCAAGCGCGGCGAGTTCGTCGAGGAGGGCGAGCCGGAACGAGCCCGGCCCGCGCGCCTGCGCGCCGGCCTTCGCGCCCGCCGCGGCGAAGGCGGCGAGCGCCGCCGCCGTCGCCGTGAAGGCGTCGCCTTCCGCCGCCAGGAAGGCCGCCGCCGTCGCCGACAGCGCGCAGCCGAGCGCGGTCACCTGCGGCATCAGCGCATGCCCGCCGACGATGCGCGCCGCGACCCTCCCGTCCGTGACAAAATCGACGTCGCCGGTCGCCGCCACGACGGCGCCTGTCGCCAGCGCCAGCGCCCGCGCGGCCTCCTCGGCCTCGGACGTCGCATTGCCCGAGTCGACGCCCTTGCCGCGTCCGGCCGGCGCGTGCGCGCCGGCGAGCCGCGCCAGAACCATGATCTCCGTGGCGTTGCCGCGGATCGCCGTCGGTCGACGCGCGAGCAGCGCGGCTGAGGTCTCGTCGCGGAATCGCGTCGCGCCTACGCCGACCGGATCGAGCGTCCAGGGCAGGCCGCGATCCTGCGCCGCCTCCGCGGCGAGCAACATCGCCTCGACCCAGGGCTTCGACAGCGTGCCGACGTTGATGGACAGCGCGTCGGCGAGGCCGACGAAGGCCTCGACCTCCTCGATCGCATGCACCATCGCCGGCGAGGCGCCGAGCGCCAGCAGCGCATTGGCGGTCACATCCATGCTGACGTAGTTGGCGATGACATGCGTCAGCGGCCGCCGGGCGCGCAACGCCGCCAGCGCCGGGCCCGCCTGCGCCGCAACCGCGCTCTGCGCCATGTCCGCTCCTCGTCGCTGCTTTGCGGGCGCGAGGCTGGTTTGCGCGCCCCTGTTCCTGTTAGACAGGCGCCGACGTAGGAACCGAGTGTGACATGACGGTGACGACAGCCGGCCCGGTGGACGACGCGCGCGCCCGCGCCAATGCGCTGCGGCTCGCCGTGGCCTCGGCGCTGGCCGGCGCCAACGCCAGCGTCGTCTTCGCGACAGGGGCGATCGTCGGCTCGATCCTGGCGCCCGACAAGGCCTACGCCACCGTGCCGATCTCGCTGTTCGTCGTCGGCATGGCGCTATCGACCCTGCCGGCGGGCTGGATCGCCCGGCGCAACGGCCGGCGCGCGACCTTCCAGCTCGGCTCCGGCCTCGGCGTGCTCGGCGGGCTGATCAACGCCCTGGCGGTCTGGCGCGGCGACTTCTGGCTCTACTGCCTCGGCACGGCGCTGTGCGGCGGCTACGCCGCGGTGGCCCAGTCCTACCGCTTCGCCGCCGCCGACACCGCTTCCGACGCCTTCAAGCCGCGCGCCGTGTCCTGGGTGATGGCCGGCGGCGTCGCGGCCGGCTTCGTCGGGCCGCAGCTCGTGCAGAACACCATGAACCTGTGGGCGCCCTATCTCTTCGCCGCCAGCTATGTCGGGCAGGCGGCGGTGGCGCTCCTCGCCATGGCCGTGCTCTCGACCGTCGACATTCCGCCGCCGGCCGCCGCCGACCTCAGGGCCGGACGCCCGCTGCGCGTCATCGCGACGACGCCGCGCTTCCTCATCGCGGCTTTGTGCGGCGTCGTCTCCTACGCGCTGATGAATCTCGTCATGACCGCCGCGCCCCTCGCCATGAAGATGTGCGGGCACGACGTCTCCGATTCCAATCTCGCCATCCAGTGGCACATCGTGGCGATGTATCTGCCGAGCTTCGTCACCGGCCGGCTGATCTCGCGCTGGGGGGCCGAGCGGATCATCGTCGCCGGCCTCGCGCTGATCGCGCTGTCGTCGATCGTCGGCCTCGCCGGGATCACAGTGGCGCATTTCTGGACCGGGCTGATCCTGCTCGGCGTCGGCTGGAACTTCGGTTTCATCGGCGCCTCGGCCATGGTGCTGACGACGCACCGCCCGGAAGAGCGCAACAAGGTGCAGTCCTTCAACGATTTCCTGGTTTTCGGCACGATGGCGGTCGGCTCCTTCTCCTCCGGCCAGGTGCTGGTCGCCTGGGGCTGGGACTGGGTGAACTGGATCACCTTCCCGCCGCTGGCGCTGGCCTTCGCCGTGCTGGCGGCGGCGGCGCTGCGCCGGCGCGCCGCGCCGATCTGACGCGCCGGACTTTCG
>JAEULW010000175.1 GCA_016793505.1 Methylobacteriaceae bacterium | reverse complement strand
AACGCCGGGGGCCTGGGCGTGGGTGGCCCCTTGGCTTCAAGGCGGGCCACGAGATCGCAGATGCGCTCGATGTAACGCGCCTTCTCGGCTGGCGCGGTACCCTGACGCTGAAATTGGGGTACCTTGCTGAACCATTGGTCGGGATCGTTGATGCGTTGGGCGATGAAAGTTTCGATCATCGCCTCGCGAAGAATGGACCGATGCGGCTCCCAGTTAGGCATCTCCACCGCGATGATGGTGTCCCGGAACTCGCGCAAGGCTCGCCCGAGATCCGTCTCGCCAAGCGCGCCCGCGCCGTCCAGCAGCGACGCCGCCTCACGCGCCTGAGCAGGTTTGGGGCTGTCCGATGGCGATCGCTCGGTCCCATCCAATCCTTCCCGGTCGGACTCGGGTGAGATATTCCGATCCCCGTTTGGAGCAGCATTGTCGTCGACTGCGACCGTCGATGGGCTGACCTCAAGACGCAAATTTGGGTCGGTATGGAGCGAGGCCCCGGCAAACTGGTAGTCCATATCGACCGGAGCTGGCCGGGCTCGAAGCTCCTCCAGTTGCATGACCAGCCGTTCTGTCTGGAGGTCGGGATTGTCGAACCAATCCGTCGACCAGACCCGTACGAGATCCCAGCCCAGGCCGCGTAGGACCTCCTCGCGGAGCCGGTCGCGGTCGCGAGCGCTCTTGCTGGAGTGATAGCGGGCCCCGTCGCACTCGACGCCGGCAAGGTAGCGTTCCCGGTGATCGGGATGTCGGATGCCGAGGTCGATCCGGAACCCGGACACGCCCACCTGATAGTCGACCTCGTAGCCGCGCAGGCGAAGGCGGTCTGGCCTGCTGCCGGTTTCGTGGACACCGAGAATGGGTGTTTCATGAAGCCGGAGGTGGCCGATGGGAAGGCGAAGGTTCGGGCGTGAGTTCAAGGTTGAGGCGGTTCGCCTGATCAAGGACCGCGGGGTCAGCGTGGCGCAGGCGTCGCGCGATCTGGACGTGCACGAGAACGTCCTGCGGAAGTGGGTGCGGGACTTCGCCGCCGATCCGGCGCAGGCCTTTCCCGGCCACGGGCAGATGAAGCCGGAGCAGCTGGAGATCGAGAAGCTGCGCCGCGAGGTCGCCAAGCTGAAGGCGGAGCGCGATATCCTAAAAAAGGCCGCAGCCTACTTCGCGAAGGACATGACATGAGGTTCGTGTTCATCGCGAAGCACCGGGGGATCTGGCCGGTGGCGTGGCTGTGCGAAGCGCTGGACGTGTCGCGGTCGGGCTTCCACGCCTGGCTCAACCGGGCGCCAAGCAAGCGCAGCCGGGAGGACGAGGAAATCGGCGCCAAGGTGCGAGCGAGCTTCATCGGCTCGGCGCGCACCTACGGCGCCCGGCGCGTCTGGCGGGATGTGCTGGCCGAAGGCATCGACTGCGGCCTGCACCGCATCGAGCGCCTGATGCGGGCGCAGGCCTTGCGGGCAAGACCGCGTCGGCGCGGGCTGCCGAAGGATGATGGCCAGCGCTCGACGATCGCGCCTAACATGCTCGACCGTGAGTTCCACGCCGAGCGGCCGAACCAGCGATGGATCGCCGACTTCACCTACATCTGGACCGCTGAGGGTTGGCTCTACGTCGCCGCCGTCATTGATCTGTTCTCTCGCCGCGTGGTCGGCTGGTCGATGAAGGCCGAGATGACGGCGCAGCTCGTCACCGACGCGCTCATCATGGCCATCTGGCGAAGGGGCAAGCCCGATGCCCTCCTGCATCACTCGGACCAGGGCAGCCAGTACGCCAGCGAGCAGTTCCAGAAGCTGATGGCCGACAACGGCGTCGTCTGCTCGATGAGCCGATCCGGCAACGTCTGGGACAATGCGGCCATGGAAAGCTTCTTCTCCTCGCTCAAGACCGAACGCATCAGGGGCAAGGTCTACCGGACGCGCGACGAAGCGCGAGCGGACGTGTTCGACTACATCGAGAGGTTCTACAACGCTGTCCGCAGGCACTCGACCATCGGCTACGTCAGCCCGGTTGAGTTCGAGCGGAGGGTGGGATTAGCTTAACTGCGCGTCCACAGAACCGGCAGCAGGCCAGACCGCCAGATGAGGTCAAACGGCGCCTTGCCGTCGCTGGCGGCGACATGGAGGGCGTCGACGTACGCGGCAACTTCCTTCCGGCACTGGTCCCACGTGACGTCGGGCTGCTGCGCCGAGCCGTTTGGCCGCTTTCCGAAGCCGTGCTGCGCCCGTTTCTTCAGGCTCTCGACAACTAGACGTGAGGACGCCTTGTCGGAGTGGAGTTCGAGGCAGAAGTCGCCTAGGTCGGCCTTCGCGAGGCGCCTCTTGACGACGTCGAGCGCGGCCTGCTTCTCGGCCAGGAAGAGCACGGTGCGTCCGTCGGCGAGCGCATTCGCGACTATGTTGGTGATTGTCTGCGACTTCCCGGTCCCTGGCGGCCCTTGGATAACCAGGTTCTTCATCTTCATGACATCGACAAGTGCGCTGTGCTGCGACGCGTCTGCATCGTGGATCAGGATGGGGGCGATCTTCTCGATCTCGGGATCGTCGACCGGATAGTCCTCGGGCGGTCCAAAGAGCGAACCGCCGCCGTCTCCAGTCATCTCGGCGCCGCGAACGATGGCGCCGACGAGCTTGTCCTCTATCGGATGACGTTTCCAGTTCGCAGGCGCCAAGTCGGCGTACATGGCGAAGCGGCCGAACGCGAAATGTCCAAGGGTAAGGAAACGTCGGACATGCCAGCCCTTCTGCCCGTCGACCGCCTTCCTGACCGCCTCGAAATATTCCTCGACGGAGTCGCCGTCTGCACCTGGGGCGAAGTCAGGCAGGGAGCGCCCAAAATCGCGCTCGATTTTCTTTAGAAGGCTGAGGTTCGCTTCGGCGGTCTCGGCCGTCGCCGAGAGATTGAACACGATCTTGCCGCGCGGCGTCTTCCTTCTGTCGAGCTTCACCGGAAGCATCAGGAGAGGGGCGAACAGCTTCTTCCCCTCGTCGCGCTCGGTCCACTCCAGGAAGCCGAAGACGAGGAAGAGCGTTGACAGGCCCGTCTCCTGCTCGGCCAAGCGAGCATCGTCGTAGATGCGCTCAAGAACCGCCTCTAGGTTGTCCGGCCATTTGAGTGTTTGGAGTTTGCGGTCGGAGTGGGCCCCCTTGGTCGATGTCGCCGAGAGTTCGAGGGAAGGATCAATGCCCAGCTCGCGGGCGTGCTCGGCCGGGTTGACGGTCTTGCTATTGCGGCGGGGAGGAAGGCCAAGCTGGGCGCGCACGCGGTCGCGCAGTTCCCGGTCGACCTTTGCCAGCTCGAACTCGTCGTCCCTCCCAGCGCTCTCAAGCGCCCGAAGTCTTGTGAGATGCTCGATATCCGAGACCCTCGCGTGCGCCAGTGTCGAGGTGAACTCCTCGGTCCGTTCGTCGAGGGGAGTGTCGTCGGGCTCCGGCAGAGCGACTATCTCGAGCGCGCCCCCATCGGTCAGGAGTTGGTAGACGCTCTCCGGCACCTCGTCGACGATCTGAAGCTGACGCTTTGAGGTCGCCCGGTGCTTGTAACTAAGCATCGGGTTGCGGAGGGACATGTCGAGAAGCCGCTCACGCAGGTTCTCGTACAGTTTTTCCAGGCGGATCGTCTCGGCGGTCTCGGGCATCGCTCGACAGCATAGGGGCAGCGACTGCGAAGGCAGCGACAGGGCATCTCAGCATCCCGAGCCCGCCGTTAGTACGGGTGCGGTAACGCTTGCGGCAGCATACATGCAGGAAGAATTCGAAGGATAGTGCTCTGCCTGAGGCTAGACTAAGCGTGAAGCATTGTCTG
This sequence comes from Methylobacteriaceae bacterium, assembly GCA_016793505.1. GTDB lineage: Bacteria > Pseudomonadota > Alphaproteobacteria > Rhizobiales > Beijerinckiaceae. The sequence goes on along the minus strand of JAEULW010000175.1, from coordinate 3,708 downwards.
AGGCCAACTTGGGCGCGTACGGGAACGGGACCGATCCAGTCCGCAACCGTCCTAGGCGGCTTTGGGAAACGTTGGAACGTTCGCCAGTATCTGCCGAATTTTCACACTGGGGGCCCGCACATAGTTCTATTTATGTTCAGAAACAACATTCAATATAACCCGTTGATATATGGTGCGTTCCATTCGGCGTGTCATCCCGACCGCAGCCGCGTGTCACTGTCATGCAACCAAGGAGATTATCGGCCGTCTTGCACAAGAACGCCGGAGCCGCTGGGGCTTATGGCGGACCAGCGTCGCCCAACCACATTTCTGGCCTTCCAAGGCGCGCTTCGGCAGCTTCTGGGTCGCCGCATCAGTCGCTTTCGCGGTCGAAGCTCACCTCGACTCCTTTTCGCTCCGAACGCCAGGTACAACGACGATCCGGCCGATGGGCTCGGCGGAGAGGGCGACGGAACCCATCGCACGCCGGATTGCGAGTTCGACGACGCGACGTCCCGGCAACCGTCGACTCGCAATCACGAATTCGCGGAGTGCGGACTGGGCGACGCGCGACACACGACGGTCGTCCAATTTGCGCGGCAATGACGCGCTGGGCCCGATCTGATGCACAGCTTCATCAGCTTCGCAGAATGCAACAGCTCGCTTCGGTCAGCGCCAGTCCTCGGGCCGCCGCCAGGCGATGGTGGGGGGCAGCTGAACGCTCATGTCGAACGACGGGCGCAGGCGGGCGATCCGCGGCATCGAGACCGGCGCCGGCGCCTCGGCCAGGAGCGGCTTGACGGCGGTGAGGATGTGGCTGGCGAGCGAGCCGTCGAGCCTGATCCGGCCCGCGTCGGCTATGGCGAGGCTGCTGCGCGCGTCGATCGTGAGGCGGGTCAGGCGGAGGTCGTCGCCGTCGGGCTCGGCGGCGAGCGCAGGCAAGCCTGCGACGAAAAGCGATTCATCCGTGGCCTCAACACGCACGCCGCGCGGGAGCGCGACAGTGCGCATCACGTCCAAGGCGAGCGCGGCGAACTGCCCGTCGAAGGCCCGCCAGAGCGCCACTGGCGGCAGCGGCTGCGGGCGAGCGTCGTGCGTAACCACGCGCGCCCGACGCCCGCCGGCGGCAAGCGCTGCGGCCGCACGGGCCATCGCCTCGGCGGCGATCCGCAGCGCGTCGGCCATGGGCGCGGACCTTTACGCGTTGAACTCGTGATAGATGAGGGCCGGCGGGTTGACGCTTGGCCCGTTCCAGCGAGCAGGCGGAAGACAGATCGAGGCCGCCAGTGCGGGCAGATGGGCATAGACCGCCATTCTCGCGGGATCGACGCGCACCTGCCGCGTGAACATGCCCCTTTGGCGAGGCACGATGCGTTCGCCGCGATCGTTGACGCCGAACGCAGAGTCGGTCGGGTTGCCGCTCGCGTCGACAAACGCTTCGTAGCTTTCATCGCGAAAAGTCGCCGGCTCGGCCTTACGCTCGCAGCGGCGCGGACGCGCGATGGCCTCGGGCGAATCGATGCCGGCGGCGCGGGCGAGGTTGCACGCCGCGGTCCAGCGATCGAGGAACGCCGCGATTTTCCCGACGCACGGCGCGTAGACCGAGTCGAGTTCGGCGACAGCCGCGGCGACGGCGCGCTCGGCGTCGACGCGCCGCTGCGCCGCCTCTGCATCGGCCAGGCATTGGCGGGCGTCGGATTCGGCGGCGGTCAGCTCGGCCAGGCGAGCGGCAAGCCTCGTCTGCGCGTAGCCGAGCCGGCGGCGCTCGGCCTCGTTCGCTTCGGCAGCGCTGTCGCTTTCCAGCACGGCGGCGGGATGCGCGGCCGCCAGTGCGGCGATCTGCGCCTCGATCTGCGGCGCCTGCGCCTGAAGGCCGGCGAGTTCGCTGGCGATCTTGTCGACCTCTGCGCGCAGCGTGTCGAGTGACGGGCCGGCGGGAGACTTCAATTTGCGTGTGAACATGCCTCTCGCTCTCCTATCTGCGCGCGTCGGCGTGGGTCGTTGCAAGGAAGTCGCGCCAGCGCGCTTCGGCGCTCGCGGCTTTGGCTGAAACGAGAGCCGCGAGGTGATCGCGATTGGGACCAGGCGGATAAGCCTCCGCGACGAAGGCTTCAAGCTGACCGCGATAGGTGCCGAGCACGTCGGCGAAGACGGAGATTGCCTCGGCGGCCGAGATTAGCTCGCCGGCGGCGCGCGCGTTGCGGCCGGCGATCTCCTTCGCGCGTTCGCGCAGCACGGCCGCCCGTTCCGGCGCTTCGGCGCTCTCGCGATGCAGCTTGAGATGGGCGAGATAGCCGCGGATCGTCGCGACAAGTTCGAACTGGCCGTGACGTTCCTTCGGCAACGCGCCCTGCGCGGCAAGCTGCTGTAGCCGGCGCGGAGTCAGCATCAACAGCGCTGCCATTTCCGCGGTCGCAAGGGTTGTCGTGTGCTTCACCTGTCGGACACCTACTGCGAAAACGAAACGCGTTTTCAGTGAGTTGGAATACGTCCAATTCTCGGGCGGATTTACCGCCGCACCCGGCGGATTGAATTATCCGGTCCCTACGCGGGAAAAGGTCAGGACTCCCGTTTGCCCTGCCGGCCCGTCAGCCGCTCATAGTCGTTGAGAGCACGCGCCGCAGTCGCGCTGGGTGACGCCACGGGCGTTCCGAGAAGCGCCGCGAGTTGGTCATCCGGACCTTCCTCGCGCGGCAGCGACGTCAGCACCTTGCCGGCCTGCTCAGCCGACAGATCGGTCTCGATCGCCAGCGCCACGGCCGACCGATAGCGGCCCACAGCTTCGGGGTGAGAAAGGATCGCATCGATCCGTGCTCGTTCAGCAGCGCGGCCATGCGCGATGCCGTCGGCGTGAGCGTCTGCGAGCGCATCGCGCATGGCGGCGGCATGATCGGCTGCGGCAAATTTGGACATGGTCAGCACTCGCGGCTGAAGATCTGAATGGCGGCGCGACGGGCGGCGATCGAGCCAGGGTCGATCGGAAGTCGCGCAAGCGCGCGGACGCAGTTGATGATGCACTCGTTGGTGTTGGCTAGGGCGAGCGCAGCGGCTTCGCGGCCAATCGATTCGAGCGAGCTGAGTAGAACCTCGCCTCGCTCGACGACGATGGGGTCGGGGTCGGGTTTCTTGCTCAAACGCTGCGCCATCACCATCGCTCGAATTCGGTTGCGCCGCCGCCGCGCGCCTGCGCCTCAAGCGCGCCCACGTTTTCGCCGCAGGTGCGACGGCGGCGCGGCTCGAACATGGCGCCGACTACCTATGCAGCGCGACGGGCAATGCGGGTATTCTGCATAGGCAATACACGCCGCTCAGGCGCCCGGCGGTCGCGAGTAGCGTCTGTCTGCCAGGTCGGAAGGATCGACGCGCCACGCGCCGTCTGCGCCTTTGCGACCGCACTACTTCGCGCGCCGTCTCGCCGTGTCGACGCTGACGCGCGCGATCCGCGCGGCCTCGGCGATCGGGCGCAACTTGCCGGGAGTCTCTGCGTCAGTCGTGTTGTCAGCGGCGCGCAGTTGGGCGATCGCCTCGCGCATCGCGTTGAGCGCGGTCGCGGCGATCCTGGCTTGGCGCTCGACTTCCGCCAGCGCGGCGCGGCGATCGGGGCGCGCGGTCATTCGCCGGCCTCGATCTCGGCGTCGGCGAGCATTGCGGCCTCGCGACGTAGGCCGGATTTTCGCGGGCGTCTGGGGGCGCGCTTGGCAGTCAGCGCGCTCCGAATGACGATCGTCA
>JAEULW010000174.1 GCA_016793505.1 Methylobacteriaceae bacterium | reverse complement strand
TGACGATCGTCATTCGGAGCGCGCTGACTGCCAAGCGCGCCCCCAGACGCCCGCGAAAATCCGGCCTACGTCGCGAGGCCGCAATGCTCGCCGACGCCGAGATCGAGGCCGGCGAATGACCGCGCGCCCCGATCGCCGCGCTGCGCTGGCGGCCGAGATACGCCAGCGGCTCGCCAACGTCGAGTCTGAACTCGCGGCGATCCGCCCGATCGCGGATGAACTTGCCACGCTTGACGACTCGCACATCACGCCTCGGCCCGGCAAAATGTTGCCGATCGTCGAGGCCGCGCGGATCGCTCGCGTCAGCACCTGCACGGCGAGACGGCGCGCGAAGGAGTGCGGTCGCAAAGGCGCAGACGGCGCGTGGCGCGTCGATCCTTCCGACCTGGCAGACAGACGCTACTCGCGACCGCCGGGCGTCTGAGCGGCGCGCATTGCCTATGCAATGGCCCTGCATTGCATATGGCACTGCCTAGGCCATCGGCGTCATGTTCGAGACGCGCCGCCGCCGGAAATTCAACGAGTCGTTTCGCTCACGACTCGCGGGAAGCGAGGCCGGTGGCGGCGCAACCGAATTCGAGCAAGGTGATGGCGAAGCGTTCCAAGGCTCCCGACCCAGAAACAAGCGAGCGCGCCGAGATGTTGTTGGCGCACGTCGAAAGTCTCGGTCGCGAGCAGGCCGTCATGGTTCTCGCCGCGACAGCCGAGTCGTTAACGAGTTGCATTCGTGCCTTATCGCGGCTGCCCGCCGACCCCGCCGCCCGCGACGCTCGCCGCCTCGCCGCGAAGCTGTTCGCTCGTTGAAAGGACCCCCGATGCCGACCACCGCCGCCCGCGCCGCCGCCGCCGCCGCGAAGGCGTTTCCCTACGACCCTGATCTTCGCGCGGAGTTCGAACGTGCGTTCGTCGCCAGCGCCTTCGCCGAGCGTCGCCGCGTTGGCGCAATCCTCAGCTTGCCCGAGGCGCAGGGGCGTCAACCATCGGCACAGGTGATCGCGCTCGAAACCGATCTGACCGTCGAGGAAGCCGCGCGCCTTCTGGCGGCGACGCCGAAGATCGAAGATGGCGATCCGCTCGCATTTCTCGACGGTCCACTGCCTGGCGCGACCGACACGGCGGCCCGCGCCATGGCGGATCACGCGCGCATGACCGGCCGGCCGCAGAAAGGCCGAAGCTGATCAAATCACATAGGGACCGGATAATTCGGTCCGTCGGGTGCGGCGGGTAATCCGCCCGAAGATTGGACGTATTCCAACTCACTGAAAACGCGCTTCGTTTTCGCAGTAGGTTTCCGACAGGTGAAGCAGACGACAACTCTTGCGACCGCGGAAATGGCCGCGCTGTTGATGCTGACGCCGCGCCGGCTTCAGCAGCTCGCCGCGCAGGGCGCGTTGCCGAAGGAACGTCACGGCCCGTTCGAACTTGTCGCGACGATCCGCGCCTATCTCGCCCATCTCAAGCTGCATCGCGAGAGCGCCGAAGCGCCGGAACGGGCGGCCGTGCTGCGCGAGCGCGCCCGCGAGATCGGCGCCCGCAACCTGCGCGCCGAGGGCGAACTGATGTCGCGCGACGCCGCGAGCGAGATTTTCACGACGATCATTGCGACCTATCAGCACGAATTGGGCGCCTTCGTCGCCGAAGCCTATCCCGCCGGCCCCGATCGCAATCGCCTCGCCGCACTTCTCGCGCTCAAGACCGCAAAGGCCGAGGCCGGCTGGCGCGAGTTCCTTGCAACTACGCGCGCCGGCGCGCGCTGAACGGAGACCAGACGCATGTTTGGACGCAAGACCAAGATCACCTCCGGCCCCTCGCTCGCCGCCCTGCGCGACGAGGTCGAGAAAATCGCGCGCGAACGCGCCGGCCTTGAGGCGCAGGCGCCGCAGATCGAGGCGCAGATTGCTGCGCTGGCGGCCGCGCATGCCGGCGCCGTGCTCGAAAGCGATGACGCTGCCGAGCGGAACGAGGCCGAGCACCGTCGGCTCCGCTATGCGGCGCAGCGCCTCGCCGCTCGCCTGGCCGAGCTGACCGCCGCCGAAGCCGGCGCCCGCCAGCGCCTGGCTGATGCAGAGACTGCGCAGCGCCGGGCCGAGGCCGAGCGCGCCGTCGCCGCGGCTGTCGCCGAACTCGACTCAGTCTACACGCCATGCGTCGAAAAGATTGCGGCGTTCCTCGATCGGTGGCGCGCGGCCTGCGACGCCGCCCGCGCCTCGGGGATCGATAGCCCCGAGGCCGTGGCGCGCCCGCGCCGCTGCGAACGCCCGGCCGAGCCGGCGACGTTCCGTGATGAAACGTATGAGGCCTACGTCAACGCGAACGGAAATCCGACCGACGACCCATTCGCCTTGAACGATCGCGGCGAGCGAGTTGTGCCTCGGCAAAGGGCCATGTTCACCCGTCGCGTCACCACATCGCCTGCCGCCCGTGCGATCTACTGCGATCTCCCGACGCTCGCCACTTCGATCTGTCTGCCTCCTGCGACGTGGGGATCGCCGAGCGTAAACCCGCCTGCACGCATCTTTCACGAATTCAACTCCTGAGCGCGCGGCATGGCCGACCCGCTGCGGATCGCCGCCGACGCAATGGCGCGCGCGGCAGCAGAGCTTGCGACTGGCGGGCATCGGGCGCGGGTGGTGACGGAGGCGGGCCGGCCGCATCCCCTGCCGCCTGTCGCGCTCTGGCGGGCCTTCGACGGGCAGTTCGCCGCGCTCGCCTTGGACGTGATGCGAACTGTCGCGCTCCCGCGCGGCGTGCGTGTTGAGGCCACGGATGAATCACTTTTCGTCGCAGGCTTGCCTGCGCTCGCCGCCGAGCCGGAAGGCGACGGCCTGCGCCTGACGCGCGTCACGGTCGACCACCGCGGCCGCCGTGCCCATACCGACGCGGGCCGGGTGAAGGCCGATGCCTCGCTCGGCCGGCGCATACTCACCGCCGTCGAGCCGCTGCTGACCGAGGCGCCCCCGCCGGTTCCGATGCCGCGCATCGCCCGCCCGCGCCCGTCTTTCGACATGAACGGTCAGCTGCCCTCTGCCATCGCATGGCGTCGGCCCGAGGACTGGCGCTGAGGGGCGCGCGCCATCGCCCTCTTGCCGAACGAGGCGATTGCGCGCGAGTCAGGCGCGACTGTGGACCAATTTGTGGACTGCGTGTCAGCTAATTCCTGTAAGACACTGTTTTCACAATCACAATTTGCACAAACTGGCGGAAGGGGTGGGATTCGAACCCACGGCGGACTTTCGCCCGCTCCGGTTTTCAAGACCGGCGCCTTAAACCGCTCGGCCACCCTTCCAGCGCGGGCGCACATGGCCAGAAGCGGGGCGCGGTTGCAAGTCGGTCTTGGATGCGACCGAGGCGCCGCTTGCGCGCCGCGATGCCGCGGTGCAACAAGACCGCACCCGCCAGACGGAGCGCTCCCCGTGTCCAGATCGCCGCGCAAATTCTACGAAGCTCTCGCCATCGGGGCGCCCGCGCCTTTGCGCGAGCCGCCGGTGCGGGTCGAGCGGATGATCCATTTCGTGCCGCCGCACATCGAGAAAATCCGCGCCAAGGTCTCCGAGATCGCGCGCGAGGTCGACGTCGTGCTCGGCAATCTCGAGGACGCCATTCCCGCCGACGCCAAGGAGGCGGCGCGCGCCGGCTTCATCGCCATGGCGAAGACGGCCGATCTCGGCGCCGCCAGCCTGTGGACGCGCATCAACTGCCTGAATTCGCCCTGGGCGCTGGACGACGTGACCGAAATCGTGCGCGAGGCGGGCGACCGGCTCGACGTGATGATGCTGCCCAAGGTCGAGGGGCCGTGGGACATCCACTATCTCGACCAGCTGCTGGCGCAGCTCGAGGCGCGGCACGGGGTGCGCAAGCCGATCCTGATCCACGCCATCCTCGAGACCGCCGAGGGCGTGAAGAATGTCGAGGCGATCGCCGCCGCCTCGCCGCGCATGCACGGCATGAGCCTCGGCCCGGCGGACCTCGCCGCCTCGCGGGCGATGAAGACGACGCGCGTCGGCGGCGGCCATCCCGACTACAAGGTGCTGGCCGACGCGGCGAAGGGGCAGGAAGCCGATCCGGCGCGCCCCGCCTATCAGCAGGATCTCTGGCACTACACCGTCGCCAAGATGGTCGACGCCTGCCAGTCCGCCGGGATCAAGGCGTTTTACGGCCCGTTCGGCGATTTCTCCGATCCCGCCGCCTGCGAGGCGCAGTTCCGCAACGCCTTCCTGATGGGCTGCGCCGGCGCCTGGTCGCTGCATCCCAGCCAGATCGCCATCGCCAAAAAGGTGTTCTCGCCCGATCCGGGCGAAGTCGCCTTCGCCCGGCGCATCCTGGCGGCGATGCCGGACGGCAGCGGCGCGGTGATGATCGATGGCAAGATGCAGGACGACGCCACCTGGAAGCAGGCCAAAGTGATCGTCGATCTCGCCCGGCAGGTCGCCGCGCGCGACGCCGACTACGCCAAGCTCTACGATCTGTGAGCGGCGCGGCGGCGGCTTGACCGGCGCGTCACGAGGGCGTTACGAAACCGTGCCATGGACCACGGATCGCGGAGCATGAAGGCGCGCACCGCCAAATATGCGATCGGACAGATCGTCAAGCACCGGATCTATCCGTTCCGGGGCGTGATCTTCGACGTCGATCCGCAATTCGCCAACACCGAGGAATGGTGGCGCTCGATCCCCGAGGAAGTGCGCCCCTCGAAGGATCAGCCGTTCTACCATCTGCTCGCCGAGAACGCCGAGACCGAATACACCGCCTACGTGTCCGAACAGAACCTGCTGCCAGACACGTCCGGCGAGCCGGTGCGCCACCCGCAGGTCGACGAGATGTTCGAGCGAACCGAAGGCGGCGGCTATCAGGCGCGCAATACGCCGCGGCACTGAGGCTGAAACGACAGCGCGCCGGACAAGCCGGCGCGCGACGATCCGACAGGGGGCGTGGCGCGCCCCCTTCGCGTTTGCGGACTCAGGGCTTCGGCGCGGCGGCGGGCGCGCCCGCGGCGGCCGGCGCGCCCGGCGCGGCGGACTGCTTCTCGAGCTGCTGGCGCATTTCCTCGCCCTTCTTCTGCAGCTGCTCCTGCAGCTCCTTCTGACGGCGCTCGAGTTCGGCCGGGTCCATCGCCGGGCCGTCGAAGGCCTTGGCGAAATCCTTCATCGGCAACGTGAAGGTCACCTCGTTATTCACCTGATTTCGCACCTGAATGCTCAGCGTCGTCGCCTTCTTCAGGGCGTTCAGCGTCGGGCCCTTCACCTTGGCCTCGGCGAAGCAGCCATTGGGGAAGCAGATGGCGAACTTGCCCTGCTCGGGCTGGCCCTTGTCGATGAAGAAGCGGAAACCGGGCTCGAGCATCAGCGCCACGGGCAGCAGCAGGCGGACGATGCGCTCGTCCTCGCCCTTGACGTCGTAGACCGCGAGCGCCAGCACCGGCGGCTGATCCGCCGCCTGGCCGAAATCGCGCGTCGTGTAGCAGATCGTCTTGTTGGCGGCCTTGTCCTGCCCGCAGATCTTGGTCCAGTCCTCCTGCGAGGCCTGCAGGTCGACGCGCACCGGACCGGCGGGCGGCGCGGCCGGCGCAGGCTGACCCGGCGCGGCGGGCTGGGCCGGGGCGGGCGCGGGGGCCGGGGCGGCCGGGCGCGGCGTGGTCTGCGCCAGCGCCGCCGAGGCGAGGCCGGCGGCCAGCGCGGCGGCGAGGCCGAGACGGGCGATCGGCTTGAGATGTGGCGCGAACATTCGGCTTCCTTTCGACCTCGGATGGACGATCCGGCGCGGAGCGGCGTCCGACAACGGTTCATCGGCGCCCACCGCGCCGATGACGGCGGATTGGGGCCTCAACATGACGCTCGCTCATATCGCGCCGCCGCCAGCATGGCCAGCGGGAAAAGCGTCGCGCGCCGTTCACAGAAATGCGCGAATCCGCCGGTCCCGGGAGCGACCGGCGACATGACGGGCCGGGCCCCAGGCCCTAGTCTCGGGCGATGTTCGCCCCAGCGATTCGCGCCGCCGCCCGGCTTGCGGGCGCCGCCGTCTGCGCCCTTGCCGGCCTCGCCTGCCTGTCGGCCGCCGGCGGCGCGACGGAGGGCGCGGGCCGGCGCGCGCACGCCATCGCGATGCATGGCGAACCGGCGCTGCCCGCCGATTTCCATCACCTGCCCTACGCCAATCCCGACGCGCCGAAAGGCGGGCGGCTGATCTGGGGGCTGCAAGGGGCCTTCGACAGCCTCAACCCATTCAACGTCAAGGCCGGATCGACGGCGCAGGGGCTCAACGGCAACGTCTTCCAGACGCTGATGGCGCGCTCGCTCGACGAGCCGTTCACGCTCTACGGTCTGATCGCCGAATCGATCGAGACGGACGCCGCCCGCTCCTACGCGATCTTCCATCTCAACCCGGCGGCGCGCTTTTCGGACGGCGCGCCGATCACGGCCGACGATGTGCTGTTCACCTTCGAGCTCTTGAAGACGAAGGGCCGGCCGCAGCAGCGCGCCGCCTACAGCCAGGTGAAGGCCGCCGAAAAGCTCGACGCGCGGACCGTGCGCTACGATCTGACCGGGATCGGCGACCGGGAAATGCCGCTGACGCTGGCGCTGATGCCGGTGCTGGCGCGCCACAAGGTCGATCCGGAGAGCTTCGCCGAGACCAGCCTGACGCCGCCGGTCGGCAGCGGCCCCTATGTCGTGGCCGAGGTCAAACCCGGCGAGCGGCTGACGCTGCGGCGCAACCCCGACTACTGGGGAAAGGACCTGCCGCTGCATCGCGGCCTGTTCAATTTCGACGAGATCCGCGTCGACTATTACCGCGACGCCAATTCGCTGTTCGAGGCGTTCAAGGCCGGGCTCGTCGACTGGCGGCTGGAGACCGACCCGACGCGCTGGGCCCGCGCCTATGATTTCCCCGCCCTGCGCGAGGGGCGGGTGAAGCGCGAGAGCATTCCCTTCGGTCTGCCCAAGGGCATGGACGGCTTCGCCTT
>JAEULW010000165.1 GCA_016793505.1 Methylobacteriaceae bacterium | reverse complement strand
GCCGGCATCCCGGTCTTCGCCATCAAGGGCGAGAGCCTCGAGGACTATTGGGAATACACCCGCAAGATTCTCGAATGGGGCGACGGCGGCGAGCCCAACATGATCCTCGACGACGGCGGCGACGCCACCATGCTGGTGCATCTCGGCCTGCGCGCCGAGCAGGGCGATGTCGCCTTCCTCGACAAGCCGGGCTCGGAGGAAGAGGAAATCCTGTTCGCGCTGATCAGGCGCACGCTGAAGGAGAAGCCGGGCTGGTTCGCCAGACTCGCCGCCGCCATCAAGGGCGTCTCGGAAGAGACCACCACCGGCGTGCACCGTCTCTATGTGATGGCCAAGGAAGGCAAGTTGCTGTTTCCGGCGATCAACGTGAACGACAGCGTCACCAAGTCGAAATTCGACAATCTCTATGGCTGCCGAGAGTCGCTCGTCGACGGCATCCGCCGCGGCACCGACGTGATGATGGCCGGCAAGGTGGCGATGGTCGCCGGCTTCGGCGACGTCGGCAAGGGCTCGGCCGCCTCGCTGCGTCAGGCCGGCTGCCGCGTCATGGTCTCCGAAATCGATCCGATCTGCGCATTGCAGGCGGCGATGGAGGGTTACGAGGTGACGACGATGGAGGACGCCGTCAAGCGCGCCGACATCTTCGTCACGGCGACCGGCAACAAGAACGTCATCACCGCCGACCACATGCGCGCCATGAAGGATCGCGCCATCGTCTGCAACATCGGTCATTTCGACAACGAGATCGACGTCGCCGGCCTGAAGAACCTCAAGTGGTCGAACGTCAAGCCGCAGGTCGACGAGATCGAATTCCCCGACGGTCACCGCATCATCCTGCTGTCCGAAGGCCGCCTGGTGAATCTCGGCAACGCGATGGGACATCCCTCCTTCGTCATGTCGGCGTCCTTCACCAATCAGACGCTGGCGCAGATCGAACTGTTCAAGAACGCCGGCAAGTACCAGAAGCAGGTCTACACCCTGCCCAAACACCTCGACGAAAAGGTCGCCTCGCTGCACCTCGACAAGATCGGCGTGAAGCTCACCAGGCTGACGCCCGATCAGGCGGCCTATATCGGCGTGCCGCAGGCCGGCCCCTACAAGGCCGATCACTACCGCTACTGAGCGGTCGCGCACCGCGCCGAACGGCGGCCGGTCGCTCCGGCCGCCGTTTGCTTTTGCCGCCCGGCGCGCGATGCTGCGCGGCGATGCCGCTCCAGAACCGAGTCGATCCCTTCGGCCGCCTCGTCGCCACGCCGGCGCGCGGAACGATGATGGGCAATCGCGGCGGCCGCTTCCATACCGATGACCGCACGCTCGGCGCGCGCCGCGCCGCCGGCCGCGCCTGGATCTGTTGCGAGCTCGAATTCAAGGGGCGCCGACGCGACGTCTGGACCCGCGGCTATACCGAACTGTTCTATCTCGACGAGGCGACGGCGCTCGCCGCCGGAGCGCGCCCCTGCTTCGAATGCCGTCGCGCCCAAGCGCACGCCTTTCGGGACGCCGCCTTCGGCCGCGCGCTGCGCGCTCCCGAGATGGATCGCATTCTCGCCGCCGAGCGCGCCGCGCCGCCGCGCCGCATCGCCGCGCGCGATGTCGGGGCGCTGCCCGACGGCGCGATGGTTGCGATCGGCGCGCAGGCCTATCTCGTCCTCGACGGCGCGCTGCGGCCCTGGAGCTTTGCGGGCTACGGCCCCGCCGTCGCGCCTCTGTCGGGCGACGTCGCGCTGCTCACGCCGCCGTCAGGCGTGACGGCGCTGCGCCGGGGCTATGCGGCGCGTCTGCATCCGACGGCGTCGTCGCCGGCTTCGCCAGATCGAGGCGCACCAGCCTGACGCCCGGCTCGTCCGGATCGCCCTGGATGTGGAAGCCGAGATTGGCGCACATCGCCAGCATGGTGACGTTCTCGTCGAGCACCTGGCCTTCGACCTCGGCGAGCCCGACATCCTCGGCATGCGCGATCATGAAGCTCATCAGCGCCCAGCCGAGCCCCTGTCCCTTCATGTCGCTGCGCAGAATGACCGCGTATTCGCCGACCGGGCGGTCGACGTCGCGCATCAGCCGCACCTCGCCGAGCATCTCGCCGGTTTCCTCCTCGATGGCGACGAGCACGAAGGCGCGCGCGTAGTCGACCTGCGTCAGCCTTGCGATGAAGGCGTGACTGAACTCCTTGACCGGCGCGAAGAAGCGCAGACGCAGATCGTCCGGCGCCACCTTCTCGAAGAAGCGCACATACATCGGCTCGTCCTCGGGGCGGACCGGCCGCACGAAGACGCGCCGTCCGTCGCGCAGATCGACATGCCGCTCCCAGTTCTTCGGGTAAGGCAGAATGGCGAATCGCTCGTTGACGCCCGAGCCCTTGTCGAGTTGCGCCGGCGCCACCGCAATGCGCGCGTCCAGCGAGATCACGCCCGTCTCGTCGGCGACCAGCGGATTGAGATCGAGCTCGCGGATTTCGGGCAGATCCGCGGAGATCTGCGACAGCTTGACGAGCGTCAGCGCGATCGCGTCGCGATCCGCCGCCGGCACGTCGCGATAGGCGTCGAGCACGCGGCGCACGCGCGTGCGGTCGATCAGATCCTGCGCCAGGTCGAGATCGAGCGGCGGCAACGCCAGCGCCGTGTCGGCGATGCGCTCGACCGCCTTGCCGCCGCGCCCGAACACGATCACCGGGCCGAAGGTCGGATCGTCGCCGAGCCCGGCGATCAGTTCGCGCCCATGCGCGCGCGTCACCATCGGATGCACGGTGACGCCCTCGATCCGCGCCTGCGGCCGCAGCTTCGGAATGCGCGTCAGAAGATCGCGCGCGGCGTCCTCCACCTCCTGCGGCGTCTTCAGATCGAGCTTCACCGCGCCGATGTCGGATTTGTGGGTGATGTCGCGCGAGGCGATCTTCACGGCGCAGGCGCCGGCGGACACGAGATAGGCCCGCCCCGCCGCCGCCGCCTGCTCCGGCGTCTCGGCCAGCGTCTGCGAGGCGCAGTCGATGCCATAGGCGCCCAGCACCTCGGCGACCTCGAACGGGTCGAGCCACTGCCGCCCGGCTTCGAGCGCGGCGCGCACGGCGCGGCGGGCGCGCGAAACGTCGGGCCGGAAGTCGGTCGGCAGATCGGGCGGCGTGCGCATCAGCGCGTCGCGATTCTCGCGCCAGCGCACCATCTGCATGAAGCCCTGCAGCGCGTCGCCCTCGGTGGCGAAATGCGGAATGCGCGCCTTCTCGAAGATGGCGTCGACCTCCTCGCGCCCGCCGAGCCACACCGCCAGCACAGGCTTGGCGTTGAGCGACTTGGCGCGATGCGCGGCGACCGCTTTCGCCACCGCCTCGGCCGAGGCGACGCCGGTCGAGAGCGCCGTCGGGCAATGCATGACCAGCACGGCGTCGACGCCCTTGTCGGCCAGCGTCTCGCGCATCGCCGCCTCGAACCGCTCCGGCGTCGCGTCGCCGACGATGTCGACCGGATTGGCGCGCGACCAAGCGGGCGGCAGCATGGCGTCGAGCGCGGCGATGGTTTCGGGCGCAAGCTTCGCCGTCTCGCCGCCGAGATCGAGCAGCCCGTCGACGGCCAGCACGCCGAGTCCGCCGCCATTGGTGACGATGGCGAGGCGTCGTCCGTTGAACGGCCGCACCCGGCCGAGCGTCTCGGCCGCCGCGAACACCTCGTCGAGCCCGGCGACGCGCAACAGGCCGGCGCGGCGGAAGGCGGCGTCGTAGACCGCGTCAGCCCCGGCCAGCGCGCCGGTATGCGTCGCCGCCGCGCGCGCCGCTTCCGCGTGGCGGCCCGACTTGACGACGATCACCGGCTTGACGCGCGCGGCGGCGCGCGCCGCCGACAGGAACTTGCGCGCGTCCCTGATCGACTCGACATAGACGACGATGGCGCGCGTCGCCGCGTCGAGCGCGAAATGATCGAGCAGATCGGCGAAGTCGACATCCGCCATGTCGCCGACCGAAATCAGCCCGGACAGGCCGATCTTCTGGTTGCGCGCCCAGTCGATCAGCGCCGCCGCGATCGCGCCCGACTGGCTGAGCACGGCGAGATCGCCGGCCGGCGCGGAATTCGCGGCGAAGCTGGCGTTGAGCCTGGCGCGCAACGACATCACGCCGATGCAGTTCGGCCCGACAATGCGGATTTTCGAGCGCCGGGCGATCGCCGCCAGGCTGTCGGAGAGGGAGCCCGCGCCGTGCTGCGGGTCGGCGGTGACGACGATGGCGATCGGCGCGCCCTTGCGCGCGGCGTCCTCGACCAGCGCCGGCACGAGCGCCTTCGGCGCGCAGAGGACCGCAAGGTCGGGAACGCCCGGCAGCGACGCAAAATCCGGATAGCACGGCACGCCGTCGATCTCGGCGTGGCGCGGATTGACGGCGTAGATCGGTCCGGCGAAGCCGGCCTCGCGAAGATTGTTCAGAACCGCGCGCCCGATGCTGCCCTCGCGGGCGCTAGCGCCGGCAAGCGCGATCGAGCGGGGCGCGAACAGGCGGGCGAGTTTGCGTTCAGCCATGACGACGGTCTCCTCGATCGGCGATCCTGCCCCGAATCTCTAGCGCGCCTCCGTCACGAATATATTGCATCGCAGCAGAAATCTGCGCCCAAATGTTGGGCTGATGCTGCAGCGCACAAGAGGCGAATTGCCGCGGCGCGCTGGACAGGTCGCCGCCGATCTGCGACGGACCATGCCAGAAACCGCCGCGCCGCCCGACGCAGCCTTCCAATAGGTTGTTTTCAATGCTCATTCTTGGACTGACCGGCTCCATTGGAATGGGCAAGACGGCGACGGCCGGGATGTTTCGCGAGGCGGGCGTCCCGGTCCACGACGCCGACGCCTGTGTTCACGCGCTGTATCGCGGCGCCGCCGTCGCGCCGGTGGAGGCCGCTTTTCCCGGCGTGACGCGCGACGGCGCGATCGACCGGCAGCTCCTGTCCGG
>JAEULW010000131.1 GCA_016793505.1 Methylobacteriaceae bacterium | reverse complement strand
GATGGGGGCCTTCATCGACCCCGACATCCTCATTATCGACGAAACGCTCTCTGTCGGCGACGCATTCTTTTCGGCGAAGGCCAGCCGCCGGATGCGCGAGATCGCCGCGGGTGGACGCATCGTCGTCGTCGTCTCGCACGGCCTCGCCGCGATCGTCGAGATGTGCTCGCGTTGCATCTGGATCGATCGTGGGCGCGTCGTGATGGACGGCGCGCCGCAAGAGGTGACGCAGGCCTACGAGGCCGCCATTCGCGAAGCCGACGAGCAGCAGCTCATGCGCAAGTTCGGCATGCCTGACGCCGCAGGCGCGCACGGCGCGCAGTCGATTGTCGAGGAGATCGAAATCGTCCAGGGCGGCACGCCGAGGCGATCGTCCGTGTCGGCCTTTGCGCCGCTTGACATCTTGGTCCGCGCCCGCCGACGCCCGCACGCCGGATTCGCCGATCTGACACTGACTCTCACGCGCGTCGACGGCCGTCTGGTCTGGCGTCAGAGCCTGTCCGACGCCGGCCTTTCCCCGCCCGAGGGCAGTCCGCTGCGCCTGTGCGTGGCTATGTCGCCCTTTATCCTCGGCGCCGGCCTGTATCGGCTCGATGTCGTGGTCGACACGGGCCGCGGACCGGCCTCCGACGCCGCCAGAGTGTTCGAGGTCGTCGACGAAGAGGGGCAATATGGCGGAACGCCGCTGATCTACTACGATCCTGTGATCACGTCGCGACCCGCCGAGGAGGCTTGAGACATGACGCTCGCCGGCTTCGACCGTCGCGACCTTTCCATGCTGCGCAATCTGTTCTGGATGTCGCTCAATGACAGGTTCCTGGGTTCGTCGCTTGGCCTGATCTGGGCGGCCCTCTCGCCGCTCATGCTGATGGGCATTTTCACATTCGTGTTCACGTTCGTCTTCCCCGGCCGTCTTCCCGGCAAGGAAGGCGTGCTGCCGTTCGTCATCTGGCTGATCAGCGGCTACGGTCCCTGGCTCGCCATCAGCGAGGGCCTGTCGACGGCGACAGGGTCGGTGGTCAGCAATTCCGGGGTGGTGAAGAACATCGCCTTCAAGTCGGAGCTTCTGCCGATCGTCGGCGCGTTGCTCGGTCTCGTTCCGATGTTCGTCAGCTTCCTTGTGCTGTTCGCGCTGAAGTTCGCATCGGGGGAATTTCCGGGCGTCGGCCTCATCGCGCTGCCGCTCGTCGTCGCTCTGCATATCGGATTCATTTCCGGCGTCGGCCTCTTCCTCGCCGCGCTCAACGTGTTCGTCCGCGACACCGCGCTCGCGCTACCGAACGTCCTGACCATTCTGCTGTTCATCTCGCCGATCTTCTACCCCTTGACGGCCTATCCGAAGCCGCTTCAGGCCATCCTGCAGTTCAATCCGCTCTACGTCATTGCGGAATGTTATCGCGTCGCCTTGGTGGATGGCGCGTTCCCGCCCTTCTGGATGTTGATCTATCTTGCGCTCGCCAGCTTCGGCGCGATGCTATTCGGGCTGTGGTGGTTCCGCCGCCTCAAGTCCTTCTTCGATACGCGCTTGTGAGCTGACCGGCATGCTCGTCGCCATCCATCAGCCGAATTTTTTCCCGTGGCTCGGCTATTTCGACAAGATCCGCCGCGCTGACGTCTTTGTGTTTCTCGATGCGGTCGACTACCCGCGCGCAGGCTCCGGCGGCATGGGGTCCTGGGCCAACCGCGTTCGAATCGCGATCCAGGGCGAAGCGCGTTGGATCACCTGTCCGATCCGACGCATGCCGCTCGGCGCGCCGATCCTCGCCGCGGAGATAGACGACGCCCAGCCATGGCGGCGCAAGCTGCTGGCGACGCTGCACGCCAACTATGCGCGAGCGCCCAACTTCCGCGCGGCCATGAGTATTCTCGCACCGCTGATCGAGGCGCCGATCGCCAATCTGGCGACGTTCAACAGCACAGCCATCATGACGCTCGCCCGACATCTCGGCGTGAGCGCGCGCTTCGTCCGCCAATCGGAACTGCCGCACGCAGGCAAGGCTACCGACCTGCTCATCTCGCTCGTCAAGGCTGCGGGCGGCTCGGCCTATCTCGCCGGCGGCGGCGCGGCGGGTTATCAGCAGGATGACGCATTCGCCGCCGCCGGAGTCGAGCTCGTCGATCAGGGCTTCACGCCCGAACCCTACGGGCCCTCGCGGAGCTACTTGCCTGGACTTTCGATCATCGACTATCTGATGCACGATGGTCGACCCTTGGCGACGGACCGGCAGGTGCACCCATGATCAAGGGCAAGCGCGTCGCGCTCACCGAACTGAGGCGCGCCGATTCGCCGCTGCTGTTCGAATGGATCAATGATCCGGAGACGGTCCGGTTCAACGCGGCCTACGCGCCGGTTCACGAGCCTGTGCATGAAAACTGGTTCGAGACGATCTCGAGGGACGCCTCGAGAGTGGCCTTCGCCCTTCGCGATGCGGAGTCCTCACAGCTCGTCGGCATTCTGCAATTGACGGACTTCCATCAGATCCATCGCTCCGTCCAGCTGATCATCCGGATCGGGCGGGAAAGCGACCGCGGACGCGGCTATGGCGGCGAAGCGGTGCGCCTCGCCGCGCAGTATGCTTTTCGCGATCGCAACGTGCAAAGGCTCTGGTTGACCGTTTTCGGCGACAATGCGCGCGCCATGCGCGCCTACGAGAAAGCTGGCCTGAAGGTCGAAGGCGTTCTGCGCCGGGCCTACTATATCGATGGCCGATGGAGAGACGGCGTCATCATGGCCGCGCTGGCGGATGAAGCCGGGGAGTTGCACGGTCATGGCTGATTTCGACGAGTTCACGGAGGCCGGCTTCCGCGCCCTGATCGTGAGCCTGAAGAGCGCGGCGTACCGTTTTGTGCGCTATGGCGAGGCGCCCGCCGAGCCGCATGTGCTTTGGCGTCACGACGTCGACTTTTCCATGCATCGCGCCGCCGCGCTCGCCCGCATCGAGGCGGACGAAGGCGCGATCGCCACCTACTTCGTCAATCCGCGCTCCCCCTTCTACAATCTGCTCGAACCGGAAGTGAACGCGCTGTTGCGCGGGATCGCCGCGCTCGGCCACGAGATCGGTTTGCATTTCGACGCCGGCGCCTATGCCGAGACGAACTGGGACGAGGCGCGGCTGATCCCGGCGGTGGCGCGCGAAAGAAGCCTTCTCGAGACGATCCTCGAAATGCCTCTGCGCACGATGAGCTGGCACAATCCGGACATCGCCAATCTGCTCGATTTCGGCGCCGAGTCGATCGCCGGGCTGATCAACGCCTATTCGGCGCGGCTGCGCCGCGACTATGCCTACGGTTCCGATTCCAACGGCGTCTGGCGCTACCAGCCGATGCGGCAGGTCATCCTGTCCGGCCATCCGCGATTGCACCTTCTGACCCATCCCGAATGGTGGACTCCCGAGCCCCTGTCGCCGTCCGACCGGGTCGACCGCGCCGTGTTCGGTCGAGCCCGGAGAGTTCGCAGGCAATACGACGACATTCTGCGCGCCTGCGGCCGCTCGCACTGATCGAGCCGCGGGCGCGACAGACGCCGTCCCGGCGAGCGGTCTGCGACCAGCTATTGCCTGTTCGCACGCCACAACGAACGCTGCGATGCGGATCAGGCAAGGCTGGCGTGAGAACAGGCGAGTAGCCGCTTGATCACGATGCGGCGGCGGAGCGTGACGCCGGCGCGTCTGAATTCCATGTGGCTTTGCGTCGGCGGGCGCGCCGCCGCCGCCGTCACGGCAATGGGCGATCGGCGACGCAAGACCGACGCCGTCGCCGATCGCCCGTGGCTCCAACGGCGCACACGCGCCATTGTCGACCAAGGACTCTCGCGTCAACCCGCTGACAAGCGGGGCTTACGGCGCAGGCGCAACAGGCAGAAGGGAGGGCCAGCGACATGGACCCTGTGGCAATCGTGAAGGACTTTCTGGACGCTCTCGAGAACCGCGACCTCTCCCGCGCCCAGGCCCATTTGGGACCCGGCTTCGGGATGGTCTTTCCGGGCGGACGGACCTACGGATCGCTGGAGGCGTTCGTCGCGGGCGCGAAGGGCCGCTACGCATGGGTCAGGAAGCGCCACGACCCGGTGGACGTGGCGCCGTCCGGGGCGGAGACCGTGGTCTACATCTACGGCACGCTCTATGGCGCATGGCTCGACGACACGGCCTTCGAGGGGATCCGCTACATTGATCGGTTCGTCCTGCGCGACGGCAAGATCATCGACCAACTGGTCTGGAACGATCTCGCCGAGGCCCGGACACGGCTCGCATCAGAGAAGGCCGCCTGATCGACCCGCGCCGCTGCGCCGCCGTCAGCGCTGCTGTTCGCACGTGATGGTCGGGATGGCCGCGACGCCGGCCAGGGACTGCAACGCCATGAGTGAGGAATAGAGCGGGCGGGGCGCGCTGGTGGCCCGTCCCTGCGCCAGGCAGTCGGTGAACTTCGCGAAGAGCTCATCGGCGGTCATCGGGTTGCGCGCATGGCCCTTCGGGTGCCGGATCCCGAGCGCCTCCAGCCGGCGTCCATCCTTCAGCAGCACCGTGACGTCCTCCGTCGGGGAGAAGGTCGGATCTGTCAATTCGCCTCCAATCGCCGCTCCTTTTTCGCGTCCAAAGCTATCCCCCCTCGTAGGGCGCTGAGTTGAGCGGCCGCCCCGGCGCAGCTGGTCGGGGTTGCGCAGCCGGGGCCGCTGCGGCTCCAGGGCATGCGACGCTGCGCCATGGCGGCGTGAACCGGCGGCGATGGTGGGCCGGGCAGGACTCGAACCTGCAACCAGACCGTTATGAGCGGCCGGCTCTGACCATTGAGCTACCGGCCCCACCCGCGTCGCCGCGCAGCGCAGGGATACAGGCCGGGCGGGGCCGCCGCAACGATCAGCGCGACAGCTCCGCTGCGCGCGCGGCGACGACCGGCGCCGGCGCCGCCGACAGGGTCGGCCGCAGCGCCGCGTCGGGCAGCATGGGCGCCGCCGCGTCGAGACGCTCGCGCAGCAGGCCTGCGGCGATCAGCAGCGGCATCAGCGCCAGCCCGGCGAGGAGCGCCGGGCTGAAGCCCCGGTTCCGCCCGTCGGGCGCAACCTGTCGCCCGCATGGCGATCCGTCGGTCATGGCCCTCGCGTGGTCCGGCAAGCCGCAGACCCTAGCCGTCCACGCCTTTCGCGCCGGTTAAGGGTCCAGCGACCGATCGCCGCGAACGCCTCGAATGCAATCGATTCCCGTCAGACGCGATTCACCGGAACGCATGGCTTTTGTCCGGAATTCCGTGAGTCCGACATCGCTTTAAGTCGCTGTTGAGCCGCCCGGCGGGACAACAGGCGCATGACTATTGGGCGCCTGTCCGCTTTCGCGGCGAGGCGCCCTGACCGGAGACGACACGATGCGTAGCCTTGTCGGCAAGTTCCAGTCCCTGCGTCGCGACCGCTCGGGCGCCGTCGCCATGCAGTTCGCGCTGTCGCTCGCCCCGCTGATTTTCGTGGTCGGCTCGGCCGTCGATTACTCCACCGCAGTCCGCGCCCGCGCCAATCTGCAGGTGAGCGTCGACGCGACCTCCCTGGCCCTCGGCCAGAAGGGCATGGATCAGGACAACGCGTCGCTGCTGCCGCAGGCGCAGGCCTTCTTCACCGCCGTCGCCAACGACCCGAACGCCCAGATCGTCTCGGCGCAGAAGCAGTCGCTCGGCGGCTCGAAGCAGAAGATCTGCGTCGTCGCGCGGTCGAAGTCCTACAACGCCTTCATGCAGATCGCCGGCTACCCCTATGTCGACATGAACGCCGAGTCCTGCGTCACCTCCGGCGCAGCGAGTTTCGAGATCGCCGTCGTGCTCGACACCTCCGGTTCGATGAACAACGGCGCCGGCGGCGCGACGAAGATCGAGGCGCTGCGCACGGCGGCCAAGAACTTCGTCGACTACATGTACGGCTCGCAGATGAACAACGCGCAGGTCAAGATCGCCATCACGCCCTTCTCCTGGGGCGTCGCCGTCGATCAGAACAATCGCAGCGCCGCCTGGGTCGACAAGCACGGCGAATCGCCGCTGCACTGGCAGGGCTACAGCGGCCAGAGCGCTCTCGCCAACAGCCGCTTCGATCTGTTCAACTGGCTGAAGAACAGGAAATCGGAATGGGACTGGAAGGGCTGCTTCGAGTCGCTGCCCTATCCGCTCAACGTGCAGGACGTGACGCCGTCCGGCATGAATGCGAGCAGTCTCTTCGTGCCCTCGCTCTGGCCCGACGAGCCCGACAGCTGGGGCTACGTCAACAGCTATCTGGAAGACAATGCCGGCGTGTGCGCCGGCAATGCGCCGGATCAGGCCGCAGCGCAGGCGCGCGTCTGCAAGTACAAGAACCCCGACACGCGCAACAGCCACGGCCCCAACCTCGCCTGCTCTTCGAAGCCGCTGGCCCGGTTGACCAACAACAAGAACCAGTTGAAATCCTACATCGACGACCTCACCGCCGACGGCAACACCAACATCCACGAAGGCGTGATGTGGGGCTGGCGCACCATCTCGCCCAACAGCATGTTCGCCGACGCCAAGACCTATGACGCGCCCGACAACCGCAAGGTGCTGGTCGTCATGACCGACGGCATGAACACCTGGGGCGCGGTCGACAACGCGCTGAACAAATCCTACTACTCGGCCTACGGCTTCTTCACCTCGGTCGACGGCACGGGCCGTAATCCGCGCCTGCCGACGCAGAAGATCGACGGCTCGGCGCTGCCCAACCCGACGACCGGCGCGGACGGCCGCGCGGCGATGGACGACCTGACCCGCCGCGCCTGCCAGAACGCCCGCAACGCCGGCCTCGTGATCTACGCCATCGGCTTCACGACCCCGACGAACCCGATCGACGCGGCCGGCAAGCAGCTGCTGAAGGACTGCGCCGGCGAGATCACGCGCTACTACGAGGCGACCGACGCGGCCTCGATCAACACGGTGTTCGGCCAGATCGCCGCCTCGATCGGCAAGCTGCGCCTGCTGCAGTAGCCGTTCCCGCCATCGCTCTGCGGACAGGGGCCTCGCGCCCCTGTTTCGCATGGCCCGCAGCGGCGCTTGACGGCGCCGCCGCTCCGTCGCATCACGCGACATGCTGCCGGCCCTGCCCTTCCCCGCCATCGACCCCATTCTGGTGGAGATCGGCCCGCTGGCGATCCGCTGGTATGCGCTCGCCTATGTCGCCGGCCTGCTGATCGGCTGGTGGGCCGCCCGTCGCATCGCCGGCGCCGACGGGCTGTGGGGCGCAAGGCGCCGGCCGGCGCCCGAATCGCTCGACGATCTCGTCGTCTATTGCGCGCTCGGCGTCGTGCTCGGCGGCCGGCTCGGCTATGTCCTGTTCTACAACCTGCCCTTCTTCCGCGAAAATCCGGCCGAGATCGTCGCTGTCTGGAAGGGCGGCATGTCGTTTCATGGCGGCCTCGCC
>JAEULW010000130.1 GCA_016793505.1 Methylobacteriaceae bacterium | reverse complement strand
AGCGCCGTGTCGCCTTCGGCCATCGTGTTGGCGCGGGCGGCGTCGGCGACATAGGACCAGGCGCCGTCGGCTCCGAGCGTCAGCGCGCCGAGGGCGGTCTGGACGGTCGCCGGCTGGAAGCTCGCCTCGCCGTCGTCGGCGTCGGCCACAGTCAGGCGGCCGGCGACGGTCAGCGCGCCGTCCTCGATCGCCTCGCCGGCGTCCTGTCCGCCGATGACGGCGGCGTCGTTGACGCCGGTGACGCGGATGGTCAGTGTCGAATCGCCGCTGGCCCCGAGTTCGTCCGTGGCGCGCCAGGTGGCGACGACATCCTGCGTCGCGCCGGCCGCGAGGTGCTGATAGGCGGCGGCGGAGGGATCGAAGCTCCAGCTTCCGTCTGCGGCCATGACGAGACCGGCCGGCGCGGCGCCGACGAGCCCATAGGACAAGTTCGCGCCCGGATCGGGGTCAGTCGCCGAAACAGCGCCCTGCGCGATCGCGCCGTCCTCGGTCGCCGCGCCATTGGCCGCGACCGCGACCGGGGCGTCGTTGGCGCCGCGGATGGTGATCGACAGCGTATGCGCCGTGCCGTCGAGCGAGCGCACGACGATCTCATCCAGCGCCGTGTCGCCTTCCGCCATCGCATTGGCGCGGGCGGCGTCGGCGACATAGGACCCGGCGCCGTCGGCCGCGAGCGTCAGCGCGCCGAGGGCGGTCTGGACGTTGGCCGGCTGGAAGCCCGCCTCGCCGGCGTCGGCGTCGGCGACGGTCAGGCGGCCGGCGACCGAAAGCGCGCTGTCTTCGATGACCTCGCCCGCATCGGCGCCGCCGATGACGGCGGCGTCGTTGACGCCGGTGACGCGGATGGTCAGCGTCGAGTCGGCGGAGGCGCCGTGCTCGTCGGTGACGCGCCAGGTGGCGACGACGTCCTGCGTCGCGCCGGCGGCGAGATGCTGATAGTCGGGCGCCGAAGCGTCGAACGTCCAGCCGCCGTCGGCGGCCATGGTCAGGCCGGCCGGCGCCGCGCCGACGAGGCCATAAGTGAGGGTTGCGTTCGGGTCCGGATCGGTGGCGGTGACGGCGCCTCGCGCCAATTGACCATCCTCAGTCGCCGCTGCCTGCGCGGCGACGGCGACGGGGCCGGCATTGGCGCCGCGCACGGTGAGGTTGATCGTATGTTCGGTCCCGTCGATCGAGCGCACCACGACAGCGTCGAGCGCGGACTCGCCGCCGTGCAGCGGCGCGGCGCGGGCCGCGTCGAGCGCATAGGACCAGACGCCGTCGGCGCCGATGGTCAGCGCGCCATAGGTCGTCTGCACGACCTCCGCGCGGAAGGCGGCCTCGCCGTCGTCGGCGTCGGCGACGGTGAGACGGCCGGTCGCGACGGCGACGCCGTTCTCGATGACCTCGCCCGCATCGGCGCCGCCGATGATCGCTGCGTCGTTGACGCCGGTGACGCGGAGCGTGAGCGTCGAGTCGGCGGCGGCGCCGTGCTCGTCGGTGACGCGCCAGGCGGCGACGACATCCTGCGTCGCGCCGGCGGCGAGATGCTGATACGCCGCGGCGGAGGGATCGAAGCTCCACGTGCCGTCGGCGGCCATGGTCAGGCCGGCCGGCGCTTCGCCGACGAGGCCGTATGTCAGAGCCGCGCCCGGGTCCTGATCCGTGGCGGAAACCGCGCCCTGCGCCGTCGCGCCGTCCTCGGTCGCCGCGCCTTGCGCCGTAACCGCGACCGGGGCGTCGTTGGCGCCACGGATGGTGATCGACAGCGTATGCGCCGTGCCGTCGAGCGAGCGCACGACGATCTCATCCAGCGCCGTGTCGCCTTCGGCCATCGCGTTGGCGCGGGCGGCGTCGGCGACATAGGTCCAGGCGCCGTCGGCTCCGAGCGTCAGCGCGCCGAGGGTCGTCTGGATGGTCGCCGGCTGGAAGCCCGCCTCGCCGTCGTCGGCGTCGGCGACGGTGAGACGGCCGGCGACGGTCAGCGCGCCGTCCTCGATCGCGACGCCGGCGTCCTGGCCGCCGATCACGGCGGCGTCGTTGACGCCGGCGACGCGCAGGGTGAGCGTCGAGTCGGCGGAGGCGCCGTGCTCGTCGGTGACGCGCCAGGTGGCGACGACATCCTGCGTCGCGCCCGCGGCGAGATGCTGATAGGCGGCGGCGGAGGGATCGAAGCTCCACGTTCCGTCGGCGCCGAGAGTCAGGCCGGCGGGCGTCGGCCCGACCAGCGCATAGGTGAGAACCGCGCCGGCGTCGGGATCGGAAGCGGAGAGCGCGCCTTGCGCCAAGGCGCCGTCCTCGGTCGCCGCGCCCTGCGCCGCGACGGCGACCGGCGCGGCGTTGACCTGGCCTTCGCCGGTCACATGGATGGTTAGAGTCGAGGTCGATTTCGCGCCGTGTTGGTCGGTGACGACGTAGCGGGCGACGACGTCGCGCGCCGGGCCGGTGGCGGTGAAGCTCCAGCTGCCGTCGGCGTTGAAGACGAGGCCGGCCGGGGCAGGCTCGGCGAGCGCGAAGGCGAGCTTGGCGCCGCGGTCGACGTCATGGGCGTGGACGGCGCCGGTCACCGCCGGGCCGCCGCTGCGGGCCTCGGCGACAGCCGCGTCGGCGACGGGCGCGTCGTTCTTGCCGACGATGACGATCTTCGCGGTGGCGAAGGAGAGATGGCCCGAACCGGCGCGCATCGCGTAGACGAAGGTCTCGACGATCTTCTCGCCGGCGGCGAGTGAGTCGAAGTTCATCGCGCCGGGAACCGTGGCGTCGTAGTGCAGCTTGCCGTCGGCGCCGATCGACACTTCGGCGCCGGTCCTGGCGCTGACGAAACCCTTGCCGCCGTCGGCCAGCGTGTAACGGATGTTCTTGAAATCGCCGAGGTCGGCGACGGCGAGAAGCTGCTTGGCCTTGCCGCCGCGGTCGTTGGCGAGCAGGTCGAATGTCCGGTCGCCGACCGAGTCCTCGCCCAGCACGAACCGATCATTGTGCGCAAGCGTCGCCTTGCAGTGCCAACCCTTGTGCATCTTCCAGCCGTGCATGACAGATTTCCCGAGACTGACAACGTGACTGTAGGTTATTCGAACAGTCGTTCAGGTCAATCAAGCGCGGTCGGGACGGTTGAGAAATCCATTTTACGCACAAACTGCCGGATCAGTGCATGAATGAATATTAATTCGCAGCATTCGATTAAATTGGATTAACTATGGCTGACGCAGCGTCAGCCCGCGACGGGAAATCACCGCGGCTTGCCGCGACTCACCGGCTCGGCTAGGCCGGCGACATGGCCAGACACGTCCCCCCGCCGCCCGAAGCGCCCTCGCCGCAGGAGGTCTCGCTGCGCGAGGCGCTGGAGGAGCGCTATCTCGCCTACGCGCTGTCGACGATCATGGGCCGGGCGCTGCCCGACGCGCGCGACGGGCTGAAGCCGGTGCATCGCCGCATTCTCTACGGCATGCAGATCCTGCGGCTCGATCCGAGTTCGGCCTTCAAGAAATGCGCCAAGATCGTCGGCGACGTGATGGGCTCGTTCCATCCGCATGGCGATCAGGCGATCTACGACGCGCTGGTGCGCCTCGCCCAGGATTTCTCGTCGCGCTATCCGTTGGTCGAGGGGCAGGGCAATTTCGGCAATATCGACGGCGACGCGGCCGCCGCCTACCGCTACACCGAAGCGCGGATGACCGACGTCGCGCGGCTGTTGCTGGAGGGCATCGACGAGGACGCGATCGATTTCCGCGACAATTATTCGGGCGACGCGAAGGAGCCGGTGGTGCTGCCGGCGGCGCTGCCCAATCTGCTCGCCAACGGCTCGCAGGGCATCGCGGTCGGCATGGCGACCTCGGTCCCGCCGCACAATCTCGCCGAGCTCTGCGATGCGGCGCTGCATCTCATCGCGCATCCGAAGGCGACCTCGGACGAGTTGATGAAATTCGTGCCGGGGCCGGATTTCCCGACCGGCGGCGTGATCGTGGATTCGCGCGAGACGATCGCCGAGGCCTATCGCACGGGCCGCGGCGGCTTTCGGCTGAGGGCGCGCTGGAGCGTCGAGGAAGGCGCGCGCGGGACATGGGCGGCGATCGTCACCGAGATTCCCTACGGCGTGCAGAAGTCGCGCCTGATGGAGAAGCTCGCCGAACTGTTCAACGACAAGAAACTGCCGCTCGTCGCCGACATGCGCGACGAGTCGGCGGAGGACGTGCGCATCGTGCTCGAGCCGCGCTCGCGCAATGTCGATCCGGCGACGATGATGGAGTCGCTGTTTCGCGCCTCCGAGCTCGAGAGCCGCATTCCGATGAACATGAACGTGCTCGTCGACGGGCTCGTTCCGAAGGTCGTCAGCCTGCCGGAGGCGCTCAGGCAATGGCTCGACCATCGCCGCACCGTGCTGATCCGGCGGTCGCGTCATCGTCTGGCGCAGATCGAGCGGCGGCTCGAGATGCTCGCCGGCATGCTGATCGTCTTCCTCAATCTCGACGAGGTGATCCGCATCATCCGCGAGGAGGACGATCCGAAGGCGACGCTGAAGGCGAAATTCAAACTCAGCGAGGCGCAGGTCGACTACATTCTCGACACGCGGCTGCGCGCCCTGCGCCGGCTCGAGGAAATGGAGCTCCGGCGCGAGAATGACGACCTCGTCAAGGAGAAGGCGCAGATCGAGAAGCTGCTCGCCTCCGAGGCGATGCAGTGGAAGACGATCGCCTGGGAAATCGGCGAGCTGAAGAAGAAATACGGGCCGAAGACGAAGATCGGGGCGCGGCGCACCAGCTTCGAGGCGCCGCCGGCGACCGCCGCCGTCGATCTCGAGGAGGCGCTGGTCGAGCGCGAGCCGATCACCGTCGTCGTCTCCGACAAGGGCTGGGTGCGCGCGCTCAAGGGCCATGTCGCCGATCTGTCCGCGCTCTCGTTCAAGGGCGACGACCGGCTGAAGACCTCGTTCTTCGCCGAGACGACGTCGAAGATTCTCGTGCTCGCCACCAACGGCAAGATCTTCACCATCGAGGGCGCGAAGCTGCCGGGCGGGCGCGGCTTCGGCGAGCCGGTGCGGATGCTGGCCGACATCGACGAGGGCGCCGACGTCGCCGCCGTGTTCGTGCATCGCCCCGGCGGCAAACGGCTCGTCGTCTCGACCGAGGGGCGCGGCTTCGTCGCGCCCGAGGACGAGATGATCGCCGGCACGCGCAAGGGCAAGGCGCTGATCTCGGTCGACATGCCGGCCGAGGCGCGGCTGATCGTTCCGGTCGAGGGCGATCATGTGGCGATCATCGGCGAGAACCGCAAACTGCTGATCTTCGCGCTCGATCAGGTTCCCGAGATGGCGCGCGGCAAGGGCGTCCGGCTGCAGCGCTACAAGGATGGCGGCGTCGCCGACGCGCGCGTCTTCGCGATGAAGGAGGGGCTCGGCTGGATCGACGCGGCGGGGCGCAACTTCAACCTGCCGAAGGCGGAGATCCGCGACTGGATCGGCCAGCGCGCCGAGGCCGGCCGGCTGCCGCCGAAGGGATTTCCGAAGTCGAACCGCTTCGGCTGAGCGCCGCTCAGACCTCGGCGCGAGTCGGGCGCGCCAGCAGCGCCTCGATGGCGCCGCCGACGCCGACGCGGCCGGCGAGAATGTCGGCGACGGCGCTGGCGATCGGCATGTCGACGCCGCGCGCCCTGGCCATCTCGACCAGCACGGGCGCGGTGTGCGCGCCTTCGGCCAGAGGCCCGCGCGCCAGCGTCGCGCCGACGTCGCCGCCGCGGCCGAGGGCGTGGCCGAAGGCGAAATTGCGCGATTGCGGCGAGGCGCAGGTGAGCACCAGATCGCCGAGGCCGGACAGGCCCATCAGCGTCTCGGCGCGCGCGCCGTATGCGCGGGCGAAACGGCCGAGCTCGGCGAAGCCGCGCGCCACCAGCGCGGCGTTGGCCGAGGCGCCGAGATCGCGCCCCGCGGCGACGCCGCAGGCGATGGCGAGCACGTTCTTGGCGGCGCCGCCGATCTCGACGCCGCGCATGTCGGTCGTGTGGTAGAGGCGAAAGCCCGGGCTCGCCAGATCGCCGGCGAGGCGCGCGGCGAGCGCGCCGTCATGGGCGGCGAGCGTCACGGCGGTCGGCAGGCCGCGCGCCACGTCCTGCGCGAAGCTCGGGCCGGAGAGGATGGCGGCGGGCTGTTCGGGCAGGCATTCGGCGGCGACCTCGCTCATCAACAGGCCGGTGGCGCGCTCGATGCCCTTGGCGCAGATCACCGCCGGGGTTCCGGGCGGGGCGAGCGCGGCGAGCGCCGCGCCGACGCCGCGTAAGGCCTGCGCCGGCACGACGAGCAGCACGACCTCGCAGCGCGCCGCGGCGGACAGATCGGCAGTCGGCTCGATGGCGTCGGGCAGGGCGACGCCGGGCAGAGAGCGATCATTGACGCGGTTGGCGCGCATCGCGGCGACGAGCGCGGAATCGCGCGCCCAGAGGGTCACCTGATGACCGGCGCGCGCGGCGGCGAGCGCCAGCGCCGTGCCCCAGGCGCCCGCGCCGACGACGCCGCAGCTCGCCATGGTCAGGACTTGCCGTTGAGGGCGCGCGCCGCGCCGGCGTCGAGCGGCCAGCGCGGCCGGCCGGCGAAGGACAGATCGTCGACGAGGCCGCGTTGCAGCCGCTCGATCCCGGCCCAGGCGATCATCGCGCCATTGTCGGCGCAGAGCGCATGCGGCGGGGTGACGATGCGCAGGCCGGTCTCGCCGGCGAGCCGCGCCAGGGCGCGGCGGATCGCGCCATTGGCGGCGACGCCGCCGGCGACGACGAGGCCGGTCGGGGCGCCGGCGGCGGCGCGGAACAGGCGCAGGCCGGCGCGGGTGCGCTCGACCACGACGTCGACGATCGCCGCCTGGAAGGAGGCGCAGAGGTCGGCGACGTCCTGCGGCGACAGGGCGCCGATCCGCTCGGCCTCCAGCCGAACCGCCGTTTTCAGGCCCGACAAGGAGAAGTCGGCGCCGGGCCGGCCGGCCATCGGCCGGGGCAGGACAAAGCGCTCGGGATCGCCGCGCTGGGCCTGCTCCTCGACCTGCGGCCCGCCCGGATAGGGCAGGCCGAGCATCTTGGCGACCTTGTCGAAGGCCTCGCCGATGGCGTCGTCCACCGTCGCGCCGAGCCGCGTGTAGTCGCCGACGCCCTTGACGGCGAGCAGCTGCGTATGGCCGCCCGAGACCAGCAGCAGCAGATAGGGGAAGGGCAGGTTGTCGGTGAGGCGCGCGGTCAGCGCATGCGCCTCGAGATGATTGACCGCGATCAGCGGCTTGTTCAGCGCATAGGCGAGCGCCTTGCCGGCGGTCAGGCCGACCAGCACGCCGCCGATCAGCCCCGGCCCGGCGGCGGCGGCGATCGCGTCGAGGCCGGCGAGCGGCACGCCCGACTTCGCCACGGCGCGGGCGACCAGCCGGTCGAGCGTCTCGACATGGGCGCGGGCGGCGATCTCCGGCACGACGCCGCCATAGGCGGCGTGTTCGGCGATCTGGCTCATCACCTCGTCGGCGAGAATCTCGCCGCCGCCGCCCGGCTTCAGCCGGACGATCGCCGCCGCGGTCTCGTCGCAGGTCGTCTCCAGTCCAAGAACGCGCATCTGACCTCTTTCCGCACAGGACGTGCCTGTCACAGACGCGCTCCGCCGGCAAGCGGCGCCCGTGCGCGCAGGCGCAAGCCCTTGAAATGCTTGCTGTAGCGGAAGTTGCGACAGACAACTCCGCGGCGCTGTCGCAAGTCTCTGAAAATGTGAGTCTAATTAACCCGATCTTTGGCAGTAGGCGGGATATTGGGCGACGGCGCGCCGGTTCTCGCGCGCCGTGCGCGGGCGGGTGGTTTGAAACGGGTCAGGTCAGCGATCGACGCTCTACTGTCGCTCGGCGCGCATGGCCTGTCGCCGGAACTGGCCGGGCGCATGCGCGCGGCGCAGATCGAGGCGGTGCGGCGCTCGACGCCGTGGATGATGGCGGCCAATGTCGCCAATGCGCTGATCCTGCTCGCCGTGTTCCGCGGCAGCGAGATGTTCGTCGCCGTCGCGGCCTGGGCGACGGCGGTCTCGGCCATCGCCATCTATGCGTTGTATCGCTGGTTCGCGACGCGCCAGCGGGCGAAGCCCGAAAGCGCTTCGCTGCGCGGCGTGCGACGCACGGTGACGCACACGCTGATTCTCAGCGCGGTGTGGTCCTTCGCGCCGATGCTGTTCTCGGTCGCCGACGCCGACCAGAAGGCGATCATCGGCAGCCTCGTGGCCGGCATGCTGTGCGGCGCCGGCTTCGCGCTGGCGACGATTCCGGCGGCGGCGCTGGTCTTCACCACCATGCTGGCGATCGGCAGCGTCGTCGGCCTCGCCCTGGCGCCGGGCTGGTCGAGCGTGACGCTGGCGCTGCTCAACGTGCTCTACAATTCCGTCGTGCTGGCGAGTTCGCTGGCGCTGGCGCGGATGCTCTCCGAGCGGCTCGAGGCGCAGATGCGCAGCTCCGAGCAGCGCGACTACATCGGCCTGCTGCTCAACGATTTCGAGGAACACGCCAGCGACTGGCTGTGGATGGTCGACGAGAACTGGCGCATCCGCCATGTCTCCTCGCGCCTGCTCGAGGCGCTCGGCGCGACGGAGTCGCAGTTCGTCGGCCGAAGCCTGTTGCGCGCTCTGCCCCTGCCGGACCGCGGCCAGACCTCGGACAAGGATCGCGACGGCCTGCGCGAACTCGTCCTGGCGATGCGGGCGCGCAAGCCGTTCCGCGACCGCGAACTGGTGGTCAGCATCGGCGGCGCGCCGCGCGCCTGGTCGCTGACGGCGACGCCGGTGTTCGAGGCCGGCGCCTTCAGGGGCTATCGCGGCGTCGGGCGCGACGTGACGCAGGCGCGCGAGGCGCGGCGCAGGATCGAATATCTGGCGCGCTACGACGTGCTGACCGACATCGCCAACCGCGCCGCCTTCAACGACGAGATCGGCCGCGCGCTCTACCGGCTGCGCAAGCGCGGCGAGCCGTTCGCCGTGCTGCTGCTCGATCTCGACCACTTCAAGTCGGTCAACGACACGCAGGGCCATCCGGTCGGCGACGAACTGCTGCGGCATGTCGCGCGGCGGCTCGAGAGCGTCGTGCGCGAGGATGATTTCGTGGCGCGCCTCGGCGGCGACGAATTCGCCATCCTGCTCGGCGCGCCGGCGACGGCGACCGACATCGAGGCGATCGCCGCGCGCATCGTCGCGGCGATCGCCGCGCCCTATCTGCTCAGCGTCGGCGAGGCGGTGGTCGGCGTCAGCATCGGCGTCGCCTGCGCCAGCGCCGAGAGCGACGTCGACACGCTGATCCGCCACGCCGACCTCGCGCTCTACCGCGCCAAGCGCGAGGGGCGCGGACGCTACTGCTTCTTCGAGCCGGAGCTCGACGCGGCGGCGCGGCGGCGCCATCAGATCGAGATGGATCTGCGCGAGGCGATCGAAACCGACACGCTGTCGCTCGCCTTCCAGCCGCTGTCGCGCACGGCGTCGGGCCGGATCGTCGGCTTCGAGGCGCTGGCGCGCTGGCGTCATCACGAGCTCGGGCCGATCAGCCCGGCCGAATTCATTCCGCTCGCCGAGGATCGCGGGATGATCGGCTCGCTCGGCGCCTGGGTGCTGATGCAGGCGTGCAAGACCGCCGCGTCCTGGCCGGAAGAGGTGCGCATCGCCGTCAACCTGTCGCCGGTGCAGTTCCGCACGCCGCGCCTGTTCGACGACGTGCGGCGCGCGCTGCACGCCACGGGGCTCGCCCCGCAGCGGCTGGAGCTCGAAGTCACCGAAAGCCTGTTCCTCGACGCCACGCCCGCCGTCGACGCCAGCCTGCAGGCGCTGCGCCAGCTCGGCGTGCGCGTCGCGCTCGACGATTTCGGCGCCGGCTATTCGTCGCTGAGCTATCTTCGCCGCTTCAGATTCGACAAGCTGAAGATCGACCGCAGCTTCGTCGATTCGATCGACACCGACCTCGCCAGCGCGGCGATCGTCGGGTCGATCATCGGCATCTGCGGCGAACTCGACATCACCGTGTGCGTCGAGGGCGTCGAGACCGAGGGACAGCGCGCCGTGCTGGAGCGGCTGGGATGCGACGAGGTGCAGGGCTACCTGATCTCCCGGCCGGTCGAGGCCGGCGAGGCGGCCGCGTTGCTCGATCGCCGCGAGGTTCGCACCGCGGCGTCGTCCGGCTTCTGAGATGCTGACCCTGGTGACGCGCGCCGCCGACGAAGCGCAGCGCACCGCTGACGCCCTGCGCGCGGCGGGGCACGAACCGCTGCTCGCCCCGCTGACCGAGATCCGCATCCTGCCGATGGCGGCGCCCGAGGGGCGTTTCGACGGCGTGGTCGCCACCTCGGCGCACGCCTTCGCCGCGCTGGCCGGCCTGCCGGAGGCGGCGCGCGCGGCGCTCGCCGGCGCGCCGCTCTTCGC
>JAEULW010000057.1 GCA_016793505.1 Methylobacteriaceae bacterium | reverse complement strand
GCCCGGTGCGCACGCCGCGCGGGCGCGACATCCTCGCCGCCTGCGGCCAGTTGAAGAGCGAGACCGAAAAGCTGCGCGCCCGCGCCCGGCTGATGCTCGAGCAGCAGCTCGCGCTCGGCGCGGATTGATGCGCGCCGCCGGCCCGCGCTGATGCGCGAGGCGCTCGCCGCCTTGTTGCACGGCGTCTCGCGCGCAGATCTCGCGCGCCGCTCCGCCGCCATCACCGCGCTCTATCGCGCGGGTCGCGGCAGCGACGTGGCCATCGCCGACCGTCTCGACGCCCTCGCCTACGCCGTCGCGCGCATGCCGGCGACGTGCGCGGCGGTCGCCGAGGCGCTGCGGCGCCTGCGCGAGGCCGCGCCCGATCTCGCGCCGGCGAGCCTGCTCGATCTCGGCTGCGGCGCCGGCGCGGCGACGCGCGCGGCGCGCCAGGCCTTCGCCAGCCTGACCGAAGCGCGGCTGATCGACCGCAATCCGGCGATGCTCGATCTGGCGCGCGAGCTCGCCGCCGCCGACGGCCTCGCCGTCGAGGCGCGGCGCGCCGGACTCGACGAGGCGGCGGGCGAAGCCGATCTCGTGACGCTCGCCTATGTGCTCGTCGAGTCGCCCGTCGCCGAGGCGGCGAAGATCGCCTGCGCCGCCTTCGCGCGGGCGCGCGCCGCGCTCGTGCTGGTCGAGCCCGGCACGCCGGCCGGCTTCGAGCGGCTGCGCGTCGCGCGCGCCGCGCTGATCGAGGCCGGCGCGCATCTCGCCGCGCCCTGCCCGCATGCGCTGGCCTGCCCCGTCGCCGCGCCCGACTGGCGCCATTTCTCCGTGCGCGTGCAGCGCAGCCGCGATCATCTCGCGACGAAGCGCGCCGAGGTTCCTTACGAGGACGAGCCCTTCATGTATCTGGCGCTCACCCGCGCGCCTGTCGCGCCGGAGGGCGCGCGTATTCTGGCGCGGCCGCGCCGCGACCGGACCGGCGTGGCGCTGCGCCTGTGCGATGCGGACGGCGCGCTGCGCGATCTCGTCATCCCGGCGCGCGACAGGGAGGCGACGCGCCACGCGCGGCGGCTCGACGAAGGCGACGTGTTCACGCCCCGATGACTCCGCCTCTCCGCGTCATTGCGAGCGCAGCGAAGCAATCCACGCCGGGCGTCGAGCGCGCAACCTGATGGATTGCTTCGCTGCGCTCGCAATGACGGCGAGAGCGCCGCCTCACGTGCCGCAGAACGTCGCGCGCACGCGCTCCTGCGGCTGCGGCGGCGCGCGAAAGCGCTCCAGCCCTTCGCGCATCTCATAGGGACGCGCCAGAACCCGCAGCAGCGCCTCGAAGGGCGCGAGATCGCCCGCCTCGCTCGCCGCCTTCAGCGCCGCCTCGACGAGATGGTTGCGCGGGATGACGACCGGGTTGTTGGCCCGCATCAGCGCGCCGGCTTCGTCGTCGCGCCCTTGCGCGGCGCGCCGCGCCCGCCAGCGCGTCAGCCAGGCCCGCGCCGCCTCGCCGTCGAACGGCGCGCCCTCGGTCTCGCCCTCGGCGAGCGCGCGGAACGTGTTCGTATAGTCCGCGCCCTCGTCCGCCATCCAGCTGAGCAGATCGTCGGCGAGGGCGCCGTCTTCCTCGCGCGCCTCGATCAGCCCGAGCTTGCCGCGCATCATCGCGATCCAGCGGGCGCGGAAGCGCGGCTCGAAGGCGTCGATGCGCTGCTGCGCCAGATCGATCGCCGCCTGCGCCTCGTCGGCGAACAGCGGCAGCAGCGCCTCGGCGAAGCGCGCCAGATTCCACGCCGCGATGCGCGGCTGGTTGGCGAAGGCGTAGCGCCCGCGCTCGTCGATCGAGGAGAACACGGTGAGCGGATGATAGTCGTCGAGAAAGGCGCAGGGGCCGTAGTCGATCGTCTCGCCCGAGATCGCCATGTTGTCGGTGTTCATCACGCCATGGATGAAGCCGACGCGCATCCAGGCGGCGACGAGGTCGATCTGTTTTTCCATCACATGATCGAACAGCGCCGGCGCCGGCCGCGCCGCGCCGGCCCGCTCCGGCGCGTGGCGGGCGAGCGCGTATTCGACGAGCGTCGAGAGCGCCTCGCGATCGCGCAGCGCCTGCGCATACTGGAACGTGCCGACGCGCAGATGGCTCGAGGCGACGCGCGTCAGCACCGCGCCGGGCAGCATGTCCTCGCGCGCCACGCCCTCGCCGGTGGCGACCACGGCGAGGCTGCGCGTCGTCGCAACGCCGAGCGCCTGCATCGCCTCGGAGACGAGGAATTCGCGCAGCATCGGCCCGAGCGCCGCCTTGCCGTCGCCGCGCCGCGAAAACGGCGTGCGGCCCGAGCCCTTGAGCTGGATGTCGAAGCGCCGCCCGTCCGGCGCGACGACCTCGCCGAGGAGGCTGGCGCGCCCGTCGCCCAGGATCGAGAAGCCGCCGAACTGATGGCCCGCATAGGCCTGCGAGATCGGCTCGGCCCCCGGCGGCGGCTCGGCCCCGGAAAACCAGCGCGCCAGCGTCGCCTCGTCCGCCGCCTCGAGCCCGAGCCGGCGCGCCAGCGGCCAGTTGAACACGCCAAGCTCAGGCGCCCGCGGCGCATGCGGCGGCGTGCGCGAAAAGAACAGCTCCGGCAGCCGGGCGTAGGTGTTGTCGAAGACGAGGGCCATGGCGCGCTCCGGGATGGAACGAATATAGGCAGTCCCGCCCGCCGCGACACGCCCGGCCGAACGCGCCCCCTGTCATCTCCGGCCGAACGAAGCGAGGGAAAGGCGATCCAACCCTCGCCGCGCCGCGCGCTTCATCCCGTTCTCTGGGCCCCGTCCCGGCGGCTTCGCCGCCGCCGGGGCGACATGGAGGGTCCGCCGCCCGGCTTGCGTCGCGCAAGGCGAATCCCGCTATGCTGCGCCCATGGACGCCTTTCTGCGCCGCGTCGTCGTCGTGCTGCTGGCTCTCGTCTGCGCCGGCGCGGCGGCGGCCGCCTTCGTGCCGCTCGCCGTCCTCGTCAATCCGATGCTGCGCGAGGCCGGCGGCGCGCTCTTGATCTTCGCCGTGCTCGGCGGCGTGTTCGACCTGTTCGGCGAGACCGGCCCCTGGCTGCTGGCGACCGCCGCGGCGCTGGCCTGGGCCTTCGTCGTCGCCGTCATCGGCGCGCCGCTGTTCCTGTCCGCCTTCCTGTCGGAGTCCTTCGCCATCCGCTCGCTGGTCTGGCACATGGCCGTCCCCGGCGTGCTCGCCGCGCTCGCGCCCTGGGCGGCGCGCGCCACCGATCTTGCCGGCGACGCGATCGAGGCGAATGGTTCGGCGATCGAAATCCGGCTGCTGCTCGTCTTCTTCCTCGCCGGCTGTCTCGGCGGCCTCGTCTACTGGGCGATCGCCGGCCGCAACGCCGGCGGCGATCAGGACGAGGACTGACGCGTCAGCGCCGCGACGATCTCCTCCGTCGCCTCTTCCCAGCGCCGCGGCGCAAGTCCGAAGTCGCGGTCGAGCCGCGTCAGATCGAGCCGCGAATTCAGCGGCCGGCGCGCCGGCGTCGGATACTCCGCCGTCGTGATCGCCTCGACCCCCGGCGCCGTGCGCCCATGCCGCGCGGCGACGGCGAAGATGTGCTCGGCGAAGCGCCGCCACGTCGTCTCGCCGGCATTGCTCATATGGACGACGCCGGTCGGCGCCTGCGCATCGCCGATCAGCCGCAGCAGGATGGTCTGCGCCGTCAGTGCGAGGTCGGCCGCTGCGGTCGGCGCGCCGCGCTGGTCATCGACGACGCGCAGATTCGGCCGCGTTTCGGCGAGGCGCAGCATCGTCTTGATGAAGTTGGCGCCATGCGCGCTGACGACCCAGGATGTGCGCATGACGACATGACGCGCCCCCGAGGCGCGCACCGCGATCTCGCCGCCGAGTTTTGAGGCGCCATAGACGCCGAGCGGGGCGACGGCATCGCTCTCGACGTAGGGCGATGTCTTCGTGCCGTCGAACACGTAGTCGGTCGAGATCTGCAGGATCGGAACGCCGAGCGCGGCGGCCCGCGCGGCGAGTGCGGCCGGCGTCGCCGCGTTGACCAGCCAGGCCGTCGCCGCCTCGCTCTCGGCCTTGTCCACAGCGGTGTAGGCCCCGGCGTTGAGGATCGCCGCAAAATGGCGCCCGGCGAGCCAGGCCTCGACGCCGCGCGGATCGGCGAGATCGAGCTCGGCCCGCGCCGGCGCGACGAGGTCGAAGCCCGCCGGCCAGTCGAGCGCCTGCAGCGCCGCGCCGAGCTGGCCCGACCCGCCGGTGAGGAGGATCGCCTCGCTCATGCGTTCACGCCGAGCCGCTCGCCGGCGTAGCGCTGCTTCAGGATCGCCTCCCACCAGCCGCGATTGTCGAGATACCAGCGCACCGTCCTGGCGAGGCCGCTGTCGAAGGTCTCGAGCGGCCTCCAACCGAGTTCGCGGCCGATCTTCGTCGCGTCGATGGCGTAGCGCTTGTCGTGCCCCGGCCG
Source organism: Methylobacteriaceae bacterium (assembly GCA_016793505.1). GTDB lineage: Bacteria > Pseudomonadota > Alphaproteobacteria > Rhizobiales > Beijerinckiaceae. Next base: position 1,729 of record JAEULW010000057.1, on the reverse strand, counting down.
GTCGGCGACGAACGACATCTGCGCGCGATAGCTCGCCCCGTCGGCGCGCGGCGCCATGGCGTCGAGCAGATCGCAGATGCGCTCGACGACGCCGATATTCGTCACCTCGTTGCAGCCGCCGACATTGTAGGTCTCGCCCGGCCGGCCGCGCTCGAACACGGCGCGCAGCGCGCGCACATGATCCTCGACATAGAGCCAGTCGCGCACATTGTCGCCCTTGCCGTAGATCGGCAGCTTCTCGCCGGCGAGGCACTTGATGATCATCAGCGGGATCAGCTTCTCGGGGAAGTGATACGGCCCGTAATTGTTCGAGCAGTTGGTGATCAGAACCGGCAGGCCGTAGGTGTGGCCCCAGGCGCGCACCAGATGATCCGACCCCGCCTTCGAGGCCGAATAGGGCGAGCGCGGATCATAGGCCGTCGTCTCGACGAACAATCCCGTCGGCCCGAGCGAGCCGAACACTTCGTCGGTCGAGATGTGATGAAAGCGGAAGCGCTCTTTCGCCGCGCCCTCGAGACTGCGCCAGTGGTCGAGCGCCGCCTGCAACATCGTGTACGTGCCGACGAGATTGGTCTGGATGAAGGCGCCCGGCCCGTCGATCGAGCGGTCGACATGGCTCTCGGCCGCGAGGTGCGCGATCACGTCCGGTCGGAACTCGGCGATCGTCGCGCGCACGGCGGGAGCATCGCAGATGTCGGCGCGCACGAAGCGATGGCGCGGATGATTGTCGACCGGCGCGAGCGAGGTCAGCGAGCCGGCATAGGTGAGCTTGTCGAGGGTCAGGATCGCGGCGTCGCTCTCGCTCGCCAGATGCCTGACCAGCGCCGAACCGATGAAACCGGCGCCGCCGGTGACGAGAATGCGCAGGCTCATGCAGGTCTCCGCGGCGCTCAGCCTTCGATCGGGCCGAGCGGCCGACCATCATAGGGAAAGGGGCTGTCGAAATCGGCAAGGCGCGGCAGCGTCAGGTCCTTCGGCGACAGCGACGGCGCGACGCCGACGTCGGGCCAGGCCACGGCGATGTCCGGATCGTTCCAGATCACCCCGCCATCCTGCGCCGGCGCGTAGAAGTCCGTGACCTTGTAGCAGACCTCCGTGTCGGGCTCGAGCGTGATGAAGCCGTGCGCGAAGCCGGTCGGCATGTAGAGCTGCTCGCCGCCCGCGGCGGTGAGCCTCGCTGCGACCCATTGGCCATAGGTCGGCGAACCGCGGCGCACGTCGACCGCGACGTCGAAGATCGCCCCGCGCACGCAGCGCACCAGCTTGGCCTGGGCGTGCGGGGGGACCTGGAAATGCAGGCCGCGCACCACGCCGGCGGGCCGCGACAGCGAATGATTGTCCTGCACGTAGTGATCGGTCAGGCCGCGCGCGGCGAAGGCGCGCTCGCTGTGCGTCTCCATGAACCAGCCGCGCTCGTCTTCGAAGCGGCGCGGCCTGATGATCTGGACGGGATTCACGGACAGTCCTGCGGTCTGGCGCGGAACGACACGGTCCGCCGCGCCGGAGCGGCGGAGCCGGCGATCCGGCGCGTAGAGGATTTTCTTGGCGACATAAGGTAGATAGGCTCGGAAAGCATGGCAACCGGCAGGCGCAGCAAGAGCGGCGCCGTCCGGGCTGTGCCAAAACGAGGCGATCGGTCGACACATGAAGGGCATTATTCTCGCAGGCGGCTCCGGCACGCGGCTCCACCCGGCGACGCTGGCGGTCAACAAGCAGCTCCTGCCGATCT
>JAEULW010000111.1 GCA_016793505.1 Methylobacteriaceae bacterium | reverse complement strand
TCGGCGCCGACGCGGTGTGTCACGGCGCCACCGGCAAGGGCAACGACCAGGTGCGCTTCGAGCTCGGCTATTACGCGCTCGAGCCCGACATCAAGGTGATCGCGCCGTGGCGGGAATGGGAGTTCCGCTCGCGCGAGGCGCTGATCGACTTCGCCGAAAAACACCAGATCCCGATCGCCAAGGACAAGCGCGGCGAGGCGCCCTTCTCGGTCGACGCCAACCTGCTGCACTCCTCCTCGGAAGGCAAGGTGCTGGAGGACCCGTGGACGGAGCCGCCGGAATATGTGCATATGCGGACGATCTCGCCGGAAGAGGCGCCGGACCGCGTCACCGAGATCACGGTGGATTTCGAGAAGGGCGACGCGGTCGCGATCAATGGCGAAAAGCTGTCGCCGGCGAGCCTGCTGACCCGCCTCAACGAACTCGGCAAGGAGAACGGGATCGGCCGGCTCGATCTCGTCGAAAACCGCTTCGTCGGCATGAAGAGCCGTGGCGTCTACGAGACGCCGGGCGGCACGATCCTCATCGCCGCCCATCGCGGCATGGAGTCGATCACGCTCGACCGCGGCGCGGCGCACCTCAAAGACGAGCTGATGCCGAAATACGCCGAGCTGATCTACAACGGCTTCTGGTTCTCGCCCGAACGCGAGATGCTGCAGGCGCTGATCGACCGCAGCCAGGAGCGCGTCGCCGGCCGCGTGCGGCTGAAGCTCTACAAGGGCACTGTGCGCGTCGTCGGACGCCAGTCGCCCTATTCGCTCTACGATCAGGATCTGGTGACTTTCGAGGAAGGGGCGGTCGCCTACGATCATCGCGACGCCGCCGGTTTCATCAAGCTCAACGCCCTGCGCCTGCGCACGCTCGGCAAGCGCGAGAGGAAGCTGGCGAAGGGGTGAAGGGGGACGTCGTGCCTCGCCGTCATTGCGAGCGAAGCGAAGCAATCCAGCGGCGCCGCGCGCGCGGCGTGGATCGCTTCGTCGGCTTCGCCTCCTCGCGATGACGACGACGCCGTGAGCGGCGCGGCGCTCCACATCGTCTTCGACATTTTCGCCTGGGCGAGCGCCGCGCTCGCGGGCTGGATCGCGGCGCGGATCGCGCCTTCGCCCTTCCCGCTCGGCGCGGCTCTCCGGCGCGACTGGCTCGTCGTCGTCATCGCCGGCGCAGCGGCGGGAGCGTATGTCTTCGGAACGGCGAATCTGTGGGCGAGCGGACAGGCGGGCGTGGCGCGCTCGATCGAGGGCGCGATCTTCGGCGGTGTGCTCGCCGTCGAGCTCTGGAAGCGCCTCAACCGCGTCACCGCGCGCACCGGCGCGGCGCTCGCCGCGCCGCTCGCCGCCGGCGTGGCGGTCGGACGCATCGGCTGCTTCCTCGCCGGGCTCGACGACTTCACCTACGGGACGCCGACCGCCCTGCCCTTCGCGCATGATTTCGGCGACGGCGTGCCGCGCCATCCCGTGCAGCTCTATGAGAGCGCGGCGATGGCGACGTTCCTCGCCGTCTATCTGATCGCCGCCCCGCGACGCGCCTTCGTGCGCCGCAACGGATTTTATCTCGCGGTCGGCTTCTACGGGGCGCAGCGTTTCGTCTGGGAGTTGCTGAAACCGTATGCCGGGATCGTCGGGCCGCTGACGGTCTTTCATCTTCTATCGGCCGCGCTGCTGGCCTACGCGTTGATCATGCTGGTCAACGGCAAGCGCAAGGAACCACAATAGTATATGAGTTGATTCTCTGTTCGGCGAACAACTGGATCGGGACGATCATGCGCATCCTGTCGTTCATCATCGGCGTATTATTGCTGGCGCCCGGAGCGTGTGGGCTTTTCTTTGTCGCGGCGATCCCAAATCCGCTAGCATACGCGGGCATCTTGGCAGGCGCCGTCGGTGTTTTCCTCATTTCGAAGGCGATGACGAAACAATCGACGATCCCCCCAGAGAACGGTCCGTCGGCATGAATGCCCCCTTCGCCCGCAAGTCGCGGCCTTACGTTTTCGCGGGTCAGACGACGTCGCTCTGCCCGACCTGCCTCGCGCTCGTCCCGGCAAAGATCTGCATCGACGGCGATAACGTCTTTTACGAAAAGCGCTGCAAGGCGCATGGCGTGACGCATACGCCGATCTCCGACGACGCCGCCTACTGGCGCTGGTCGCGCGATTTTCTCAAACCCGGCGACCGGCCGCTGACCGTGCAGAGCCGCACGGAGTTCGGCTGCCCGTATGATTGCGGGCTGTGCCCCGATCACGAGCAGCATTCGTGCCTCGCCATCGTCGAGATCAACGAGGAATGCGATCTGACCTGCCCGGTCTGCTTCGCCGACTCCTCGCCGGCGCGCAAGAAGCACCTGCCGCTGGCGACGATCGAGCGCATGTTCGACGCGCTGGTCGAGAGCGAGGGCGAGCCGGACGTGGTGCAGATCTCGGGCGGGGAACCGACGCTGCATCCGCAGTTCTTCGAGATTCTGGAGATCGCGAAACGCAAGCCGATCCGCCATCTGATGATCAACACCAATGGCGTGCGCCTCGCGCAGGAACCCGACTTCGCGAAGCGCCTCGCCGCGTTCAGGCCGGGGATCGAGGTCTATCTGCAGTTCGATTCGTTGCGGCGCGACGCCTTGATGCAGATTCGCGGCGCTGATCTGACGCGCATCCGCGCGCAGGCGCTGGAGAACCTCGAGAAGCACGACATCTCGACGACGCTGGTGAGCGTCGTCAAACGCGGCGCCAACGAGGACGAGTGCGGCGCCATCGTTCAGCATGCGCTGCAATGGGGTTGCGTGCGCGGCGTGACGTTCCAGCCGGTGCAGGATGCGGGACGCAACATCGGCTTCGACGCCAGGCGCGAACGCGTTCTGCTGTCGCAGATCCGCCGCAACATCGTCGAGACGTCGGGCGTGTTCGGGGCGCGCGACATGATTCCGCTGCCCTGCAATCCCTCGGCGATCAGCATCGGCTACGGGCTGCGCAACGGAGCGCAGGTGACGCCGGTCACCTCGATCCTGTCGCACGAGCATATCCTGCAGGATGCGCCGAATGCGGTGACGTTCGAAAAATATCCGGCGCTGAAGCAGCGCATCTTCGATCTGTTCTCGCTGTCGACGACGGACGCGAGCGTCGGCGAGCGCGTTTCGGCGCTGCTCTGCTGTCTGCCGGACGTTCCGGTTCCGCAGGGGCTGACCTACGCCAACATCTTTCGCGTCACCGCCATCGAATTCATGGACGCGCACAATTTCTGCCTCGGCAATGTGAAGCGGAGCTGCGTCCACTTCGTCACGCCGCAGGGGCAGATCATCCCGTTCGACACCTACAATCTGTTCTACCGCGACGGGCGCATCGACGCGATCCGTCGACGCCTCGCAGAGGAGCGCGCGGCGCCATGAGCACGTTCACACGCATGCTGCTCGGCGCGCTCGGCGTCATTCTGCTGCTGCCCGGCGTCTGCGCGCTCGGCTACATCGGCGATACCGTACTCCGGTCGTTGCGTGGGGAGCACCACAACGCCGAATTTTTCGGGTTGCTGCTTTTCATCTGGGCGGTCAGCCTCGCCATGTCCGCAGCCGGCGTCGGGCTGCTGCGCCGCGTCCGGAGCGCGTCATGACGCTGGCGCTGCGCATCGTTCTCGGCTTCTTCGGCGCAATCCTGCTGCTGCCGGGCCTGTGCTCGGCGGGCTTTCTGCTGGCGACGCTGCCGCAACTCCTGACCGGCCGCAATCTCGGCGATTTCGTCATGCTCGGCGCGCTCTGGGCGGTCGGCTTCGGGATCGCCTTCGGCGGCTTCCTGCTGCTGCGCAAGGCGGTCCGCTGGCGGTGACGGCGGGCGCCCGCCGCGCCCGCCTCAGCCCCGCTTCACCTCGAGCGCCAGCTTCGGCGGCCTGTTGAGCGTCTGGAAGATGACGCAATAACGCTCGGTGAGCTTGATCAGCGTGTCGATCTTCTCCTGCGGCGCGTCGGTGTCGATGTCGAAGGTGAGGCGGATGTCGCGGAAGCCGACGGGGGCGTCTTTCGCCACGCCGAGCGTGCCGCGGAAATCGAGATCGCCCTCGGCGCGCACGGTCGCGTTCTTCAGCGGGATTTCGAGCGCGGTCGACACCGCTTTCAGCGTCACGCCGGCGCAGGCGACGAGCGCCTCGAGCAGCATGTCGCCGGAGCAGAGCTCGGCGCCCGAGCCGCCGGTCGCCGGATGCAGGCCGGCCACAGCGAGCGCACGGCCTGTCTCGACCTTGCAGGCGATCTTCGCCTCGTCGATCTGGCCTTGCGCCTTCAGGGTGATGACGGCCGCGTCGGGCGCGTCCTTGTACTTGTCCTTGTAAGGCGCCTGCATGGCGCGGAGGGCGGCGGCGTCCATCGGTGCAATCTCCATTTTCTCAGCGATCGTTCTGGCAGGGGCGCGCGGCGTCGTCACCACCACGCGCCGGCGATCTCCTCGCGCGGGCGCGTCGGCGAGGGCGCCTGCAGCGAACCGTCGAGGGCGGCGAGGATGCGGCGCTTGGCGTCGGCGAAATCGTGACCGACCTTGTCGCGCGGGCGCGTCAGATCGAGTGTCGGCTCGGCGAAGATGCGCCCGGGCTTGGGCTGCAACACGATGACGCGGTCGGCCAGCGTCACCGCCTCCTCGACGTCGTGCGTGACGAGAAGCAGCGTCGGCTTGTGCGCCTCCCACAGGCCAATGAGATGTTCGTGCAGCGAGGCGCGGGTGAAGGCGTCGAGCGCGGAAAAGGGCTCGTCGAGCAACAGCACTTTCGGCCGCGCGACGAGGGCGCGGACGATGGCGACGCGCTGCGCCTGCCCGCCGGAGAGTTCGCGCGGCCAGCGCCCGCCATAGCCGGCGAGGCCGACACGCAGCAGCGCCTCCTCGACGCGCGCCTCGCGCTCGGCGCGCGACAGCGCGGAGAGGCCGAAGCCGATGTTCTGCGCGACGGTGAGCCAGGGCAGGAGTCGCGGCTCCTGGAAGATGACGCCGACCGCCGGATGGGGCGCCGTCAGCGTCTCGCCATCGAGTTCGACGCGGCCCTTGCTCGCCTGTTCGAGCCCGGCGATGAGGCGCAGCATCGTCGTCTTGCCGCAGCCCGATCCGCCGACGAAGGCGACGATCTCGCCCTGCGGCACGTCGAGCGTCACGTCGGCGAGCGCCTGCGTGCCGTTGGGGTAGGTCTTGGAGAGGCCGGAGAGGCGCAGCATCTCAGCCCTCCCCGCCGGCGCGCGCGAAGGAATCCTGCCAGCGCAGGAAGGGCCGCGCGGCGGCGGCGAGCAGCCCGTCGCAGATCTTGCCGAGCACGGCGAAGGCGATCAGCGCGGCGACGATCTGCGCCGCCTTGCCGAGCTGCTGGCCGTCGAGCAGCAGATAGCCGAGGCCCTCCGAGGCGCCCATGATCTCGGCGGCGACGACGAACATGAATCCGAGGCCGAGGCCGGAGCGCAACGCGATGACGACGTCCGGGAGGATCGCCGGCAGCAGGATGCGGCGGGCGAGCGCGACGCGATCGAGCCGGAAGACGCGCCCGACCTCGACGATCTTGCGGTCGACCGAGGCGATGGCGCCCATGACGCCGAGATAGACGGGGAAGAACACGCCGACGGCGATCAGCGTCACCTTCGAGGTCTCGAAGATGCCGAACCACATGATGAACAGCGGCACCCAGGCGAGCGAGGGCACGGCGCGCAGCGCCTGCAGCGTCGGGTCGAGCAGGCGGCGCGCCAGCGCCGAGGAGCCGGTGAGCGCGCCAAGGAGGATCGCCGCGACAGCGCCGAAGACGAAGCCGGCGAAGACGCGCGCCAGCGTCGCAGAGGCGTGCGTCAGAAGATCGCCGCTGCGCGCCAGCTCGGCGAGCGTGGCGAAGACGCGCGAGGGCGGGGGCAGCAGGCGCGCCTCGACGAGGCCGAGGCGAAAGGCGATCTCGTAGCCGAGCGCCAGGGCGAGCGGCAGCAGAAGACCGAGCAGGGCGCGCGGCGAGGGCGCGCGCGCGGCAAAGCCGCCGCGCGGGGGCGCGGCGGCTCGGGATCGGGACGCGGCGGTGTCCGCGGAGGACATCAGCTCGCGGGGGCGAAGGAGGCGTCGATCAGCGCGTCGACGACCGCTTTCACGTCGACCTCGGGCTTGACGACGCCGGCCTTCTGCAGGGCGAGGCCCGCGTCGAGGATGGTCTGCTTCTGCGTCGCGCCGATCTTCGAGGTTGAGTGATCGGTGCGCTCGAGCTGCTTGGCGACGACCGGCTCGGGCAGTTTCGTGGCGGCGACGAGGATCGCCGTCAGCTCCTTGGGATTGGCGAGCGCCCAGAGGCGCGCCTGCTCGTAGACCTTCAGCACGCGCGTCACGATCGCCGGATTGGCCTTGGCGAAGTCGTCGCGGGTGTTGAGGATGCCCCAGGTGTTGGCCTCCGGCTTGCGGAAGAACAGTTTCGCGCCGTCCTCGACTTCGGCCTGCGCCATCATCGGATCGAGACCGGCCCAGGCCTGCACGTCGCCGCGCACCAGCGCCGTCTTGCCGTCGGCGTGCTGCAGCAGCACCAGCCGCACGTCCTTCTCCGTCAGGCCGGCGTCGGCGAGGGCGCGCACCAGGAAGATGTGCGGATCCGTGCCGCGCGTCACCGCGACCGCCTTGCCCTTGAGGTCGGCGACGGTCTTCACCGCGTCGCCCTTCGTCACCAGCGCCGTCCATTCGGGGCGTGAATAGACGCCGATCGACTTGACCGGATTGCCGTTGATGCGGGCGACGAGCGCGGCGGCGCCGGCGGTCGAGCCGAAATCGAGCGAGCCGGCGTTGAGGAATTCCAGCGCCTTGTTGGAGCCGAGCGACTGCACCCAGCGCACGGCGATCTTGTCGGCCTCGAACTCCTTCTCGAGCAGGCCCTTGTCCTTGATGACGAGGGACAGCGGCGAGTAGGTGGCCCAGTCGACGCGGATTTCCTTCGGCGCCTGGGCGAGGGCCGGCGCGGCGAGGCCGAGGCCTGCGGCGAGGAGTCCCATCGCGATCAGGCGGCGGGCGGGATTGAAGAGACGCATCGGACGACCTTTCGGGTTGGCGCGCTGTCGCGGCCCCGAAAGGCCCCGGCGCTTTAGCGGCATTTGTTTCCCGCGCCCGCAAGCTGCATGCTCAAATCGGCGCGTGTCCGCTCTTTAGGACATGGCGTTCGGTTTGTCAAACAGCCATTTTTGGAGCGGATATGAAATAATCTACGTTTTTTCATTGTTGATTATGCCGCCGCCGCTCTCCGGGCGGGCATGTTAGAAACGCCTATGAACGCTCCGACCCGCGCCCATCGCGCGCCGCTACTCGACCGCGCCACGCTGACGCAGACTCTCGCCGGCCTGCGCGCCGCCCATGCCGACGACGCCGCCTTCCGCAAGGCGGCGGTCGAGGCGTTCCGCACGGCGCTCGAGCAGGGGCGGGCGCAGGCGCGGGTCTGGCTGGAGGAGGATCTGCAGGGCCTCGCCTGCGCGCGCCGGCTGTCGGCGCTGCAGGACGACATCGTCCGCGCGATCCACGACTATGTCCTGACCTATGTCTATCCCGCGCAGAACCCGTCCTCGGGCGAGCATCTGGCGATCCTCGCCGTGGGCGGCTATGGCCGCGGCACGCTGGCGCCGGGATCGGACATCGATCTGTTGTTCCTGCTGCCCTACAAGCAGACGGCCTGGGGCGAGAGCGTCGTCGAGGCGATGCTCTACGTGCTGTGGGATCTGCGCCAGAAGGTCGGTCATGCGACGCGCAGCGTCGACGAGTGCCTGCGTCAGGCCAAGGCCGACATGACGATCCGCACCGCCGTGCTCGACGCCCGTCTGATCACCGGCGACAAGGCGCTGTTCGAGGAATTGCAGCGCCGCTTCGACAAGGAGCTGGTGCGCAAGAGCCCGCGCGAATTCGTCGCCGCCAAGCTTGCCGAGCGCGAGCAGCGCGTCTCGCGCGCCGGCTCGTCGCGCTATCTCGTCGAGCCGAACGTGAAAGAGGGCAAGGGCGGGCTGCGCGATCTCAACACGCTGTTCTGGATCGCCAAATATGTCTACCGCGTCGACAAGGTGACCGACCTCATCGAGCCCGGCCTGTTCACGCCGGACGAGGCGCGGCTGTTCAAGCGCTGCGGCGAATTCCTGTGGCGGGTGCGCTGCCTGATGCATTTCGTCACGGGCCGGCCGGAGGAGCGGCTGTCCTTCGACCTGCAGCGCTCGATCGCCGGCCAGCTCGGCTACAAGGCGCATGCCGGCCTGTCCGGCGTCGAGCGCTTCATGAAGCACTACTTCCTGATCGCCAAGGATGTCGGCGACCTGACCGCCATCGTCTGCGCGGCGCTGGAGGAGCGGCAGGCCAAGCCGCGCGCCGTGCTCGACCGATTCCTGCCCGGCCGCATCCGCAACAGCCGCAAGGCGATCGAAGGCGCGAAAGACTTCGCGCTCGAGATCGACCGCGTCACGGTGGCGCGCGACGACGTGTTCGACGCCGACCCGGTCAATCTGATCCGCCTCTACTGGATCGCGGCGCGCTCCAACATCGCCATCCATCCGCATGCGGCCCGGCTGGTGACGCGCTCGCTGAAGCGCATCGACGCGCGGCTGCGCGAAAACCGCGAAGCGAACCGCCTGTTCCTCGAAATCCTCACCGCGCGCAACGCGCCGGAGACGACGCTGCGCCGCATGAACGAGGCCGGCGTGCTCGGCCGCTTCGTGCCGGAGTTCGGCCGCGTCGTGGCGATGATGCAGTTCAGCATGTATCACCACTACACGGTGGACGAACATCTCCTGCGCTCGATCGGCATGCTGCACGCGCTGGAGGCGGGGCGCATCCGCGAGGAGGCGCCGGTCGCCAGCGAGATGGTCGGGCAGATCGCCGACCGGCAGGCGCTGTATGTCGCGCTGTTCCTGCACGACATCGCCAAGGGCCGCGCCGAGGACCATTCGATCGCCGGCGCGGCGGTGGCGCAGAAACTGTGTCCGCGCTTCGGACTCGACGCGGCGCAGACCGAGACCGTCGCCTGGCTGATCGGCGAACATCTGACCATGTCGACGACGGCGCAGAGCCGCGACCTGTCCGATCCGCGCACCATCGAGACCTTCGCGGCGACGGTGCAGACGCTGGAGCGGCTGCGCATGCTGCTGATCCTGACGGTCTGCGACATCCGCGCCGTCGGGCCGGGCGTCTGGAACGGCTGGAAGGGCCAGCTGTTGCGAACGCTCTACTGGGAGACCGAGGTGGTGCTGACCGGCGGCCACTCCACGGCCGACCGCAAGGCGCGCGTCGCGCAGGCGCAGGAGGAGCTGCGGCGCGCCCTGCCCGCCCTGTCGGACCCGGAATTCGACGCCTATGCGCAGCGCCACTACCAACCCTACTGGCTGAAGGTCGATCTCGCCCGCAAGGTGCAGCACGCGCGTCTGCTGCGGCTCGCCGAAGTCGAGATGCGCTCGCTCGAAACGGAAGTGACGACCGACGCCTATCGCGGCGTCACCGAGATCACCGTGCTCGCGCCCGATCATCCGCGGCTGCTGTCGATCATCGCCGGCGCCTGCGCGGCCTCCGGCGCCAACATCGTCGACGCGCAGATCTTCACGACCACGGACGGGCTGGCCCTCGACACGATCTACGTCTCGCGCGCCTTCGATCAGGACGCCGACGAGATGCGCCGCGGCGGGCGCGTGGCGCGGGCTGTCGAACAGGCGCTGCGCGGCATTCTCAAGCTGACCGACGCGATCGCCGCGCGCGGCGGGCCGAAGGACGCCCACAAGACCTTCTCGGTGCCCGCGACCGTGCGCGTCGACAATTCGCTGTCGCGCCGCTACACGGTCATCGAGGTGTCGGGCCTCGACCGGGCGGGCCTGCTCTACTAGCTGAACTCGGCGATCTCCTACCTCAATCTCAACATCGCCTCGGCGCATATCGCGACCTTCGGCGAGAAGGCGGTGGACGTCTTCTACGTCACCGATCTGACGGGGGAGAAGATCGAGAGCGCCGGCCGCGAGGCGACCATCCGCCGCCGGCTGATGGACGTCCTCGGCGGCGCCCCGGCGCGGCCGGAACGGACGGGCCGGCGCGGCGCGGCTTGATTTTTCGCCGGCGCAACCTGATATGCGGGCCGACCCCTCACTTCATCACGGACCCTTGGCCATGACCGACACGACCGCGCCCGCCGCCGCGCCCGACGAGGCCGCCGCGCCGCCGGCGGAAGCCGGCGCCGCCGAGCCCGACCCGTTCAAGGTCGTCGAGGCGCTGAACGCCGAGAACGCCGGCCTGAAGGACAGGCTGCTGCGGACCATGGCGGAGATGGAGAATCTGCGCCGGCGCACCGAGAAGGAAGTCGCCGACGCGCGGCTCTACGCGGTGACGAATTTCGCCCGCGAGATGACCGGCGTCGCCGACAATCTGCGCCGCGCGCTGGACAGCCTGACGCCGGAGGCGCGCGCCGCCCATGGCGCCCTGGTCGAGGGCGTCGAGCTCACCGAGCGCGATCTTCTCGCCCGGCTCGGCCGCTTCCAGGTGAAGAAGCTCGAACCGCAGGGCCAGAAGTTCGATCCGAATTTCCACGAGGCGCTGTTCGAAATTCCCGACGAGACGCAGCCCGCCGGCACCGTGCTGCAGGTGGTCGAGCAAGGCTACGCCATCGGCGAGCGCGTGTTGCGCCCGGCCAAGGTCGGCGTCGCGCGCGGCGGCCCGAAGGCCTGACGCCGCTCAGCCCGCCGCGCGGCGGGAGTCCGCGGCGGCCCAGTGCGCCATCTGGTCGTCCAAGGCCTTGCGGAAGGCAGGCCGCGCCGTCTGGCGCGCCAGATAGGCGGCGAGCGCGGGATGGGCGTCGAGCCCGCCCTGCGAGTCGACGACGCGCAGCACGTCGGCCATCAGGATGTCGGCGATGGTGAAGCGGCCCGCCGCGATGTGCGCGCGCGTCTCGACGACGCGCGCCAGCGCGGCGAGGCGCGGATTCATGCGGCCGGCCGCGCGCTCGGCCTGCGCGGCGTCCTTGTCGACCGTCCTTGCGAGGACCCAGCCATTGGTCAGCGGCTCGACGCTGCTCAGCGCGGCGAACAGCCACTGCATCGTCTCGGCCCGCGCCGCGTCCTCCTGCGGCATGAGCGCCGGCGAGCGCTCGCCGAGCCGCCACAGGATCGCGCCGCTCTCGAACATCGTCACCGCCCCGTCCTTCAGCACGGGCACCTGTTCGAAGGGTTGTATCGCGCGATGCGCCTCGGCTTTCGGGCGCACCGGCGTCGTCTCGATGCTGTAGGCGACGCCCGCCTCCTCCGCCGCCCAGCGCACGCGCAGGTCGCGCACGAAGCCGCGGGCGAAGGCGGGAACCCATTCATAAGTGACGATGGTGATCGCGCGGTCGTGCATGGCTGCGGCTCCTCAGATCGTCTTCGCCAGCGCCTCGAGCTGATCGGCGCAGACGCCCCAGCCCTCGTGAAAGCCCATGGCGGCGTGGCGCTCGGTCGCCGCGACGCTCCAGTGCGTGACGGTCGCGACGTAGCGCGTTCCGCCGGGCGCATCGGCAAGGTCGATCCTGCCGACCATGAAAGCCTCGTTCGACGGCTGCCAGGCTTCGACGAAGGCGTCGGTGAAGACGAGTCGCTCGCCGGCGACGACGTCGAGATAGACGCCGTGATGCGGGTGTCGCTCGCCGTTCGGCCCCTGCATCAACACGAAGCTGCGCCCGCCGGGGCGCAGTTCGACGCTCGCCTCCGTGACCCGCCAGGGCGCCGGACAGAACCACAGCTTGATCAGCTCCGGCTCTGTCCAGCAGCGCCAGATCGCGGCGCGCGGGGCGGCGAGCAGTCGCTCCAGTCGCAAGGTGCGGCTGTCGAGACTTTCGGTCACGGGCGTCACGCAGCCCTGCGCCTGCGGCTCAGCCATCGTTTCAGCCTTTCGCTTCAGGGCACATCTCGGCCATCGCCTTCGTCGCGGCGGCGGCGAGCTCCTGCGCGCTCAGTTCGCGCTGCGGCGTGGCGATCGACCATTGATGGCCGAAGGGATCCTCGACGACGCCATAGCGATCGCCCCAGAACATGTCGGCGACCGGCATGATGGTCTTCGCTCCGGCCGCGACCGCGCGCGCCGCCGCGGCGTCCGCATCGGCGACATAAAGATGCAGCGACACCGGCGTGCCGCCGAGCATTTTCGGCGAGCGGGCGTTCCAGGCCGGATTGGAGTCGACCAGCATCACCGGCGCGCCGTCGATCGCGATCGAGGCGTGCATCAGCTTTCCGTCGGGGCCGGGCAGGCGCACCATCTCGATCGCGCCGAAGGCGCGCTTGTAGAAGTCGATCGCGGCCGCGGCGTCATCGCAGACCAGATGCGGCGTGAGGCTCGGGACTTTCTGCTTGGCAGGCGTGCTCATGAGGCTCCTCCCTCTTTGCGCCCCCCGGCGAACAGGCTTCGGATGTAGGCGATGAGATGGTCGACGCAGGCCTCGACGACGGCGACATCGCCCTGCGCCTTGGCGAGGACGAAGGCGCCCTGCAGGACGGCCTGCGTGAGCAGCGCGAT
>JAEULW010000109.1 GCA_016793505.1 Methylobacteriaceae bacterium | reverse complement strand
GATCTGCCTGTTCTCGCCCTATCCGCAATGGCTGACCGACGAGGCCGCCGCCTACTGGAGCGGCGCCGGCTTTTCCGTGACGCAGATCGTCAAGGTGTCGGAGACGTTCCGCGCCTACGAGCTGACGACGCAGGAGGTGCGCGATGCGCTCGCCGGCGTGCGCGCGGCGGAGGTCGACGCGATCGTCATGAGCGGCACCGGCATGATCACGCTGCCGGCCATCGTCGCGCGACCGGACAACGCGGCGACGCCGTTCCTGTCCTCCAACCTCGCCTGCGCCTGGTGGATGATGAAGCAGGCGGGCGTTCGTCCCGGCCCGGTGTTTTCTGCGGCCTGTCCGAAACTGGCGGCGACGCTCGTCTGAAGTCGTTCAGGGCGCGGCGGCGACGCATTTGATCTCGACCAGGAGGCCGGGATGGGCGAGCTCGCTGACGCCGATGCGCGTCCAGGCGTAGCCTTCGCGCGGCACGAGGCGGTTCTTGACCGCGCGGAAGACATCCATGTGACGCGCCATGTCGACATGATAGGTCGTCACGTCGATCATGTCGGCAAAGCTGCAGCCCGCGGCCTCCAGCACGATCCGCACATTCTCCCAGGCCCTGGCGAATTGCGTCGCGGGATCGGCGATGACCTCGAGATCGTCGCTGCGGCCGACCTGGCCGACGACATAGACGAGGTCGCCGACGCGCACCGCCGGCGCGTAGCCCGCGCGCTCGACGATGGCGCGCATGACCGGCGGGATGATGATCGTCTTCTTCGCCACCAGGCTCAACCCACGCCGGTCGGCAGGTCGGTGCGGATCTCGAGGCCGGTCAGGTAGTCCCGGACCTCGGCCGCGGGGATGACGTCGGCATATTTGCAGTTCAGGTCGAACAGATTGATCGCGTGGCTCGCCTCGAAACGGTCGAAGGCGGTCTCTTCCGGAATCACGACCTTGAAGTTGTAGGAATAGGCGTCGACCGCCGTGGCGCGCAGGCATCCGGATGTGGTGCAACCCGTCAGGATGAGCGTGTCGACGTCGAAGAAATTCAGATGGCTCATGAAGATCGTGCCGAAGAAGCAGGACGGTTTGCGCTTGCCGATGCGGATGTCCTGCGGGCGCGGGGCGAGGGGCGCGACGGTCTCGGTCGCATGCGTTCCCTCGGTCGAGGTCTTTTCCTTGCCGCGGTGGTTCTTGCCGACCTGCACGCCGCTGTCGATCATGTCGGGCCGGCGCGCGCTTTCGGTGTAGAACACCGGAATGTTCTTCTCCCGCGCGAGTTCGAGCAGCGGCGCGATGTGCTCGACCGCCCTCCACGCCTCGGGCCCGCAATGCGTGCGATACTGCTTGAGACCTTCGAGAATATCCTCAGGCCTGTCGCCGCAGAAATTATACTGGACGTCGATGATGAAGAGCGCAGGACGCTTGCCGAAGCCGCCGCGCTTGCCGTAGCCGGCCGCCGCGTAGACCTGCTTGTCGCGTTCGGTCAGGAACCTGTCCCAGATGCGCGTCGTCATGATCGGTGTCCAGTCGATGTCGGGCGAAGGAGATAGCGGCCGGCGGGCGCCGCGCGCGCGGCGGGATCGACCGCGCCGTCGGCGGCGATGACGCGGCCGCGCAGAACGGTCCGAACGGCGGCGCCGCGAAACGTCATGCCCTCATAGGGCGAATAGTCGGAGAAGGAGTCCTGCGTCGCCGGATCGATGGTCGTCATGCGGTCGGGATCGACGATGACGAGATCGGCGTCCATGCCGGGGGCGATCACGCCCTTGTCGGGAATCGAATACAGCCGCGCGACGTTGGCGCTGGTCGCCGCCGCGATCGTCTCGATCGGCACGCCGCGCTTGTGGACGCCCTCGTGCAACAGCACGCTCAGCAGCGCGCCGATACCGGGAAATCCGGCGGTCGCCTTCCAGAGGTCCGGTCCCTTGGTCTCGCGCTTGCGCGGCACATGATCCGAGCCGATGGTCGAGATCGTCCCGTCGCTGACGCCTTCCCAGAGCGCGTCGACGTCAGCCTGCGGGCGCAGCGGCGGGTTCACCTTGCCGAGCAGGCCGATGGCGGAGTCGCGGGTCAGCCCGAGATAGTGGCTGCAGGTCTCGACATGGATCGGCGCGCGGCCCGGCCGGCGGGCGCGGCGGACGATGTCGAGACTCTCGGCGCTCGACATGTGAACGATGTTGACCGGGCATTCGGCCTTCTCGCCGAAATAGACGACGCGGAAGACGTTCTCGGCTTCGAGAAAGCCGGGGCTCTGCTCGTCCCACGCTCTGAGGTCGTTGCGGCCCGCCGCCTTGAGCGGCTCGCGGAACACCGGGATCACCTCGACATTCTCGCAATGCACGCCGACGACGCCGCCCCTGATGCGCGCGCCCTGCAGCAGCGCGCGGTAGAGCAGCGCGTCGTCGATCTCGGTGAAGCCTTTGGAGGCGCCCGAGGCGCCCTTGTACATGAGGTAGACCTTGATCGAGGTGACGCCGAAGCGCTCGGCGCATTCCGGCAGGGTCTCGACATGCAGGCGGCTGGTGACGCCGAAGTGGAAGCCGAAATCGATCAGCGATTGCGCCTCGCCCCGCGCCTTCCACGGTCCGGTCGACTCGCGCAGATCGTTCGAGCGATGGAAGGTCAGGAGGCCGGTGACGCCGCCGATCGCCGCCGATCGGCTCTCGGTCTCGAAATCCGTTTCGTTCGAGCCGAAGCCGATATGGGTGTGCGGATCGATCAGCCCCGGCATCACCCAGCGGTCTCGCGCGTCGATCACATCGGCCGCCTCGGCGCGCGCGCCGGGCGCGAGCAGCGCGGCGATCTTGCCCCTGACGACGCCGATCGAGCCCTGGCGCACGCCAAGGCCGGGAAAGACGATCTCGCCGTCCCTGATCAGCAGGTCGAACTTCATCTCGTCTCCTGTGCGGCGGGCTGCCGGGCGCGCCGCGTGAAGGACGTCAGAACTTCCGCCATGACGCCGCCCGCGGCAAGGCAGGCGCGTTCGGAACGTGTGTGGAGGTCGGCAAAGACGTCGAAGACGATGCGCCGGCCCTCGCCGACGGCGACGACGCGGGCCGGTCTCCCTGCCGTCACCGCCTCGGCCAGACCTTCGATGTCGAAGATCTCGCCGCCGTCGAGACCGAGCCGGCGCCAGCCCTCGCCATCGGCGAAGCGCAGCGGCGCGACGCCCATGCCGATCAGGTTGGAGCGGTGGATGCGCTCGAAGCTCTCGGCGATCACGGCGCGCACGCCGAGCAGCGCCGGGCCTTTCGCCGCCCAGTCGCGGCTCGACCCCATGCCGTAATCCTTGCCGCCGAGCACGATCAGCGGCACGGATCGCGCAGCGTAGATCGTCGCCGCTTCATGCACCGTCACAATCCTGTCGTCAGGCAGAAGACGCGCGAAGCCGCCTTCGCGCTCCGGCGTCATCTGGTTGCGGATGCGCAGATTGGCGAAGGTGGCGCGCGCCATCACCTCATGATTGCAGCGCCGCCCGACATAGGTGTTGAACGCCTTCCGATCGATCCCCAGCGAGATCAGGTAGCGGCCGGCCGGACTGTCCGCCGGAATCTCGCCGCTCGGCGAGATGTGGTCGGTCGTCAGCGAGTCGCCATAGGCGCCGAGCGCGCGCACGCCCGTCAGCCGCGCCGGCAGGCCTTCCGCGCCGCGCCGGCGGGCGAGGTCCAGAAAGGGCGGCCTGACGAGATAGGTCGAGGCCTCATCCCACGGAAAGCGCGCCCCCGCGGCCGAGGGAAGGCTGCGCCACAGCGCCTCGGAGGTCGCCTCGCCGTAAACGTCCCGGAAAAGCGCGGGATCGCCGGCGCGCGGCAGCAGCGCGGCGATCTCGGCGTCGGAGGGCCAGAGATCGGCGAGCCGGACCGGCTGGTCAGCGTCCGCGCCGTTCAGCGGCTCGGTCTCGAGATCGATGTCGATCCGTCCGGCGAGGGCGTAGGCGACGACCAGCGGCGGCGACATGATGTAGCTCGCCCGCACCTGGCGGTGAATGCGCCCTTCGAAATTGCGGTTGCCCGACAGCGCCGCGGCGGCGACGAGGCCACGCGTCTCGATCGCCTCGGCCATCGCCGGCTTCAGCGGGCCGGACTTGCCGCCGCAGGTGGTGCAGCCATAGCCCACGACGTTGAAACCCAGCTCTTCGAGCGGCGCGAGAAGCCCGAGATCGGCGAGGTAGCGCGTGACGACGCGCGATCCCGGGGCCAGCGACGTCTTGACATGCGCCGGCGCGGCGAGGCCCGCAGCCCTCGCGTTGCGCGCCAGCAGGCCGGCGGCGATCATCACGGCGGGGTTCGACGTGTTGGTGCAGGCGGTGATCGCCGCGATCGCCAGCGCGCCATGAGTGAGGCCGGTCTCGCGCGACGCCAGCGCGGCGTCGAAGCCGCCTTCGTTCGCCGGCAGGGGCAGCCGCCGGCGGAAATCGGCGGCGGCCGCGGCGATGTCGAGCCGGTCCTGCGGGCGCCGCGGCCCGGCGACGGAGCGGCGCACGCCGGCAAGATCGATGACGACGACGCGCGCATAGTCGGGCGTCGCCTCGCCGGCCGCGCGGAAAAGGTGGTTGGCCTTGGCGCAGGCGCGCACGAACGCGGCGTGCGCCGGCGTGCGCGTTGCGGCGAGATAGGCGATCGTCGCCTCGTCGATCGGGAAGAAGCCGGCCGTCGCGCCATATTCCGGCGCCATGTTGGCGAGGGTCGCGCGCGCCGGAACGGCGAGGGCGGCGGCGCCCTCGCCGATAAATTCGACGATGCAGGCGACGACTTTCTCGCGTCGCAATCGTTCGGTGACGGCGAGCGCAAGGTCGGTCGTCGTCGCGCCGGGCGGCAGGACGCCGCGCAGCTCGACGCCGACGAATTCAGGAATCGGGAACACGTAGGGCTGCCCCAGCATCGCCGACTGCGCCTCGATGCCGCCGACGCCCCAGCCGAGCACGCCGATCGCGTTGATCATCGGGGTGTGGGAATCGCCGCCGAGCACGAAGTCGGGACAGGCCACTTCGCCGAGCGGCGTCGCGGCGCGGGTCATCACCGGCGCGATATGCTCGAGGTTGAGCTGATGAATGATGCCGGAACCCGGCGGGCAGACGCGCAGCGACCGGAACGCCTGCTGCGCCCATTTCAGGAAGGCGTAGCGTTCGCCGTTGCGCTCGAATTCGCGGGCGAGGTTGCGCTGCGCGGCGTCCTGTGCGCCGGCGACGTCGACCTGCAGCGAATGGTCGACGATCAGATCGACCGGAATGCGCGGCTCGACGGTCGTCGGATCGCCGCCCGCCTCGGCCGCCGCGTCGCGCAGCGCGGCGAGATCGAGCAGCACGGGCAGGCCGGAAGAATCGGGCAGGATGACGCGGCCGACCGTCAGCGGCGCGCCGCGGCCGATCGACTCGCGCCAGCGCGCGGCGGCGGCGACGTCGTCGGCGCGAATGGCCGGATCGGTCAGCCGACCGCGCGCGAGGTTCTCCACCATGATGCGCGCCGCATAGGGCAGCGAGGCCGGCTCGACGCCGCAGCGGCGCGCGGCGGCGCCGATCGAGACGAATGCGCCGGCGAGAGGATCGCGGTCGAGTTCGACGTCCGTCGCGCCTGCCTCCGCCATGCCGCCGACCTCGCCGGAACCCGCGCGAACGATGAAGAGTTGGTGGCCATATGTCAACACTTTGGCCTGATGCGGAGATCAGGGCCTTCAGCGCGCGCCGCGCGATCATTCAGACTGCTGCATTTTGCGGGCGTATCTGCGCTTTGGTGATGTTCGGGCGGCGGATGAGCGCGAGCCCACATCGCGCGGTCAGGCAAAACTGTTGACAGATTTGGCGTCGCGCGTTCTTCTCCGGGCATGGCGACACGCTCCAGCATGGCCGAGCAGCGGCGCCCCGAAACGCTCGGGGAGGAGGTGTTCCAGTCGATTCTCGACCTGATCTACGCCTGCGAACTTGCGCCCGGCATGGTGGTGAACGAGGCGGCGCTGGCGCTGCGTTTCGGCGTCAGCCGCGGGCCGGTGCGCGAGGCGATCCGCCGCCTGCAGGGCGTCCAGCTGGTGACGCGCGAACCCTTCATGCGCGCCCGCGTCGTGTCGCTGTCGCGGCGCGCCGTCGCCGAGCTGTTCCAGATGCGCGAGGCGCTCGAGGGCTACGCCTGCCGCCTCGCCGCCGAATCCATGTCCGAGGCCGACGTCGACGCGCTGATCGGCGAACTGGAGCAGGCGCGCGC
>JAEULW010000038.1 GCA_016793505.1 Methylobacteriaceae bacterium | reverse complement strand
CACCATGCCGACGGCGTGGCGGACGACCTCCTTGCCCGCCATGCGCAGATGGCCGACGGTCTGCGTCGACGAGGGGCCGCCGTCGACATAGAGCTTGGCGCGGTGGCGCCCGTCCGAGCGCAGATGCGTCGTCAGCACGCCGCGGTCGGCGACCTCCCCGGAGCCGGTCTGCGCCTCCAGCACGATCGCCCCGGCGCCGTCGCCGAACAGCACGCAGGTGGTGCGGTCGTTCCAGTCGAGAATGCGTGAAAAGGTCTCGGCGCCGATCACCAGCGCCCGCCTGTGCGAGCCGGAGGTCAGGAACTTGTCGGCGGTCGCCACCGCGAAGACGAAGCCCGAGCACACCGCCTGCAGATCGAAGGCGACGCCGGCGGTGATCCCGAGCGCGGCCTGGATCTGCGTGGCGGTCGCCGGGAAGGTGTAGTCCGGCGTCGAGGTGGCGACGACGATCAGGTCGATGTCGGCGGGCTCGAGGCCGGCGTCGGCGAGGGCGGCGCGGGCGGCGCGTTCGCCCAGGGTCGAGGTCGTCTCGCCCTCCCCCGCCAGATGGCGGACACGGATGCCGGTGCGCTGGACGATCCACTCGTCCGAGGTGTCGACCATCTTTTCGAGGTCGGCGTTGGTCACGGCGCGCTGCGGCAGGCAGGCGCCGAGGCCGCGCACGACGGATCGCAGACAGGATTTGGCTTGCGTCACGAGGATCCTTCGACGTTCAGCGCGGTTCGGCCGGCGCCGCCGGAGCGTCCGGCGGCGGCGCGGAGGCGGCCCGCCCCTCCTGGGAGAGCGCCAGCGATTCGCGGATTTTACCCAGCAATTCCTGCTGCACCATTTCGGCCCCGATCTCCACGGCGCCGCCGAAGCCGACGGCGTCGGCGCCGCCATGGCTCTTGATGACGACGCCGTCGAGTCCGAGGAAGACGCCGCCGTTGACGCGGCGCGGGTCGTGCTTGGTCTTCAGCGCGTCGAAGGCGCCGCGGGCGAAGACATAGCCGATCTTCGACATCAGGCTGCGGGCCATCGCCTCGCGCAGATAGGCGGCGATCTGCTTGGCGGTGCCCTCGGCGGTCTTGAGCGCAATGTTTCCCGTGAAACCCTCGGTCACGACGACATCCGCCGTGCCGGCGCCGATGTCGTCGCCCTCGACGAAGCCGAGATAGTTCAGGCTCGGCAGTTGCGCCTCACGCAGGATGCGGCCGGCGGCCTTGATCTCCTCGAGGCCCTTGATCTCCTCGACGCCGACATTGAGCAGGCCGACGCTCGGCCGGTCGATGTCGAAGACGATGCGCGCCATCGCCGCGCCCATGATGGCGAGATCGACGAGATGCTGGGCGTCTGCGCCAATCGAGGCGCCGACGTCGAGCACGATCGACTCGCCGCGCGCCGTCGGCCACATCGCGGCGATCGCCGGCCGGTCGATCTGCGGCATGGTGCGGATGCAGAATTTGGCCATCGCCATCAGCGCGCCGGTGTTGCCGGCCGAGACCGCGACGTCCGCCTCGCCCTTCTTGACCGCCTCCAGCGCCAGCCACATCGAGGAGGTGCGGCGCCCGTAGCGCAGCGCCTGACTCGGCTTGTCGGTCATCTTGACGGCGACGTCCGTATGGCGGACGTCAGCCACGGCGGCCAGCGCCGGATGGGCGGCGAGCGCGGCGTCGATCTGCGCCTTGTCGCCGAACAGCAGGAAACGCAGGTCGCCGCGACGCTCGGCCGCCAGCGCCGCGCCGGGCACCACGACCGAGGGCCCGAAGTCCCCGCCCATGGCGTCGACCGCGATCCGGACCTGACCTGCCATCCTGCCGCGCAACCTCGCATTCCGCGTCGGCGTGCGGACGCGGCGGACCGGATGCTTAGCCGATGGCGGGGCGGCGCGCCATCCTCATTTGTCGGGCGCTTCGCGCGTCTTGACGCCGGCAAGGGCCGAAAAGGCCGTATCGCCCGCAGCCTCCGCATCGCCGCCCGAGAACTCGGCGCCCGGCTTGCGCGGATAGGGGTCGAGGCCGAGGGCGACGAATTCGGCGGTGAGGGCGCCCAGATCGATGCGCCCGTCGACGATCGGATCGGGCGGGTCGGGCGTCGCCAGGGCGGCGAGGTCGGTCTCCTCGTCGGCGGTCCGGCCCGCCGTCACTGCGCCACGGGCGGGACGGGCCGCGTCGGGGGCGAAGACGACGTCGACCGGCTCGTCGATCTCGACCTCGAAAGGCTCGAGCGAGACGACGCAGAGGCGCGTCAGCCGGGCCCGGGCGCGGCCGCGCACGACCACCTGCCCCCGCGAACTCGGCCTGACGCGGTATTCGCCTTCCACGGCCGCCACGGCCGGGAGGTCGAAGTCGCGGGCGAGGGCGGCGCATTCGTTCTCTCTCGCCTCGACCCGGGCGTCGAGCCCGGCGGCCGGAAGGCTGCGCACGTCGAAGGGACGGGAGAAGGGATGCGGGGTCGCGGCGCTCATGGCGGGTCGTCTCCCTCGACGGCGGGAAAGGGCGGCGCGGCGGCGATGAAGGCGGCGAGCGGGGCCTCAGCCATCGCCGCGCGCAGGGCGAGGAGATGGCGGGCGAGGCCGGCCGCCGCGGCGCTGCGCGTCTCGTCGCCAAGCGCGTTGCGGGCGAGCGCGCGGCGCAGCGCCTCCTCGTCCGCGCCGGCGGCCTCGTAGGCGGCGAGGCGTCCGTAAAACCCTTCGGCGAGGCGCTTCATGCGCTTGGGCACGGCCAGATCGCCGACCCCCTGCTCGCGCAGAACGTGGTCGAGATGGCGGAAGATGGCGTCGGCGAGATCGCGGCCGAGATCGCCGGCCGCCGACTCGCCGGCGCGGCCGAGCGCCTCGAGCCGGCGCAGCACCGGGCCGGCATGCAGGATGAGCATCTCGAAGCGCCCGTCCTGCGTGTCGGGGACGGCGAGGCGAAGATAGAGCGCGGGGCGGCGGGCGGCCGCCATCACCGCGGCGTAAAGCGCCTCGACGACGTCGCGATTCCGGCGCCTCTCGAGAAAGCGGAACATGGGTCTGCGCGCCTCGGCGGCGGCCAGCCGGGCCGCCTTGCTTTCGTCCATGACGGGGGTTAGGCATCGTGCGCCGGCGATGCAAGGTTTTTCGTCCGGGCGAGCGGGAGACGGCGGACATGCACAAGCTTCGCGATCATGCGGGGAAAGGCCTGCGCCTGGCGCTGGCGCTGTCGGCGGCGCTGTCGCTCGCCGGCTGTCTCGGCTATGACGGCGAAGTGACGCGCGGTTACGTCGTCGACGAGAAGACGATGGCGCAGATCAAGCCCGGCGCCTCCAAGCAGCAGATTCTCGACAGCCTCGGCACGCCTTCGACGACCTCCACGGTGGGCGGCGACGCCTGGTACTACATCAGCCAGAAGGTCGAGCGGAAACTCGCCTTCAGCCTGCCGGAAGTCACCGACCAGCGCGTCGTCGCGGTCTACTTCAAGAACAACAAGGTCGAACGCTACGCCGATTACGGCCTGCAGGACGGCGTGGTGTTCGACTTCATCACCCGCACGACGCCGACCGCCGGCGCCGAGCCGAGCTTCCTGCGCAACATGTTCCGCAGCTTCGGCCGCATCCTCGGCTGAGGCGCGCTCAACTCGCGGCCGGCTGCGCCCGCACGGCGGGCCGGGCGCGGTGGCGCGCCAGACAGGCGGCGATCTCGGGCGTCGTCTCGACCAGCCCGAAGCGCGTCGTCCAGTCGAGCGCCGCTCCCCACAGCAGGTCGGCGGCGCTGAAGCGATCGCCGAGAATATAGGGACCGGGCGTGAGCGCGGCGCGCAGCGCGGCGATCGTCGTGTCGTAGTCGGCATAGGGCGAGGTGGCGCGCTGCGCCGGCTCGCGCTTCAGGAAACGATCCATGATCGCCGGCTCGAAGCACGCGCCATAGAAAACCAGCCAGCGCAGATACGGGCCGCGATCGGGATCGCCGATCGCCGGGGCGAGGCGGGCCTGCGGAAAGGCGTCGGCGAGATAGATGAAGATCGCCACCGTCTCGGCGACGATCGCGCCGTTGTGGCGGATCGTCGGCACCTTGCCCATCGGGTTGATGGCGAGGAATTCGGGCTTGAGCTGGTCGCCTGCCTTCAGATCGAGCGGCACGACGTCATAGGGCGCGCCGAGTTCGTCGAGCAGCAGCTTCGTCATCGACGAGCGCGAGGGCTCGCCATGCCAGAGGGTGACGCGGTCGGTCATGTCGGGCCCCTGTATCCGTTCATCGAAACATGCCGCGCCGGCGCATGAACAGGGCGGCGCCGGCCGCCGCCATGCAGCAGAGCACAAGCGCCTTCAACGTTCCATTCAGATCGTCGGCGCCCCACAGCGGGCCACCGGTGTTCATGCCGAAGAAACCGGTGACGAGCGTCGCCGGCAACAACAGGGAATTGAGCACTGTGAGCACGAAGAGCTGACGGTTGGCCAGCCAATTGCCCGACGCGTTCGCCTCGTCCTGCAACAGGCGGGCGCGCTCGGCGTCGGCGCGCGCATCGTGCATGACTTCGTCGAACCGATGCGCAAGGCCTGTCGCCCAGTCGCGAAGTTCACGGTTCTGCGCATCAACGACCGCCACGATCTGTTCGAAACGCCGCAGCGCCGAGGTGACGGCGCCAAGGTGACGGGTGATCTCGACATTGACGCGCCGCGCATCGCCGAGCGCGGCGGCGACGTCGGCATGACGATCGGCGAGAAGGCGCGCCTCGATCGCCGTCAAGGTCTCGTCCTGCGCCTGTCGGCGCTTCTCGACGCCCGCGGCGATGCGGTCGACGACGGCTTCCAGAAAATCGCGCGGGTCGCGCGCCAGACGGCCGCGATCGAGATCGCGCCGCAACCGGTCGAGCGCCTGTGCGGGGTGACGTCGCGCCGTGAATACGCCGTTCGGGCCAACGGCGAAGCGCACATAGACGATCTCGTCGCTCGCCGCGTCGATGTCGCGGCCGAGATCGGCGAGCTGGCCGAACAGCCACCCTTCCTCAATCTCGAACCGGCTGCGCTCTTCGGGCTCGAGCAACATCGCGCGCGCGTCAGCCGGCATGTCGAGCCCGGCGATCACGTCGCGCGCGCGTCGATCGGCGAGATTGAGATGCAGCCAGAGAAAAGCGGCGTCCGGATCGCCGACAGGTCCGCCGGCCTGCCGGCGCGTCGCCTGGCCCGCGGCGTCGAACCGATAGGCGAAGACGACTTCCGATTGCGAACCGTCCTCGAGCGTCCTGCGCGCCGGCATCAGGCTTTCCCCTCCACCCGCTCATGACGCGCCGATGTGACAGTTCGGCGACAGGCCGCGAGGCGCGTCGGGAGTGGTCGATCACGACATGCGCCGCGATACCATGGCGTGACGATGCGTCCGGCCAATGCGTCAGGACGGCGAGCGGCGGCAGCACGACGATGCTGCGGCCGGATCGGCGCCGATTCCCGGACGTTCGGGCATCGGCGCTGCGCCATCGCGCGGCCGCGCGCGGCGGTGCGTCA
>JAEULW010000032.1 GCA_016793505.1 Methylobacteriaceae bacterium | reverse complement strand
CGGCGGCAGCAGCGGGATGACCGGCCAGAGCAGGATGGCGAGCGGCGTGACGGCGCGCTTGAGATCGGCTGCGTCGAGACGCGCGCCGATCAGCCGGCGCCAGGGCAACGCGAAGCCCGCCTCGATCAGCACGACCGCCGCGGCGACGGCGATCCCGCCGGCGAGCGCGCGGCCGAGCCAGGGGCGGGCGAGCGTCGGAAAACACAGGGCGAGCGCGAGGCCGGCGACCAGCACAGGCGCGAGTTCGACCATCGTCCGCAGACTGCGGGCCCGATCGACGCTCCAGAGCAGGCTGAGCAGCGCGAGCCCGGCGAAGGCGAAGGCGAGGCGCGTCGTCTGCCGGTCGACGAGGGCGCGGGCGGGCGCGGCGGCCGCCCCGAAGCCGGGACCCGCCGCGAGCGCCGCGACGGCGAGCAGCGCGGCGACGACGAGACTGGCCGGCGCCGAGCGGTTGGCGAGCGCCATGCCGACCGGCAGCGCGGCCAGAACGACGCCGGACGCGACGGCCAGCGCGCCAACCGCCGGCCCGGCCGGCCGGCTCGTCGCGGCCGCCGTCATGCGGGCGTCAGAGCTCGTGGCCCTTCTTCTTCATCTCCTCGCGGACGCGGCCGAGCATGGTCTGCGAGAGTTTTTCGGTCCAGCCCTGGATCGCGACGACCAGCTCGTCGAGCATCTGCGGCTGCGAGGCGACGTACTTCTTGCCGGACGCCGAATTGAAGAAGGCGAGCGTGTCCCTGATCTCGGCCTCGGTCATCTTGCGGGCGGCGATGCGCGCCGCGGTGGCGAGGATCTCTTCCTGGTTCTTGCTGAACTCGGCGTCGAGGGACTCGAGCACGGCGCCGAGGTCCTTGGCGATCTCGGGACGCGTCTGGGTCAGCGACTGCTCGAGGCGCACCATCATCTGCGGAATGATCGCCTCGAAGGAGCGGGCGACGCCGCTCGCCAGCATCATCTCGCGCGCCGCCGCGACATGGGCGGGCGCCGGCTCCTGCGCCGGAGCGGCCGTCGCGAAAGCGGCGAGAGCGGCGGCGGCGAAGGCGGCGCGCAACGTGGTTTTGATCGACACGTCAGGGTTCTCCTGCAGAACGGGGCCGGGAAGCGCCCGGCGTCGCCGCGACGGGGATCAGGCCGCCGCTCCGAACATCTCGACATCCTCGCCGCCGGCGCAGATCACCACGCTCGCCAGGCCGAGGAACAGACCATGGCCCATGACGCCGGGCAGCGGATCGAGCGCGGCCGCCAGCGCCTCGGGGTCCGGAATGACGCCGAAGGCGCAATCCAGAATATAGTGGCCGCCGTCGGTGGCGAACACCGCGCCGTCGGCGCGCCGGCGCAGCGTGATCGCGCCCGCGCAGCCGGCCGCGCGGGCGGCGGCGGCGACGGCGCGGCGCGTCGATTCCAGACCGAAGGGGGCGACCTCGACCGGCAGCGGGAAGCGGCCGAGACGCTCGACTCGCTTGCTCGAGTCGGCGATCACCACCATGCGGGCGGAGGCGGCGGCGACGATCTTCTCGCGCAGCAGCGCGCCGCCGCCGCCCTTTATCAGGCGCAGCGCGGCGTCGAATTCGTCGGCGCCGTCGATGGTCAGGTCAAGCTCCGGCGTCGCGTCGAGATCGGTCAGCGGGATGCGCAGCGCCTCGGCCTGGGCGCGCGTCGCCTCGGAGGTGGGCACGCCGACGACGTCGAGCCCGTCGCGCACGGCGGCGCCGAGCAGATCGACGAAATGGCGGGCGGTCGAGCCGGTGCCGAGGCCGAGGCGCATGCCGGGGCGCACGAAGGCCATGGCCCGCGCGGCGGCGCGGCGCTTCATGTCGTCGGGCGTCGGAGCGGACATGGGGCGCGCCTGCCGGTTCAGCACCTGCGCGCGCCGGGCGGCGCGGCGCGGCTGCACCTACAGGCTCCCGCCCTGAAAATCAATGCGATCGGGGATTCGCCGCTGGCTGTCACTTGCCGGGCGGCGTGCAGACCACGGCCTCATTGTAGACATAGCAGATGGCGACCGCGCCGTTGCGCAGGTCGACGCGGAAGACGCCCGCCTCCTGATCGTGACGGGAGGAGACGAGGCCGTATTCGCTCGGCGTCTGGGCGCCGGCCCCCTCCCCCGGCGGATAGCAGATGGTGACGCCGATCGTGCCTTCCTTCAGACCGTACTGGCAGGCGCCGACCTCGCCGGTCGCCTTGTCCAGCCGGTAGATGCGGTTGAGGTTGGTCTGCGGGGCGGCGAGGAACTCGAACGGCGCGGCGAGCGCGGCGGCGGCGCCGAGGCACACCGCGGCCGCAACGGCGCAGGCGCGAAGCAGGCTGGCCATGATCGTCTCCGGTCGGCGACCGGCGCCGGCGGCGCGAATCGGTCTTGCGACGTTCATGCGACGCGCCACGGCCCGCCGCAAGCCGGCGCGGCGCCTCAGCCGGCGAGGGCGCGGGGAGCGGGCCCGGCGATCGCCGGCGCCTGGTCGCGCAGGCGCGCGGCGGCGTCGGAGAGCAGCAGCGGCGCGACCTCCGACTCCGGCGTCGGCCGGCCGTAGAGATACCCCTGGATCTGCTGGGCCCCGAGGCCGACGAGAAGATCGGCCTCGGCGCGCGTCTCGACGCCCTCGGCGCAGACCGTGAGGCCGAGTTCGCGGCCGAGCGTGACGATGGCGCGCAGGATCGGCGGCATGACGGCGTCCTCGCTCTCCATGGCGCGGATGAACGAGGCGTCGATCTTCAGCTTGTCGAAGGGGAATTTCCACAGGTAGTTGAGGCCGGAATAGCCGGCCCCGAAATCGTCGAGCGCGATGGCGACGCCGAGCTCTTTCAGACCCTTGAGCTCGTCGATCACCTCGTCGGTGTTCTCGAGCAGGATGCCCTCGGTGATCTCGAGTTCGAGGCGGGAGGCCTCGAGGCCGGTTTCGGCGAGCACGTCGGCGACGAGACGGCGCAGACGCCGGCCGGTGATCGAGGCGCGGCCGAAATTGGCCGGCGACAGATTGACCGCGACGGTGACCGATCGCGGCCAGGCGGCGGCGGCGCGGCAGGCGTTGCGCAGCACCCATTCGTCGATGTTGGCGATGAGGCCCATCGACTCGGCGCAGGCGACGAACTGCTGCGCCGGCACCTGCCGGCCGTCGGCGTCGGCGAGGCGCAGCAAGGTCTCGAAACCCTCGACGCGGCCGGTGCGCGCGTCGCAGATCGGCTGGAAGAAGAGCCGGAAGTCGGACTTGGCCAGAGCCTCGCGCACGCGCTGCTCGAGGCGCAGCTGCTCGGCGTGCTCGGCGGCGATCTGCTCGTTGAAGACGACGTAGCGGTTACGGCCGAGCGCCTTGGCGCGATAGAGCGCGAGATCGGCGCATTTGAGCATGTCGGTGGCGCTCTGCGTCAGCAGGCGATCGACGACGCCGACGCTGGCCGACACGGTGATGCGGTTGTCGCGGACGATGAAGGGCTGGGCGAGCGCGTGGACGATCGCGGCGGCGCGCTCCTCGACCTGCTTGCGCGACACCACCTTCCATTGCGCGATGACGAATTCGTCGCCGCCGACGCGGCCGACGAGATCGTTCTTGGCGCAGACCTTCTGCAGGCGCTGCACGGTCTGGCGGACGAGTTCGTCGCCGACGTCGTGGCCGAGCGTGTCGTTGACCTCCTTGAAGCGGTCGAGATCGACGAAATGGATGGCGACGCCGCGGGCGCGCGCCTCGGTCGATTTCAGCCATTCGTCGAGCTCGCCGAGGAAATGGCCGCGGTTCAGCGCGCCGGTCAGCGTGTCGAAATAGGCAAGATATTCGATGCGCTTTCGCGCCTCGTAGCGCTCGCGGGCGCGACGCACCGAGGAGACGTTGAGCAGCACGACGAGCATGGCGGCGAAGACGCCGGCGCCGACGACGAAGCTGACGATCGCCGTGCCGTGCCGCTCGGCCGTGGCGAGATTGGGCTCGATCAGCTTGGTGACGTCGACGATGCCGGCGACGTCGCCGACGGCCCAGTCGCGCTTGGGCGAGGCGGGATCGGCGTTGTGGCACTCGACGCAGGCCTTGCTCGTCATCTTCTCGGGCACGGCGAGGCGCAGATAGCGCCTGCCTTCGATCGTCTGTTCGCTGGTGAAGACGACGTCGGGGGCGCGGGCGAAGACGTTCCAGGCCTGGCGCTGGAACTCGTCGAGCGGCGGCCGGTCGCGGCCGGCCCAGCGATAGGGGCTGACCACGGCGAAGCGGTTGGGCCGGCCCTGCGTGTCGGCCGACAATTCGGCGAGGAAGGCGCCCGGCGAGGGCGGGCCGGATTCGCCAGCGCGCCCGGCGGCGGGGCGGCGACCTGGGCCGAGCGAGAGCACGTAGCGTTCATGGGTCAGCTTGATCGTCTCGGCGGTGTCGATGGCGGCGCGGCGCACCGTGTCGAGCGTCGCCTCGCGCATGGTCGAGGGCACGAGCGCCGACACCGCCGCGACGATGGCGCCGATCAAGACGGCCACCGCGACGATGAAGGGCGTCGTCACGCCCTCGATCTTGCCGCCCTTGGAATTCAATCAGGTTCCCGCCGCGAACAGAAATCGTTAAGCAGCGTAAAGGGGTAGCCCTTAAAGAAGGTTGAAACGGCGGCGCCGGCCTGCCGCAGCGGCGCCGAATTGTCGTTGCCGGCCGGCGCATTTCCGGCTAGCCGGGGCGACATGCGCCACGCCATCGCCCCGCCGCTCGCCATTTTCGATCTCGACGGCACGCTGGCCGACACGGCTCCCGACCTGATCGCCACGCTCAATGTCGTGCTGGTCGAGGAGGGCGCGCCGCCGGTGGCGCGCGAGGCGGCGCGCGATCTGCTCGGCGCCGGGGCGCGGGCGCTGGTCGTGCGCGGGCTGGCGCTGTCCGGCCGGCAGGTCGACGCAGCGGGGCTGGAGCGGCTCTACGCGCGCTTCCTAATCCACTACCGCGCCCACATCGCCGACGAGTCGCGGTTGTTCCCGGGGGTCGAGGCGGCGCTAGACGGGCTCGCGGCGGCAGGCTGGCGGCTGGCGGTGTGCACCAACAAGCTCGAGGATCTGGCCATCGACGTCCTGAAAGCGCTCGACGTCGCCGGGCGGTTCGCCGTCATCTGCGGGCAGGACACATTCCGCGAGGCGGACGGCCGGCCGATCCCCAAGCCCGATCCGCGCGCCCTGCTGATGACCATCGAGCGGGCGGGCGGAACGCCGGCGCGCACGGTGATGATCGGCGATTCGAAGACCGACATCGACGCGGCGCGGGCGGCCGGGGTGCCGGTGGTCGCGGTCGATTTCGGCTATACGCCCGTGCCGGTGCGCGAGTTGTCGCCGGACGCGGCGATCTCGCATTTCGACGAACTGATCGGCGCCATCGACGCGGTGACGCGGCTGGCGGCCTGACGGCTCAGATGCGGCCGCCCTGCTCGGCAGGGACCTTGTAGAGCGGAATGACGCGGACCGCCTTGCGCGGGGCGGCGGCTTCGGTCGCGGCCGGGGCGGCCTGCGCCTGGCTCTGGACCGGCGCGGCGAGGGCGGGCGCGGCCGGCGCGGCGGCCGGCTGCGGCGCCATCGAGGCGTTGGCGACGACGGCCCCGGCGAGCAGACCGGCGGCGGCGAGAGCGGCGATGATGGTGCGATGCGACATGACGGCGTCCCCTTCGT
Source organism: Methylobacteriaceae bacterium (assembly GCA_016793505.1). Lineage (GTDB taxonomy): Bacteria > Pseudomonadota > Alphaproteobacteria > Rhizobiales > Beijerinckiaceae. The sequence goes on along the minus strand of JAEULW010000032.1, from coordinate 16,152 downwards.
TGAGGACGGTTATGCGGCGAGCGCGCCCGGCGCGCGGTGCGGCGGCGCACGCGGCGCATTCCTTGACTTGGCGCGGCGCGCTGCTTAAACGGGCGCGTCTTCGGCATGGCCGGGGCGCGTAGCTCAGCGGAAGAGCACTCCCTTCACACGGGAGGGGTCACAGGTTCAATCCCTGTCGCGCCCACCATTCGCCTCTCCTCCCTGCCCCCGTCCCGATGTTGCGAGCCGGCAACGGCTGTGGCGGAAATCCGGCGCTTTCCGGTCAAAGCCGCGTGAACAGGGCCAAGTCTCATGGAATCGGTAACTTCTCCTCCATACAAAGGTCGCGGGCGGCTGGCCCGGAGTCCGGCGACGGACCGCCCTGCTCAACGTGAGAGGACAGGAATGCGACGTCTCTTCCCGGCGCTTGCGGTCGCGGCTCTGGCGCTCGGCGCGCTGCCGACGGCCGCATCGGCCTATGAAATCGACATTCTGACCCGCCGACCGCTGGCCCCCGGCGGCGTCGCCGCGGACGGCCGACCGAAGGCCGCGGCGATCCAGCGCGAGACGGTCGCCTATGGCGGCGCGCATGCGCCGGGCACGATCGTCATCTCGACCGCCGAGCGCCGGCTCTACTACGTGCTGCCCAACAAGCAGGCGGTGCGCTACGGCGTCGGCGTCGGCCGTCCGGGCTTCGAATGGGGCGGCACCAAGACGATCTCGCAGAAGCGCGAATGGCCGGACTGGACGCCGCCGCCGCAAATGCTCAAGCGCCGCCCCGACCTGCCGCGCCACATGAAGGGCGGCATCGAAAATCCGCTCGGCGCGCGGGCGATGTATCTGGGCTCCTCGCTGTACCGCATCCATGGCTCGAACGAGCCGGAGACGATCGGCCAGGCGGTGTCCTCGGGCTGCATCCGCATGACCAATGACGACGTCACCGACCTCTATGACCGCGTCAAGGTCGGCACGCGGGTGGTCGTCATCCGCTGAACGGCGCAGGCGCGCCGACGTCGCGAGGCCTCCCCGGCGGGGAGGCCTTTTTCATGGCCCGGTCAGCGCCGCGCCGGCGCGCGCGACAGACCCTTGGCGGCGAGTTCGTCGAGATAGTCGGCCCAGCGCCGTTCGTATTGCGTTCCGAGTTCGCGCAGATAGGTCCAGCTGAAGATGCCGGTGTCGTGCATGTCGTCGAAGCCGAGCTTGACCGCGTAATTGCCGACCGGCGTCGCCGAGATGATGGCGACGGTCTGCTTGCCCGGCACGGTCTTGCGCTCGTCGGGCGAATGGCCCTGCACTTCGGCCGAGGGGCTGGAGACGCGCAGATATTCGGCGGTCAGGTCGAACCGGGCGCCGTCGTCGAAGGCGATGGTCAGGAGGCGCCCGCCGTCGCGCAGGCGCAGTTCGGTCGGCCAGCTCCCGGCGCTCATGCTTCCCCCGTCATCGCATCCGGCCCCGTGCATGCCGGATTGCTGCGCGTCCTGCAACCACAGAGCCGGTTCGGCGTTCTGTCCCGGCGGCGATCGTCCGCGGGGGGCAGGACCATGACGGCGACCAGGACAACCGATCTGCGCACCGGGACGACCGTCTGGGAGGCCCGGCGGCTGCGCGGGCCGGCCAGCGAACCGCTGCGGCGCGACGCGCGGACCGGCGTGCTGGTGGTCGGCGCGGGCGTCAGCGGCGCCCTGATCGCGCAGGCGCTGGCCGAGGCCGGCGAAGACGTCATGGTGATCGACCGGCGCGGCCTCGCCAAAGGCGCGACGGCGGCGAGCACCGCGCTGCTGCAATACGAGCTCGACGAGCCGATGATCCGCCTCGCCCGCAAGCGCGGGATCGAGGCGACGCGGCGCATCTGGCGACGCTCGCGGCTCGCCGTGGCCGCGATCGGCGAGCGGGCGCGGCGTCTCGGGATCGACGCCGACATCCACGAGCGCTGCTCGCTGTATCTGGCCGGCGACCGGCTCGACGCGCGCGATCTGGAACGCGAATGGGCCGAGCGCAAGCGCGCCGGCTTCGAGGTTGAGCTGCTGTCGCGACGGGATCTGAAGGACCGCTTCGGCCTGTCGCGCGCGGCGGCGATCCTCGCTTTCGGCAATTACGAGGCCGATCCGCGCCGGCTGGCGCTCGGCTTCCTGAAGGACGCGGCGGCGCGCGGGGCGAGGCTGCATTGCCCGGTCGAACTCGCCGGCTTCGAGTCGACGGCGCGCGGGGTGACGGCGCGCACGCGCGAGGGCCTGACCATCCGCGCCCGGGAGCTGGTGCTGGCGACCGGCTACGAAATGCCAGAAGACGTGCCGGCCGACGCTCACGAGATCGTGTCCACCTGGGCGATCGCGACGCGGCCGCAGCCGCGCAACCTGTGGCCGGACCATTGCCTCATCTGGGAGGCGTCGGACCCCTATCTCTACGCCCGCGCCACGACCGACGGACGCATCGTCTGCGGCGGCGAGGACGAGGATTTCGCCGACGTCGCGACCCGCGACGCGTTGCTGCCGCGCAAGACGAAGGCGCTCGAGCGCAAGCTCGCCCGGCTCATGCCATGGGTCGATCCGCGCGCCGAATTCGCCTGGACCGGCTCCTTCGGCGCGAGCCGCGACGGGGCGCCCTCGATCGGCCGGGCGCCGGGGCTCGCGCGCGTCCACGCCTGCCTCGGCTATGGCGGCAACGGCACGACTTTTTCGATGATGGCGGCGCAGATGATCGCCGCCGACATCGGCGGGCGCCCCGATCCCGACGCGGAGCTGTTCGCCTTCCAGCGCTGAGCGCAGCGGTCGCACACCCCGGCGGGCCGTGCTAGAAGACGAACCGTCAGGAGTTGCCGATGGCCGCCGCGAAGCCGACCGTTGCCCGTCCGCTCGTCGATCCGTTCGCCCGGGCGATCACCTATCTGCGCGTCTCGGTGACAGACCGTTGCGATTTCCGCTGCGTTTACTGCATGTCCGAGGACATGCATTTCCTGCCGAAGAAGGATCTGCTGTCGCTCGAGGAACTCGACCGGCTGTGCGCGGCCTTCGTGGCGCGCGGCGTGCGCAAGATCCGCATCACCGGCGGCGAGCCGCTGGTGCGTCGCGACATCATGACTTTGTTCCGCTCACTGTCGCAGCATCTCGACTCGGGGGCGATGGACGAGGTGACGGTCACCACCAACGGCTCGCAGCTGACGCGCTTTGCGCGCGATCTCTACGCCTGCGGCGTCCGGCGCATCAACGTCTCGCTCGATACGCTCGACGCGGCGAAGTTCCGGGCCGTGACGCGGTGGGGCGATTTCGACAAAGTCATCGCCGGCATCGACGCGGCGCAGGCCGCGGGCCTCGCCGTGAAGATCAACGCCGTGGCGCTGCAGGGTTTCAACGACGACGAGTTCGAGGACCTGATCCGCTGGTCGCACGGGCGCGGCATGGACCTCACCTTCATCGAAGTGATGCCGCTCGGCGAGATCGAGGGCCAGCGCGCCGACCAGTATATTCCGCTCTCGCAGGTCAGGGCGCGGCTGGAGCGCAGCTTCACGCTGGCGCCGATCGACTATTCGAGCGGCGGGCCGGCGCGCTACGTGCGCATCGCCGAGACCGGCGGGCGGCTCGGCTTCATCACGCCGCTCACCCACAATTTCTGCGAGAGCTGCAACCGCGTGCGCGTGACCTGCACCGGCACGCTCTACATGTGCCTCGGCCAGGAGGACGCGGCGGACCTGCGCGCGCCGCTGCGCGCCGCGCCGACCGACGAGCCGCTGCACGCCGCCATCGACGCGGCGATCGCGCGCAAGCCGAAGGGGCACGACTTCGTCATCGACCGCGCCTCGTCGCGGCCCGCGGTCGCCCGGCACATGAGCCTGACCGGAGGCTGAGCGGGCGCGCTGTGAAGCTCTTCAGCCCGCTAGAGCCGGGCGCTCCCCGTCGCCGACAACGATGGCCGTGATCGCGCCTCCCGGCCCGGCAGAGGCGCAGCGCGCCGGCGTCGGCCGCGCCATCGTCGCCGTTCTCATCTCGATGGCCTGTTTCAGCGTCGGCGACACGGTGATGAAATTCGCCACCGCACGCATGCCGGTCGGCGAGATGATCACGATCCGCAGCGTCTTCGCCATCGGCCTGGCGCTGGCGGTCGCCCTGCATTTCGGCGCCGGCCTGTCGGGCGCCGGGCTGCGCCACCCGGTCTTCTGGCTGCGCGCCGTGCTCGAAGCCGCGGTGACGGCGCTGTTCGTCTCGCTGCTCGGCAAGCTGACGCTCGGCGACATGACGACGCTGGCGCAGATGATCCCGATCCTGATGACCGCTTTCGCCGCCGTGTTTCTGCGCGAGGCCGTGGGCTGGCGGCGCTGGGCGGCGACGCTGACGGGTTTTGCCGGCGTCGTGGTGGTGGCGCGGCCGGGCGCGGAGGGGCTCAACGTCTGGGCGCTCGCCGCGCTGTTCTGCGCCGCGCTGGTGGCGGCCCGCGACCTGCTGACGCGGCAGTTGCCGCCGCAGATCCGCGCCGGCACCGTGTCCGTCGCCAGTTCCGTGGCGGCGCTGGCCGCCGGGCTCGGCCTCGGCCTGTTCGAGACCTGGCGGGCGCCGACCGGGGCCGAGATCGCCCTCGCCGCCCTCGCCGCGGCGATGACCACCGGCGGCAATCTCGGCCTGATCGTGGCGATGCGGGCCGCCGACGTGTCGCTCGTCGCGCCCTTCCGCTATTCGGTGATCCCGTTCGCGTTCCTCGCCGGCTTTCTCGTCTTCGACGAACGGCCCGACGCCTATGGGCTGATCGGCATCGCCCTGATCGTCGGCTCGGGCCTCTATACGCTGCATCGCGAACGGGTGCGATCGAGGGAAAGGCGCGAGGCCGCGAGGCCGGTAGGGCCGCCCCCCAGCCCCTAGCGCGGCGCACGGCGGCCATGTAAGAAACGAATGGCAGCAAGCGAGGGGAGCCGCGCCGTGGGGGGATTGTTGGGGGTCAGCCGCGCGATCGACGCGATGAACACGCTGATCGGTCGCTGGGTGAGCTGGCTCATTCTGGTCGCGGTGCTGGTGTCGGCGCTTAACGCCACGGTCCGCTATCTCGTCAGCTCGAGCTCGAACGCCTGGCTCGAACTGCAATGGTATCTGTTCTCGGCCGTCTTCCTGCTCGTCTCGCCCTGGACGCTGCTGCAGCAGGAGCATATCCGCATCGACATCGTGAATTCGCGCTTCTCCAAGCGGGTGCGCGACTGGATCGAGCTGCTCGGCCACATCTTCTTCCTTCTGCCGGTCTGCCTCGTCATGCTGCGCTATTCGATCCCCTTCGCGCAGCTGTCGCTGACCTCGGGCGAAATCTCGCAGAACGCCGGCGGCCTGATCGTCTGGCCGGCGAAGATTCTCATTCCGATCGGCTTCCTCCTGCTGTTCCTGCAGGGCGTGTCGGAAACGATCAAACGCATCGCCATCATGCGCGGGGAGATCGAGGACACATTCGGCGGCGGCCATCACGCGGCGGCCGAGGCCGAGGCGCAGCGGCTGCTCGAAGCGGCGCAGGAGACAGGCGCAGTCGCGTCCGATCCTGCCCGCACCTGATCCGACATCCGCCCGACCGGAGCTTCCGATGGCCGCCTTCATCGCCCACAATCTTGCGCCGATCATGTTCGCGGCGCTCATCGTGTTCCTGCTGATCGGCTATCCGGTCGCGTTCTCGCTCGGCGCCTGCGGCCTCGTGTTCTTCTTCGTCGGCGTCGAGCTCGCGCCCTATGCGCCGCAGGTGATCAATCTCGACTGGCCGCTGCTGCAGTCGCTGCCCGAACGCCTCTACGGCGTGATGAACAACGACGTGCTGCTGGCCATTCCGTTCTTCACCTTCATGGGCCTGATCCTCGAGCGTTCGGGCATGGCGGAAGACCTGCTCGACACGATCGGGCAGCTGTTCGGCACGATCCGCGGCGGCCTCGCCTATGCGGTGATCTTCGTCGGCGCGCTGCTCGCGGCGACGACCGGCGTCGTCGCCGCCTCGGTGATCTCGATGGGCCTGATCTCGCTGCCGATCATGCTGCGCTACGGCTATGACCGGCGCGTCGCCTCGGGCGTCATCGCGGCGTCCGGCACGCTGGCGCAGATCATTCCGCCCTCGCTGGTGCTGATCGTGCTCGCCGATCAGCTCGGCGCCGATGTCGGCTCGATGTATGCCGGCGCCTTCGTGCCGGGCCTCGTGCTCGCCGGTCTCTACGCCGGCTATGTGTTCGTCGTGTCGCTGCTGTCGCCGAACGCCGCGCCCGGCCTGCCGGCGGAGGCGGTGGGCTTTCGCGAGGATGATGGTTCGCGCGGCCTGTTGTCGCTGCTGGCGCTGGTCATCGTCTCGGGCGTCATCGGCTACTACGTCATGATGCAGACGAAATACACGAGCGCCGATTTCGTCATCCTGGCGATGTCGGTCGGCACGGCGGTGTCGCTCCTGATCGCCATCGTCAACTGGATCATCGGCAAGGCGACGGGCTTCCGCTTCCTGTCGCGGCTCGCCCAGCAGGTCACCTTCGTGATGGTGCCGCCGCTGCTGCTGATCTTCCTCGTGCTGGGCACGATCTTCATCGGCCTCGCGACGCCGACGGAGGGCGGCGCGATGGGCGCGGTCGGCGCGCTGATCCTGGCGGCGATGAAGCGCTTCATCGACAAGGACCCGCGGCGCTTCAACTTTGCGATCACGCGTCAGGCGGTAGAGGCGACGGCGAAGCTCTCGGCCTTCGTCATCTTCATCCTGGTCGGGGCGCGCATCTTCTCGCTCACCTTCTACGGCGTGAACGGGCATGTGTGGGTCGAGGAGCATCTGCGCTCGCTGCCGGGCGGCCTCTACGGCTTCCTCATCCTCGTCAACATCGCGGTGTTCCTGCTCGCCTTCTTCCTCGATTTCTTCGAGCTCGCCTTCATCGTCGTGCCGCTGCTGAAGCCGGCCGTCGAGGCGATGTTCAAGACCGATCCGCAGGCGCTGGCGATCGCGGCGAGCTTCAACCTGACGACGCCGGAAGAAATCGCCAAGACGATGATCATCTGGTTCGGCATCATGCTCGGCGTCAACATGCAGACGAGCTTCATGCATCCGCCGTTCGGCTTCGCGCTGTTCTATCTGCGCTCGGTGGCGCCGAAGGTTCCCTATGTCGACCGCATCACCGGCAAGACGATGCAGCCGGTGACGACGGGCCAGATCTACTGGGGCGCGGTGCCGTTCGTCGTCATCCAGGTGGTGATGGTGGCGCTGGTGATGGCGCTGCCTTCGATGGTGATCTCGAAGAAGCCGCCGAAACCCGTCATCGATCCGGCCAAGGCGATGGAGCAGCTCAACGTGCTGCCGACGCCGAACATGGACGCGCCGCCGGCGTTGAAGTTCTGAGCGGATGACGCGCCGCGGCGATGCGAAAACTCGCGACGCCGATCGCGAGCGTCCTTCTCCCATCGGGAGAAGGTGGCCGCGGAGCGGCCGGATGAGGGGTAGCGCGTCGCAGACGTTCCTGTAAACCGGCCACATCCGATCCCCTCACCCCGGCGCTCCGCGCCGACCCTCTCCCGCCGGGAGAGAGTTGCGCGCCCTCGTTGCGGACTCTTGCGATGCGTGAAACCGGCCTGCCCTTCGACGACATCCGCCGCCTGATGGCGCTGATGCCCGAGCCCGACGCGAAGGCGGCCGAGGCGACGGCGGCGCGCAATGCGCTGCTCACCAAGCCCGCAGGCGCGTTGGGCCGGCTCGAGGATCTGGCGGTCTGGCTTTCGGCCTGGCAGGCGAAGGCGCCGCCGAGCTGCGAGAAGCCGCTGGTCGCCATCTTCGCCGGCAATCACGGCGTCGCGGCGCGCGGCGTTTCGGCCTATCCGACCACCGTCACCGCCGCGATGGTGGCGAATTTCCGCAACGGCGGGGCGGCGATCAACCAGATCTGCGAGACCTTCGGCGCCGGGCTGCGCGTCTTCGAGCTGGCGCTCGAACTGCCGACGCGCGACTTCACGCAGGAGGCGGCGATGCAGGAGGCAGAGTGCGCCGCCACCATCGCCTTCGGCATGGAGGCGATCGCGGCCGGCTCGGACGTGCTGTGCCTCGGCGAGATGGGGATCGCCAACACGACCAGCGCGGCGGCGATCTGTCATGCGCTGTGGGGCGGGACGGCGGCGGACTGGGTCGGCCGCGGGAGCGGCGTCGACGACGCGGGGCTCGCCCGCAAGGTCGCGGCGGTCGAGGCGGCGGTCGACCGGCACCGGGCGCATCTGAAGGACCCGCTGGAGGTGCTGCGCCGGCTCGGCGGGCGCGAGATCGCCGCGCTGGTCGGCGCGATCCTGGCGGCGCGGCTGGCGCGGATGCCGGTGGTGCTCGACGGTTACGTCGTCGCCGCCGCCGCCGCCGTGCTGCAGGCGATGGATGCGACCGCTCTCGATCACTGCGTCGCCGGCCATTGCTCGGCCGAGGCGCCGCACCGGGCGGCGCTGGCGCGGCTCGGCAAGGCGCCGCTGCTCGATCTGGGCCTGCGGCTCGGCGAGGGTTCGGGCGCGGCCCTCGCGCTCGGCGTGCTGCGCGCCGCCGTCGCCTGTCACGCCGGAATGGCGACCTTCGCGCAGGCGGGCGTCGCCGGTCGCGACGAGGCCTGAGGCTCAGGGCGGGGCGATCAGCGCCCGCGCCGCGTCGCGGAAGTCGCGGCGCGAGCCGGGCCGCGAATAGAACATGTGGCCGCCCGGATAGACGGCGAGCGACAGCCGGCCGCCGAAATCGGGATACTGGGCGAACAGCAGTTTCGTTTCGAAATAGGGCGTGACCAGATCGGCGTAGCCGTGCACGGCGAGGACGCGCAGCCGCGCGTCGGCGGCGAGCGCCTCGGCGAGCGCGCCGACCGCCTCCGGACCGCCGCGGCCGCCGCCCCAGTTCCAGGCGCGGTTGACCTCGGAATTGCCGAGCCGGTAGCGACCCTCCGGCCGCCAGCCGAGGCGGTTGCGGATGAGATCGACCATCGCGGTCGTCAGCGGCGTCGCCAGCGCGTCCGAGAAGGCGTCGCCGCCGGGCGTGAAGTCGGCGGTCGGGAACGGATCGAGGCCGGTCACGGTCGCGTCATAGGCGCTGGCGAGGCGCCCTGCCGCGCGGCCGCGGGCGCGCCGGAAGGCGCCCGAGGAGACGCGGCCGCCGCGCTCGCGCACGAAGGCCGGATCGAGGCCGGTCAGGGCGGCGACGCGCTCGGCGAGGCGCGCCTGCGCGGCGGAGTCGCGCGGGCCTTTCAGGAGATCGAGCAGATAGTCGCCCGCCGCATAGGCCTCGACCGCCGCCATCGCCACGGGGTCGAGGCGGCCCTTCTCCTCGAGCGCGACCGCCGCCATGGTCGGCAGCCGCGCGGCGTCGGCGAGGGCCGAGCCGGTCGCCCGGGCGCTGCGCAGGTCGAGCGCCGGCGAGACGAGGATCAGGCCGTCGACGCCGACCGCTTCCGCCGCCTGCAGCCGGCGCGCCATGCGCGGGGCGCGCAGGCCGGCGTAGCTCTCGCCGACGATGAAGCGCGGCTGGACGGGACGACCCTGCGCCTCGACGAAACGGCGCACGAAGACCGACAGCGACTCGATGTCGCCGTCCACCGAAAAGAAATGGCGGCGCGTCGGCTCGCTCTGGTCGACGAAGCGGCTGTAGCCGGTGCCGACCGGATCGATGAAGACGAGGTCGGCGAAGTCGAGCCAGGTCTCCTCGTTGGGCAGAAGCAGCGGCGGGGCCGAGGGCGAGACCGCCCCGCCCGCCATGTCGAGCCGCCAGGGCCCGAGCCCGCCAAGGTGCAGCCAGGCCGAGGCCGAGCCCGGCCCGCCATTGAGCGCGAAGACGAGCGGCCGCTCGCCGGGCGCGGCGCCCTCGAGGCGGTAGGCGACATAGGCGATCTCGGCCTGCGGCGCGCCAGCGGCGTCGACGAGCGCGATCGAGCCGGCGGTGGCGGAGAAGGCGAGACGCCGGCCGCCGATCTCGACGACATGTCGCGTCGTGACGTCGGCCGGCAGGCGGGCGACGGGCGGCTGCTCGCGATTGGAATTGGCGGCGGGCTGCTCGCGGCGCGGCCGGGACTGCTCCTGCGCGGCGAGCGGGGCGGCGAGCGCGGCGGCGGCGAGCAGGCTGGCGGCCAGCAACAGGCTCGCGCGGAATGTTCGCGACAGGTTCATCGTCGGCTCCCTCGCCCGCCTGTCGCCAAGGTGAGGGGCGGGGCGCCGCGAGTCCAGCCCTCAGGCGGCGCGGCGGCCGTTGGGCGGCGGCTCCTCGATCCGGATCTGCGGCAGCGCGTCCATGACGCGCTCGGGCGGCATCACGAAGGTCGCCTCGGTGCCCTCGCGGATTTTCGATTTCAGCAGGAAGGCGCCGCCATGCAGCTCGATCAGGCCCTTGACGATCGGCAGGCCGAGGCCGGTGCCCTCCTCCGCCTGTTTGAGCGCCATGCTGCCGCGCCCGAAGGACGACATCACGATCGGGATTTCGGCCTCGGGAATGCCGGGGCCGGTGTCGCGGATCGAGACGTACTGGCCGCCCGAGCCGGTCCAGCCGATCTTGATCGTCACCGAGCCGCCCTGCGGGGTGAACTTGATGGCGTTGGACAAGAGGTTGAGCGTCACCTGCCGGATCGCCCGTTCGTCGGCCCAGACGCGCGGCAGATCGGGCGCGGCGGCGAGCGTGACCGTGATGCCCTTCTTCTTGGCGCGCATGGCGAGAAGGTGCTGACACTCGTCGACGAGGAAGGCGAGGTTGATCGTCTCCTCCTTCAACTCGTAGCGGCCGGCCTCGACGCGCGAGAGGTCGAGAATCTCGTTGATCAGCATCAGCAGATGCTGGCCCGAGCCGTGGATGTCGGCGGCGTATTCGCGATAGGCGGGCACGGCGTGCGGGCCGAACAGTTCGTTCTTCATCACCTCGGAGAAGCCGAGGATGGCGTTGAGCGGCGTGCGCAGCTCGTGGCTCATCGTCGCCAGGAAGCGCGACTTGGCGAGATTGGCGTCCTCGGCGCGCCGGCGCGCCTCGTCGGAATTGGCCTTGGCCTGTTCGAGTTCGGCGATCAGCGCGTCCTTCTCCTGACGGAAGGAGAGGCCCTCGACGGAGGTCGAGTAGAGGCGGTTGGCGAGCACGACGAAATAGAGCTGCGCGGCCACCGCCAGCACCGTCAGCATGATCATGTCGTAGCCGCCGGTCGGGGCGGCGTAGGCGATCAGCGCGATGGTGATCGGCATCAGCCCGCAATAGACGGCGATCGGGATGGTCGCCGAGATCATCGCCGTCATGGCGGCGACGAGCAGCAGCACGAACAGGACGAAGGTGCGCGCCCCCGGCTCCTGCACCGGCAGCAGCAGCGCCACGATCATCGCCCAGACGACGCCCTGAATGGTCTCCGACAGGGCGAATTTGCGCCGCCAGACCGCCGCTCCCGTCTCCGACGCCGGCGACTCGAGATAGGTGGCCGAGAACCAGAAGCACAGCGCCAGGCTGACGAAGAGCAGCGACACCCACAGGCTGACATAGAGCCAGGGCACCCAGACCGAGGCGGCGCCGCCGACGGCCATCACCATCACCGCGACGACGGGCGTGGCGCTCTTGCGGCTGTGCGCGAAGAGGCGCATCAGCTCCATCTCGAAGGCGCTCGGCAGCGCGCCGCCGGAGGTCAGCCGTTCGCGCACGTTGCGCAGTTTCGCAGCCTGCCGCCGACGCGCCGCCGCGGCTTCGGGGTCGGCGCCCCGCCCGCGTTCGATCATCTCGGCCGTGACTTCACTCATACGCGCGACGCGGCAAACCGGAACGGAGACGGGTCAGGCTGAACGACCCGTTTCCACCATCGCCGAAATCGGTTAACGCCTGCTTCCCGCAGCGGCGTCGTTGCGGAAATCTGCGGAGTGGCATGAAGCGCGGCGCAGGCATGGCGACGATGCTGCTGCTGTTCGCCGGGCTCGCCGCGGCGGCGGCCTGGCTGGCGCGCTGGAACGAGGCCGTGTTCGACGGGCCGGCGACGGCGATCGACGGCGACTCGCTGCGCATGTTCGGCGAGGAGCTGCGGCTCGCCGGCGTCGACGCGCCGGAGCTCGACCAGACCTGCCAGCGCGAGGGCCGGCCCTGGCGCTGCGGCCAGGCCGCCCGGGCGGCGCTGGAGCGCGAGACGCGCGGCGGCAATCTGCGCTGCACGGCGACCCGGCGCGACCGCTATGGGCGTTGGCTCGTCACCTGCCGGGCGGGCGGGGCCGACGTCGCGGCGGCGCTGGTGCGGCAGGGCGCGGCGCTCGCCTACGGCGCCTATGAACGCGAGGAGGCCGAGGCGCGCGACGCAAGGCGCGGCCTGTGGGCCTCCAGCTTCGAGCGGCCCGACTCCTGGCGCCGCGCGCATCCGCGCTGAGCGCCGGCGCCGGCGGCCGGTTGTGCGGTTTCGCACTTCGAAACAGCCGCGTCGCGCGCTAGTGTGGCGGCCAGCGCAGACCGGCCGGGACCCACCCGGCGCGAGAGACGATCTGCGGGGGCGAAACGCATGGCGGATCGAGTTCCGGCGCGCTGCGCGGCGAGGGCGGCGATTTCCCCTACCCGCGCCGCATGCGGCGTGCTAGGAGCGCCCGCCCGGTCGCGGCGGCCTGCTTTGCAGGGGTCGCGATCGAGGGTCAAATTTCGCTATGACCTGACGTTTTTTTCGCCGACCGGCTCACGGGCCCAGCTTCGATGATGCTTTACGACAGTCCGGTCGCGCCCAATGCGCGCCGCGTCCGCATGTTCCTGGCGGAGAAGGGGCTCAGCGTCCCCAGCCGCCGCGTCGATCTCGCCAGGCTCGAGCAGCGCGAGGCGGCCTTCGTCGCGCTCAACCCGATGCAGCGCATTCCGGTGCTGGTTCTCGACGACGGGACCGCGATCTCGGAATCGATCGCGATCTGCCGCTATTTCGAGGAGACGCATCCCGAGCCGGCGCTGTTCGGTCGCGACCTGATGTCGCGCGTCATGGTCGAGATGTGGCAGAGGCGGGCGGAACTGGGTCTGATGGCGAGCGTGCAGGCCGTCTTCCGTCATACCCATCCGGCGATGCGCGAGATGGAGAGCCCGCAGATTCCGGCCCTCGCCGAGGCGCAGCGGCCGAAGGCGCTCGCCCTGCTCGGCCTGTTCGACGCGGCGCTGGCCGACCGGCGCTTCATCGCCGGCGAGGATTTCAGCGTCGCCGACGTCACGCTGTTCGTCACCATCGACTTCATGCGTTACGCCCGCCTCGCCTGCCCGCCGGACCTGACGCATCTGGCGCGCTGGCGGACCGACGTGGCGGCCAGACCGAGCGCCGCGGCGTGAGCGCGATCCGGCTCACCATGGTGGGGACCGGCGACGCCTTCGGCACGGGCGGGCGGGCCCATACCTGTCTGCGCCTCGACGCCGGCGGCTCGACCATCGTCGTCGATTTCGGCGCCTCGGCGCTGTCCTCGTGGAAGAAGCTCGGCTTCTCCACCAACGGCATCGACGCCGTCATCGTCTCGCATCTGCATGGCGATCATTTCGGCGGCCTGCCCTTCCTGCTGCTCGACTGCCAGTTCGTCGCCCGCCGCCGTCAGCCGCTGATCCTGCTCGGACCGCCCGGCTTCCGGGCGCGGCTCGACATGGCGCTCGAGGCGATGTTCCCCGGCTCCAGCGCGCTGCACTGGACCTTTCCGTGGCAGGCGATCGACATCCGCCCCGGCGAGCCGGCCTATGTCGCCGGCTTCCGGCTCGACACGTTCGAGGTCATCCATCCCGCCGGCGCGCCGTCCACCGCGGTGCGGCTCGAGGGGCACGACCGGGTGTTCGCCTATTCCGGCGACACCTCCTGGACCGACGCCCTCAACGAGGCGGCGCGCGGGGCCGACCTGTTCGTCGTCGAATGTTTTTCGGGCAACGGGCCGGTGCACGCCCATCTCGACTGGGCGACGCTGCGCGGCCGGCTCGACGGGTTCGAGGCGCGGCGCATCGTCGTCACGCATATGGGCGAGACAGCGCTGGCGCTGACCGACGACATGCAGGCGGCGGGCTGCACGCCGGGTCATGACGGGCTTGTCGTCGAGTTCTGAGCGTTTTGCGGCGCTGGCCACGGCGATCGCCGCCTGCCGCCTGTGCCGCGAGGCGCCGGTCGGCGCGCCGCTGCCGCATGAGCCGCGGCCGGTGTTCCGGGCGACGCCCGCGGCGCGGCTGCTGGTGGCGAGCCAGGCGCCGGGGACGCGCGTCCACGCCAGCGGCCTTCCCTTCGACGATCCCTCCGGCGACCGGCTGCGCGACTGGATGGGCGTGACGCGCGAGACCTTCTACGGCGACCCGCGCATCGGCTTCCTGCCGATGGGCTTCTGCTTTCCCGGGCAGGACGCCAAGGGCGGCGACCTGCCGCCGCGGCGCGAATGCGCGCCCGCCTGGCGCGAGCGGGCGCTCGCCGCCCTGCCGGCGGTCGAGTGCATCCTGCTCGTCGGCGGCTATGCGCAGACCTGGCACCTGCCGCGCGCCGGACTGGCGCGTCGCGGCGAGCGGCTCGGCGAGACGCTGGCGCGCTGGCGGGAAATCTACGATGCGTCGACGCCGCGACTGCTCGTGCTGCCGCACCCGTCCTGGCGCAACAACGCGTTGATCGCGCGCCTGCGCTGGTTTCACGACGAGGTTGCGCCCATAGTTCGCGCCGAGGTCGGCCGCGCCCTGAGCGACTGAACGGAGGCGTTCAGTCGAGGTTCAGACGATCGATCTAGTCTGGACGACGGGCTGGGCGACGCGGCGAAAGGCGGCGGTATGATCCGGCTTGCATCCGTCACCATCCTGATCGCGGCGGCCGTCATGGCCGTCGCCGCGCCTGCGCAGGCCGAGCGACGGCTGGCGCTGGTGATCGGCCAGTCGGCCTATCCCGAGTCGCTGCTGGCGACGGCGGCCAACGACGCCGGGCTGATCGCCGAGGCGTTGCGGGCCGCCGGATTCGAGGTCACCGGCCTCGCCGACGCCGACCAGACGACGCTGCGTCAGGCGCTGCGCGACTTCGCCGCCAGCGCCGTCGCGGCAGGGCCGGAGTCGACCAGCTTCGTCTATGTCGCCGCGCGCGGCCTTCAGTTCGATGGCGAGACTTATCTCGCGCCAGTCGACGCGCGCATCCGGCGAGATACCGACATTCCAGTTGAGGGTGTTCGCGCAAGCGATTTCATCCGCTCGATTTCCGGCGCGCCGGCGCGAGCGCGATTCATGGTTCTCGACGCGGCGCGGGCCAATCCGTTTCCACGCGAGGGCGCGGCGATCGCCGGCGGTCTCGCCCTGACTGAGGCCGAGCCGGGAACGCTCATCGCCTTCAACGCCGCGCCGGGGACGGTCGCGCCGCCGGAGAGCGGGCCCTATGGCGTCTACGCGCTGGCGCTGGCTGAAGCGCTGCGCGAGGGCGGGCTGTCGGCCGATGCGCTGTTCCAGCGGGTGCGGCTGCGGGTGGTCGAACAGACGAAAGGCGCCCAGGCGCCTTGGCATGTCTCGGCAATCGCGGCCGATTTCACTCTGCTTGACCGCGCAGCGGGCGCGCCGGCGCCGGCGCCGGCGGCCGCCCCGGGCGGCGCGGCGGAGGCGTTCGCGCTCGCCGTGCAGCGCGACACGATCGAGGCGTATCAGGGCTTCATCGCCGCATGGCCGAGCGATCCGCTCGCCCGCAAAGCGCGAGCGATGCTGGCGGCGCGGCGCGAGGCGTTGACCTGGCGAAAGACGATTTCTGTCAATTCTCCTGAATCTTACTGGTCCTATCTCAGGCGTTACCCGAAGGGACCGCACGCTGCCGACGCCCGCCGCCGGCTGACCCGGCTGCAGGCGCAACTCGAGCCGCCGCCGGGCTTCGACGCGATCGCCTACGACGTGCCGCCGCCGCCGCGCGAGGAATATGTGCTGATCGAGGATCGGCCGGTCGTCGTGTTCGAGGAATTCGAGGCGCCGCCGCGCGTTTTCCTGCGCGACGAGCGCGACTGGGCGCCGCCGCCCCCGCCGCCCGCCGCCGCGGGGCCGGGTTTGCTGCCTCTGCCGATCCCGATCCCGCTGCCGATGCGCAGCCGTCTGCCGGCCGCCGTGCCGCCGCCGCCGCCGGTCGGCCTGATCGGGCCGCGGCCGATCGCGCCGCCGGCGCCGGCCTCCGTCACGCCGAATGTCGGTCCGGGCCGGCCAAGCGCCGCGCCGCAACCTCTGACGCCGTCGCCGGGCGCGGCGCCGCCGCGTTCCGGCATCCAGCCGCTGACCCCGCCGCCGGGGGCGCGACCGGGCTTTGCGCCGCCGCCC
>JAEULW010000018.1 GCA_016793505.1 Methylobacteriaceae bacterium | reverse complement strand
CGACCCCGGCGTGAGAGCGACGCCGGCGCAAGGTTTCGTTGACTTCGCGGGCGCCTTGGCCCATAAGGCCGCTTCTCGATTTCGGCCCGCGCCGGCGTCGTTCTCGCGGCTGCGCGAGGCGGTCCGGTCGGCCTTGCGATGCCTGCGGGCGGCCGACCGGCGCCGCGCCAATCCGGAGTTGGACCAGTGAAGAGGACTTACCAGCCGTCGAAACTCGTGCGCAAGCGCCGCCACGGCTTTCGCGCGCGCATGGAGACGACCGGCGGCCGCAAGGTGATCGCCGCCCGTCGCGCCCGCGGCCGCAAGCGGCTCTCCGCCTGACGGACGGCCGCCCTGCGCCTGCCCGCCTCACGCGGCGGGCCGAATTTCTGGCCGTCGCCGCCGGGCGACGGATTCATCTGCCGACATTGAGCCTGCAGGCGGCGCCGCGCGCCGGCGCTGGCGCGCCGGGACCGCGGTTCGGTCTGACGGCGACGCGCAAGACCGGCGGCGCGGTCGAGCGCAACCGGATGCGCCGTCGGCTCCGCGAGGCGCTGCGGCGCCTGCCCGAGGGCGCCGCGCAGCCTGACTATGACTATGTCGTGGTGCTGCGGCGCGAGGCGCTCTCGGCGCGCTTCGAGCAGCTGACGGCGGAGCTGCAGGAGGCGCTGCGGCGCATCCATGCGCCGCGCGGTCAGCGGCGCGGCGCACGCGCCGACGCAACGAGCGAGGCCAGGTCGAACGCATGACCCAGGAAAACAAGAATCTGATCCTCGCCATGGGCCTGTCGGTCCTGGTGCTGATCGGCTGGAACTATTTCTACGGCCAGCCCCAGCTCGATCGCGCGCGCCAGGCGCAGCAGGCGCAGACCCAGCCCGGCGCCGCGCCGACGCCGGGCGCGACGTCGACCCCGGGCGCCGGCGCGCCGCCCGCGCCGCAGGCCGGGCAGCCCGGCGCAGCCCCTGCGGCGCCCGGCGCCGCCGCCCCCGTCGTGCAACGCAGCCGCGCCGACGCGCTCGCCGCCGGACCGCGCCTCGCCATCGACACGCCGAGCCTGTCGGGCTCGATCAATCTGACGGGCGGACGCATCGACGACGTCTCGCTGAAGGGCTATCGCGAGACGATCGACGCGCGCAGCCCGACCATCGTTCTGCTCTCCCCCGCCGGCGCGCCGAACGGCTACTGGGCCGAGATCGGCGTCGCCCCGGCGCAAGGGACGACCGCCGCATTGCCGACGCCGCAGACGGTGTGGACCGCCGATTCCGACAAGCTCACGCCGCAGAAGCCCGTCACGTTGACCTGGGACAATGGCCAGGGCGTCATCTTCCGCCGCGCCGTCTCCGTCGACGAGCGCTACATGTTCACGGTCAAGGACACGATCGAGAACAGGAGCCAGGCGGCGCTCGCGCTGCATCCCTATGCGCTCATCGCCCGCGAGGGCAAGCCGAAGACCGACGGCTACGCCGTGCTGCACGAAGGCCTGCTCGGCGTCATCGGCGAAAGCGCGGTGCAGGAATACACGTACGACGGCATCGAGAAGGAGCCGAACCGCGCCAAGACCTGGAAGGGCGAAGGCGGCTGGGTCGGCATCACCGACAAATACTGGGGCACCGCCGTCGTGCCCGAGCAGAGCCGCAAGGTCGATGCGCGCTTCCTCGCCTACGGGCAGAACCAGCGCACTTATCAGGCGGACATGCTCGGCGAGGCGCAAACGATCGCGCCCGGCGCCAGCCTCGAAGTCACCAACCGCGTCTTCGCCGGCGCCAAGGAGACGGCCGCGATCGACGCCTACGCCGAAAAATTCGGCATCAAGAATTTCGACCGCATGATCGACTGGGGCTGGTTCTACTTCATCACCAAGCCGCTGTTCAAACTGATCGACCTGATCTACCGCTGGATCGGCAATTTCGGCGTCGCCATTCTGATCGTCACGCTGCTCGTCAAGATCGCCTTCTTCCCGCTGGCCAACCGCTCCTACGAGTCGATGGCCAAGATGAAGGCGGTGCAGCCCGAGATGCAGGCGATCCGCGAGCGCTACGCCGAGGACAAGCAGCGCCAGCAGCAGGAGCTGATGGAGCTCTACAAGCGCGAGAAGATCAATCCGGTCGCCGGCTGCCTGCCGATCATGCTGCAGATCCCGGTGTTTTTCGCACTCTACAAGGTGATCTTCATCACCATCGAGATGCGTCACGCGCCATTCTACGGCTGGATCCGCGACCTGTCGGCGGCCGATCCGACCAACATCTTCAACCTGTTCGGACTGCTCTCCTTCGATCCGACGCAGATCCCGGTCTTCGGCTCCTTCCTGCATCTCGGCATATGGCCGCTGCTGATGGGCGTGACCATGTTCGTCCAGATGAAGATGAACCCCGAGCCGACCGATCCGGTGCAGAAGACGATGTTCGCCTGGATGCCGGTGATCTTCACCTTCCTGCTCGGCACGTTCCCGGCCGGCCTCGTCATCTACTGGACGTGGAACAACATCCTCTCGGTGCTGCAGCAGGGCTACATCATGCGCAAGAACGGCGTGAAGGTGGAGCTGTGGGACAATCTGGCGAAGATGTTCCGCAAGTCGGACGCGCCGGCGAAATCCTGATCGCGTGGACGACGGCGACGACGATTTCCTCGAGGCCGGCCGCCTGCTCTTCGCCGGCGAGGCGCGCTTCATCTGGGGCGCGGCGCAGATCGACGGCCTGCCGCCGCCCGGCCCGCCCGAGATCGCCTTCGCCGGGCGCTCCAATGTCGGCAAGTCGACGCTGCTCAACGCGCTGACCGGGCGCAAGGCTCTGGCCCGCGCCTCGCACACGCCGGGCCGCACGCAGGAACTGAACTTCTTCGACGTCGGGCCGGAAGGCGCGGCGCGGCTGCGCCTCGTCGATCTGCCCGGCTACGGCTACGCCGCGGTCGGCAAGGAGAAGGTGGCCGCCTGGACAAGCCTGCTCAAGGAGTTCCTGCGCGGCCGGGCGCCGCTGGCGCGCGTCTATCTGCTCGTCGACGGCCGCCATGGCGCCAGGGATGTCGACCGCGAGATGATGGACATGCTCGATCGCGCCGCCGTCTCGTATCAGATCGTGCTGACCAAGATGGACGAGGTGAAGAAGGGCGCGCGCGCCGGCGCCATCGCGGCGATGCGCGAGGCGATCGCCCGCCGTCCTGCGGCCCATCCGCAGGTGCTCTCGGTCTCCTCGCAGGAGGGCGAGGGCGTGCCTGCGCTGCGCGCCGCGATCGCCCGGCTGCTCGCCGAGCGGGGCGGCTGATGCCTGTTGGACGCGGCGCGATTCTGCGCCTAAAACCGCGCTCCGGACTGGAAGGAGCCCGCCATGGCTGATGCGCCGATCGCGATGTCGCCCCAGGATCAGGCCCGCATCCTCGTGCAGGCGCTGCCGCATATGCTGCATTACGACGACGCCATCGTCGTCGTGAAATACGGCGGCCACGCCATGGGCGACGAGTCGGTCGCCCGTGATTTCGCCCGCGACATGGTTCTGCTCGAGCAGTCCGGCGTCAATCCGGTCGTCGTGCATGGCGGCGGCCCGCAGATCGGCGCGATGCTGTCGAAGCTCGGCATCAAGAGCGAATTCGCCGCCGGCCTGCGCGTCACCGACAAGGCGACGGTCGAGATCGTCGAGATGGTGCTCGCCGGCTCGATCAACAAACAGATCGTCGGCTTCATCAACGCGCAGGGCGGGCGCGCCATCGGCCTGTGCGGCAAGGACGGCAACATGGTCACCGCGTCCAAGGTGACGCGGTCCGTGCGCGATCCGGAATCGAACATCGAACGGGTGGTCGATCTCGGCTTCGTCGGCGAGCCGGAGAAGGTCGACACCACGGTGCTCCATCAGGTGCTCGGGCGCGAACTCATTCCGGTGCTGGCGCCCGTGGCGCTCGGCGCCGACGGGCAGACCTACAATGTCAACGCCGACACCTTCGCCGGCGCCATCGCTGGCGCGCTCGGCGCCAAGCGCCTGCTGTTCCTCACCGACGTGCCGGGCGTGCTCGACAAGAACAGGCAGCTCATCAAGGAGCTGCATGTCGATCAGGCGCGTGCGCTGATCGCCGACGGCACCATCACCGGCGGCATGATCCCGAAAGTCGAGACCTGCATCTATGCGATCGAGCAGGGCGTCGAGGGCGTCGTCATCCTTGACGGCAAGACGCCGCACGCCGTCCTGGTCGAGCTGCTGACTGACCACGGCGCCGGCACGCTGATCATGCGATGACGCAGAAGGGCGTCGGCGAGACGCGCGCAATGCGCGAGGACGCTGCGGCGCGGGCGCTCGCTCGGGCGCGCGCCCGCTTCGCCCACGTCGATGTCTGGGTGTTCGATCTCGACAACACGCTCTATCCGCCCGACAGCGATCTGTGGCCGAAGATCGACCAGCGCATCACGCTGTTCCTGGCCGAGCTGTTCGGCCTCGACGGCCACTCCTCGCGCGCCCTGCAGAAATACTACTACGAGCGCTACGGCACGACGCTGAAAGGGCTGATGGAGGAGCATCGCATTTCGGCCGATGAGTTCCTCGATTTCGTCCACGACATCGATCGCTCCTCGTTGCAGCCCAATCACACGCTCGCGGGCGCCATCGCCGCGCTGCCCGGCCGCAAGCTCATTCTCACGAACGGCTCGCGCGATCACGCGCTGCGCACCGCCGAGCAGCTCGGCCTGCACGAGATGTTCGAGGACATTTTCGACATCGTCGCCGCCGATCTGGTGCCGAAACCCGAGGCTGCGACCTACGAGATGTTCTTCGACAGGCACGACGTCGACCCGCGGCGCGCTGCGATGTTCGAGGACATCGCCAAGAACCTGTTCGTCCCGCATGCGCGCGGCATGGTCACGACGCTGGTCGTGCCGAAAGCGGGCGCGATCGACCATCGCGGCGAGATCGACAGCACGGTCCACGCCAATCTTGGCGCGCAGCCGCACATCGATTTCGTCACCAGCGATCTGGAAGGCTTCCTCGAGGCGCTTGGACGCTGAGGCTCCTGTCATCCCCGGCGGCGGCGAAGCCGCCGGGAGGCGGATCCGGGCGTCGCCTCAGCTGATGTTGCGGCAGCGCTTCCACGGCCGCGGCTTGGCCGGGTCGGCGCTGGCGCTGCGTTCGTGCATCAGATCGTCGTGCGACTGGGTGAATTCGACTTTGCCGGCCGGCGTTTCGCCCGCCGGCGCTTCGTAGCGGAACGAGTGGCGGCCATATTCGCCCTTCATCGTCACGCCGCCCGGCGTCTTGATGGTCGAGCCCTCGATCTCGATGCGGCGGCCCTCGCCGTCGCACCAGTCGCCGTCGATCCGGTCCGCCAGCGCCGCGCCGGCTGCGCCGGTCGCGATCAGGGCGAGGATGATGCGTGTGA
>JAEULW010000014.1 GCA_016793505.1 Methylobacteriaceae bacterium | reverse complement strand
CCGCGCGCTCTACGAGGATCGCTCGCGCAACACGCAGGAGAACGCCGATTTCGTCCGCGATCTCGTCCGCCCGAAGCCGGGCGAGCGCTGGCTGCTCGTCACCTCGGCCCATCACATGCCGCGCGCCGTCGGCGTCTTCCGCAAGGCGGGGTTCGATGTGGTCGCCGCGCCGGTCGATTTCCGCACGCCGACGGCGCGCCGCCTCGTGGTGGTGCGCGAATGGGCGGCGGGTCTGGCGCTGCTCGATCTCGCCGCCCATGAATGGATCGGCCTGATCGCCTATCGGCTGACGGGGCGCACCGACGCGCTCCTGCCCGCGCCGTGAGGCCGGGTCAGCGACGCATCCTCCGGACAAGACTGAAGACCAGAGCGCCGAGCGCCGCCGACACCGCCGCGCCGCCCGCCCAGACCGACGACAGACGCTCGCGCGAGACCAGCCAGAGGCGCCATGCGTCGACCTCGCTGAGGACGAGCCAGCCGGCAAGGCTGCCGATGATCGCGCCGGCGACCGCCGCCGTCAGCGCCGCCGCCTCGATCCGGCGACGGTCGGGCGAAGCGAGCCAGGCGACCGCGAAAATCGCGGCGAGCGTCGCCGTCAGAAGGAATCCCCTCTCGTCGCTGATCGCCGGCGATCCGCTCATCGCGGCGGCCTGATCGGCGGGCCGGGCCGGCTCTGCCTCAACCGTCCTGGGTGTAGCTGCCGCCGGTGCCGGCCGGTCCGTTGACGTAGATCGGCCGGTTGCGGATGACGTCGCGCAGCGCCAGCCATTGCGTGAAATTCACCTCCGGCTCGCGCACGCCGCGCATATAGGCCTGCAGGATGCCGGTGACGATCGGCTTGGCGGCAAGGCGCGAGGGGGAGCTCCAGTGCTGCTCGCGCAGGCCCATCATGCGAACATACAGCACTTCGGTGATGTAGCAGGCCGCCTCGTCGTCGAGCGCCGGCACGCCCGAGCGCGCCATGTCGAAATAGGCGTGCAGCGATTCATGCACGAAATTGCCCTGCGCGAAGCGCCCGGTCAGCGGCGGCGTGGTGATCGTGTTGGTCGACCCCATATAGGTCGCCGCCGCATCGCCCGTATTGCCGGTCTGCACGGTGATGTGGCCGTTGTCGATCTTCTCCGCCACCGTCGTGAAACACGCCCGGTTGACCGTGATCGGCGTGCCGGCGACGAGGAACTTGTAGCGGATGCGCGAGACCGGCGAACCTTTCAGCAGGTCGATCGCCTGTTGCTTCAGCGTCATGGCGTGGAGTCCCTTCGAAATGGCCGGTAGTGAACGCTGCGACAATATGGCGGGCGTCGGCCGGCGCGCGGTGCGCGCCCGCACAGAATGAATCAGGCGTCGGGCGGGTCGATGAGCGCGGCGCGCGCGTCGGAGCTGAACTGCCGCCGGATCATCACGACGAGCACGAACAGCGTCGCCGCGACCAGCGGGACGGGACCGAGGAACCAGCCGAGATAGGCGAGGGCGAAGAACACCGCCCGCTGTCCGCGCGCAAAGTGCCGGCCGGCGGCGATCTGCATGCGCGCCGCGCGTTCGATGCTCGCCGCGCGCGAGGCGGCGTCGGGCTCGTCCGGCGGCGGCGTCGCGCCGATCAGGATCGCGGTGTAGTTGAACAGCCGGTAGGCCCAGGCGAATTTGAAGAAGGCGTAGCCGAGCACGATGGCGAGGCCGACCACCTTGGCCTCGAACAGGGCGCGCGAGGGCGCGGCGGCGAAAGGCAGTTCGGAAAACACCCGCAGCGCATCGTCTGCGCCCCGAAGCAGGCCGATCGTCCCGCCGAGCGCCAGCAGCGAGGTCGAGGCGAAGAACGCCGCCCCGTTCTGCAAGGTGGCGGTGATCTGCGCGTCGACCATGCGCGGATCGCGCGCTCCCATGCGCGCCATCCACGCGCCGCGCGCCGCGTTCATCAGATGATTGAGGCCGCGCCGGCGCGCATTGGCCCGGTCCGCGACCAGGTGGTAGGCGAGCCAGGCGCCGACATAGACGGCGACGGCGATCCAGTCGGCGATGGCGAAGTTCAACGGCGAAGCCCCGGCGCGGCGCAAGGCGCCGGCCGGGGATCGCGCCACGCTGCGCCGCGGGGGTCAAGCCCCGCCGCGGGCGCGTTCGTGCGTCAGCGGGCGCCGGCGTTGTCGCGGGCGAAGCGGTCATCGCCCGTCCAGCCGCTGGCGCGGTCGGTCTTGGCGGCGACGGGCGCGTAGGTAACGGGCGCCTCGATCGACTGGCTCATCACCTGGCGCGAGTCGTTCTGCTCGGCCTGGGCCGGCGCGCCGAACAGGGCGGCGGCGAAAGCGGCGGCGAGAAGCGTGGTGGTCGTCTTGGTCATGTCTGTCTCCAGTGTGTGCTGAGGCGGCGTGATCGCCCGCCTCTGTTCGGCGAGACGCGCTGTCGTCGCGCCGTCTCGATGGGTGCAATATGATTCGAGCTGGCAAAAATGCAAAACACAAAGGTTCACATCCGTTCAAACGGGCGATTTCGCAAATGTGAACGGCCTCTCGGCTTGTTGATGTGACGTTGAAGCCGGTCGCCGCCCGACTCG
>JAEULW010000349.1 GCA_016793505.1 Methylobacteriaceae bacterium | reverse complement strand
TCGCGGCCGAAGTTGCGGCGGGTGATCTTGACGCCGGGGGCGGCCTGGCGGCGCTTGTATTCGGCGAGGTAGAGCAGGCGCTCGACCTTGCGGACGGTGTCGATGTCGTGGCCGGCGGCGACGATGTCGGCGACGGTGCGTTCGTCCTCCACCAGCGCCTCGAGGATGGCGTCGAGCACGTCGTAGGGCGGCAGCGAGTCCTGATCCTTCTGGTTCTCGCGCAGCTCCGCCGTCGGCGGCTTGACGATGATGTTTTCGGGGATGACGACGCCGTCCGGCCCGAGCGCGCCGGCCGGCTTCCAGCGATTGCGCAGACGGCAGAGGCGGAAGACCTGCGTCTTGTAGAGGTCCTTCACCGGATTGAAGCCGCCGTTCATGTCGCCATAGAGCGTCGCATAGCCGACCGACATTTCCGACTTGTTGCCGGTCGTCACCACCATCGGTCCGAACTTGTTGGAGATCGACATCAGCATCGTGCCGCGGGCGCGGCTCTGGATGTTTTCCTCCGTGATGTCGCGCGGGCGCCCCGCGAACAGCGGCGCCAGCGAGGCCTCCAACCCCTCGACGGCCTGATAGATCGGCAGGATGTCGTAACGCACGCCGAGAGCGCTCGCGCAGTCCTGCGCATCCTTCAGACTCTCGTTCGAGGTGAAGCGGTAGGGCAGCATGACGCAATGCACGCGCGCCGCGCCGAGCGCATCGACCGCCATCGCCGCGCAGATCGCCGAGTCGACGCCGCCGGACAGGCCCATGACGACGCCGGGGAAGCGGTTCTTCTCGACATAGTCGCGCAGGCCGAGCACGCAGGCGGCGTAGTCGGCCTCGTCGTCCTCTTCGGCCAGCGCCCTCGGCCCCTCGACGCAGCGCCAGGCGCCGCCGTTGCGCTCCCAGACCGTGCGGAACACGCCTTCGACGAAAGCCGGCGCCTGGAAGGCGAGCGAACAATCCGCCTGCAGACCGAAGGAGGCGCCGTCGAAGACGAGCTCATCCTGTCCGCCGAGCTGGTTGACGTAGATCAGCGGCAGGCCGCTCTCTTTCACCCGCGCGACGGCGACGTTGAGGCGCTCGTCGCGCTTGTCGCGCCAGTAGGGCGAGCCGTTGGGCACGATCATCAGTTCGCCGCCGGTCTCGGCGATGGTCTCGACCACCTCCTCGCCCCAGATGTCCTCGCAGACGGGAACGCCGATGCGCACGCCCCTGAAGGTGATCGGCCCGGGCGGCGGCCCCGCCGCAAAGACGCGCTTCTCGTCGAAGACGCCGTAGTTCGGGAGATCGACCTTGAAACGCACCGCCTCGATGCGCCCGCCCGCCAGCAGCGCATAGGCGTTGAAGAGACGGCCCGCCTCGACCCAGGGGACGCCGACCAGCACGGCCGGGCCGTCGTCGCCGGTCTCGCGCGCCAGCTCTTCCAGCGCGGCGCGGCAGGCCTCCTGGAAAGCCGGCTTCAGGACGAGGTCCTCCGGCGGATAGCCGGCGAGGAAGAGTTCGGAGAAGCAGACGAGATCGGCCCCCTGCCCGGCCGCAGTCGCGCGCGCCTTGCGCAGGCGCCCGGCGTTGCCGGCGACGTCGCCGAGCGAGGAATTCACCTGCGCGACGGAGATGACGAGGCGGGAGGCGGGGGCGTTCGACATGAGCGGAGCATTAGCCCGGCGCGCGGAGGCCGGCAATGCGGGACGGCGACCGCACGCCTTTCCACCTGTCATCCCGGCCGGAGCGAAGCGGAGAGCCGGGACCCAGTGCTGAAGCGCAGATCTCCATGTCCGGCAGGTAGGTTCCCGCTCGCCCGCTTCGCGGGCGTCGGCAATGACAGTGGGAGAGGCGCGATCAGTTCTGGAACAGGCGATAGGGCGCGAGGCCGCTGGCGATGGCGTAGAGCAGCGCCGTCACCGTGAATACCGAGCACAGGGTGCCGATGAGGATGGTCGAGGAGGCGCGCTCGACATAGACGCGATACTGATTGGCCATCACGAAGGCGTTGAGGGCCGGCGGCAGGGCCGCCATCAGCACGGCGGTAAAAGTCCATTCGCGGCCGAAATCGCCGACTGCCGACAGCATCACCCAGACGATCGCCGGGTGCAGGACGAGCTTGATCGCGAGCAGCGCCGGCAGTTCCGGCGCGAGGCGCCGCACCGGGCGCAGCGCAATGGTCACGCCCATCACGAACAGGGCCGAGGGCGCCGCGGCGTTCTGCAGGAAGCTCAGCATCTTGGCCACCGGCGCCGGAGGCAGGGCCTGAAAATACGCCATGCCGACGCCGATCGCCGTGGCGATGTTGAAGGGGTGGGTGACGATGCGCGTCACGACCAGCCGCACCGTCGCCCAGAACCCCGCCTTCTCCTCGCCCGACAGCGCCATCAAAAAGGGCACGAGGGCGAAGAACAGCATCGAATCGAAGACGAAGATCAGCGCCGTCGGCACGGTGGAGGACGGGCCGAGCGCGGCCATGGTCAGGCCGGGGCCCATATAGCCGACATTGGCGTAGGCGCCGCTGACGCCGGCGATCGTCGACTCGCGCAGCCCGCCGCGCGTCGCCAGCATGGCGACGAGGAAAGCCAGCGAAAAGGCGATGTAGGTCGACACCGTCGTCGCCGCGATGAACGGCCAGTTGCCGAGCTGCTCGAAGGGCGTCACCGAAATCAGGTTGATGAACAGCGCCGGCAGCGCCACGTAGACGATGAAAAAATTCATCCAGGCGAGCTGCGCTTCGGGAAACCGCATCAGCCGGCCGCAGATGAAGCCGAGGCCGATCAGCCCGAAGAAGGGCAGCGACAGGTTGAGCACGTCGCGGATCGCCGGCGCGACACGGCCGAGCCCGAGCAGCAGGAGGAAGCCCGCCACAGGCGCGAGAATGGCGATCGCCGACCGCAGGCGGTCACGCATGGCGGACTGTCGCTCCGGGAAACGCCGACCGGTTAGGCGCCGGCGGCGGCGCTGTCAACGCGAAGGGACAGCGCCCCTTCCCTTTTCACCCCTGCCATGCCAAGCGAGCGGCCATGTCCGATACCCGCCCCGCCCCGCGCATTTCCTTCGTTTCGCTCGGCTGCCCGAAGGCGCTGGTCGATTCCGAACGGATCGTGACGCGGCTGCGCGCGGAGGGCTACGAGCTCTCCCGCAAACACGAGGGGGCGGACGCCGTCATCGTCAACACTTGCGGCTTTCTCGATTCCGCCAAGGCCGAGTCGCTGGAGGCGATCGGCGCGGCGCTCAAAGAAAACGGCCGCGTCATCGTCACCGGCTGCATGGGGGCCGAGCCCGAGCAGATCCGCGCCGCCTTCCCGCAGAAGGATTTTTCCAATCTGCTGGCGATCACCGGGCCGCAGGCTTACGAAAGCGTCGTCGCCGCGGTGCACGACGCCGTGCCGGCGCCGCATGATCCGTTCCTCGACCTCGTGCCGCCGCAGGGCGTCAGGCTGACGCCGCGCCACTACGCTTACTTGAAGATTTCCGAGGGCTGCAACAACCGCTGCTCCTTCTGCATCATCCCGAAGCTGCGCGGCGATCTCGTCTCGCGCCCCGCCGCCGAGGTGCTGCGGGAGGCCGAGAAGCTGGTGAAGGCCGGCGTGAAAGAGCTGCTCGTCATCTCGCAGGACACCTCGGCCTACGGGGTCGATCTGCGCTACGCCGAGAGCGCCTTCGGCGACCGGGCGGTGCGGGCGCGCTTCTTCGATCTGGCGAAGGAGCTGGGCTCGCTCGGGGCGTGGGTGCGGCTGCACTATGTCTACCCCTATCCGCATGTCGACGAGGTGATGGAGCTGATGGCTGAGGGCCTCGTGCTGCCCTATCTCGACATCCCGTTCCAGCACGCCGCGCCGAATGTGCTGAAGGCGATGAAGCGGCCGGGCAAACAGGACAGGACGCTGGAGCGCATCCGCGCCTGGCGCGAGGCCGTGCCGGATCTCGCCATCCGCTCGACCTTCATCGTCGGCTTTCCCGGCGAAACCGAGGACGATTTTCAGCTGCTGCTCGACTGGCTCGCAGAGGCGCGGCTCGATCGCGTCGGCGCGTTCAAATACGAGCCGGTGGCCGGCGCGCCCTCCGAGACGCTCGGCCTGCCCGCCGTTCCGGCCGAAGTGAAGGAGCAGCGCTGGAAGCGCTTCATGGCGGCGCAGCAGGCGATCTCGGCGCGGCTGATGAAGCAGAAGGTCGGCAGGCGGCTGCAGGTGCTGATCGACGAGGCCGGCCCGACGGTCGCCAAGGGGCGCAGCAAATACGACGCGCCGGAGATCGACGGCACGGTCCACGTCGCCTCGCGCCGGCCGCTGCGCGCCGGCGATGTCGTGACGGTCAAGATCGAGGCGGCGGACGCGTATGATCTGAAGGGGACGGCGGTCTGACGCCGCGACTCCGCAGGCGACCGGCTATTCCATCTCAAAGGAATTCAAGAGCGTCTGAACAGCCGTCCCCGGATGACCTTGTCTGAACGTCCCGGTCAGCCCGGGAATGCGCATGCGCTCGGCCATGCGCGTCTTGCTGATGTTGGTGATGTTCTCGTTCTTGCGCAATGCGCAGAGGATGCAGAACGTTTCGAGGAAGTCGAGTTCCTCGTCGGTGATGACCGCAAATCCTTCTTGCACGGGCTTGGGCCGCGCGAGCAGCAAGACCGTCATGACACCTTTGTTTTCATTGAAATATTTGATCGTCGTGCGAAACTTGTCATCGCTGAAGACGCGCTTGCGGAACGATGAGGCCGAACTTGCCTGCCCGATATAGACGGGGACATGATTTTTTGCGTTGCGGATCGTGAAAATGTAAACGCCGCACGCTTCGCTCAGGCGGGCGATCTCGGTATCGATCTCGTCCCATCTCTGGCGCACGTAGTCCTTGTCGTTGACTTTGACCTTGTCGAATTCGAAGGGCCCAAACACACGGATTGTCATAGCAAGTCCAATCAGCAACGTTCAGTCAATCTGATATTGTGCAAATGCGGGGTCAAGTTTGCGCCACGGCGGACGCAGCGCCGCCGAACAGGATCGGCCCGACCCGCAACGCTTTGCCCGCTTGCCACCCCGTCCGCGCCGGCGCAATGTCCCGCCCGGGTCAGGCAGGCGCACGAACAGAGTCGACATGAAACCCTATCTGCTGCGGCTCCACCGCTGGCTGACGCTCGTCTTCGGCCTGCCGCTGGTCGTCATCGTCGTCACCGGCCTCATCCTGTCCTTCGAGCCGATCGCCACCGCGACCTCGCGCGTTCCCGGGGCGCTCGACGCGGCGCGCGTCGAGGCGCTGCTCGACAGGCACGATCCCGAGGGCAAGGCGCGCGGCCTCGCCTACCGGCCTTACGAGAACGCGCTGACGCTGATCGGCGGGCCGTCCATCGACGTGAAGACCGGCGAGCGCCTCGCCGCGCCCGGCGCGCTGTCCAGCCTGTTCGGCCAGTCGCGCGGACTGCACGAGCATCTGATCTACGACATGGGTTGGCTGGTCACGGCCTCGACCATCGCCATGTGCGTCATCGCCGCGCTCGGCCTGCTGATGGGCTTGCCCTACCGCCTGACCAACTCGTTCTCGGGCTGGCACAAGGCGACGGCCTGGTTCCTCAGTCCGCTGGTGATCCTCGCGCCGCTCACCGGCCTCGCCCTCGTCTACGGCGTCACCTTCGCCGGCGAGCCGGGCGGCGGCGGCGCGCGGGGCGCGCAGCCGACCTTGCGCGAGGCGGTGAAGATCGTCGGCGCGCAGCGTGACCTGTCGAACCTGATCTGGCTGCGTCAGCGCGGCGGGCGGCTGCTGGTCCGCCTCGAGGAGGCGGGCGAGGCGCGGGTCTACGCCGTCGCCGCCGACGGGCTGAGGGCGACCCCGCGCAACGTTCCGCGGCTGATGCACGAGGGCAACTGGGCCGGCGTCTGGTCCGGCCTGATCAACGTCGTCGCCTCGATCGCGCTGATGATCCTGATGACGACCGGCCTCGTGATCTGGGCGCGGCGGCGGCTGCGCAAGCCGCAGCGCAGCCGGACGCGGGCCGCGCCGACGCCGGCCTGAGCCACGGCCGCGACGCGCCGTCGCGGCGACTCCGGCGGAATTTCGCCATCCATTTCAGCTTGTCTGAAGGGATGGCGGCCGAGACTGGTCGGCCGCCCGCGCCCCGGAGAACCCATGCGCCGCCTCGCCGCCGCCCTCGCCTTCGCTCTTGCGCTGGGAGGGCCGGCCGCGGCCGGGCCCTCGGCCGATCTCGCCCGCGCCCATCTCGAGGGGCGCGTCGCCGGCGCGGGTCTCGAACAGGGCGTCGCTGCGCTGGCGGCGAAGGCCGCCGATCCGCGCGACGGCGAGGCGCGGTTCGGCGAGGGGCTGCTGCGCTTCGCCCGCGCCGTCGAGCGCTGGGGCCAGGCGCAATACGGCTTCGGCCTGAGGCCGCCGCCCGGCGTGCCGATGCCGATGACGCGCCTGCCCGTGCCGCCCAATCCGAACCCACAGACGATCGACTACGCCGCGGCGCGCGCCGCGCACGCCGCCTTCCTCGCCGATCTCAAGGCCGCCGAGGCGGCGCTGGCGCGGGTCGACGGCGAGGCGAAGATCGTCGTCGATCTCAACGCCGTGCATCTCGATCTGACCAGCTCGGGCAAGGTCGAGGAGTCGGGCCGGCTCGGCGCGATCCTCGCGGCGATGCGCATGGCCTCGGCGCCGTCCGGGGCGGCGGAGCCCTTCGAGGTCGCCTTCGACCGCGGCGACGCGGCGTGGCTGCAGGGCTATTGCAACCTGCTCTCGGCCTTCCTCGAATTCGGACTGGCGCATGACTGGCGCGAGACCTTCGACATCTCGGCGCATCGCTTCTATCCGAAGGTCGCCGGCGCGGCCGGACCGCGCGAGACCGACTTCGCCCGCCGCCGCGAGATGTTCGGCGATTCGTCCAGCCTCGCCGATGCGATCGGCCTGCTGCACACCATCCGCTGGCCGGTGGTCGAGCCGG
Source organism: Methylobacteriaceae bacterium (assembly GCA_016793505.1). Classification (GTDB taxonomy): domain Bacteria; phylum Pseudomonadota; class Alphaproteobacteria; order Rhizobiales; family Beijerinckiaceae. The sequence goes on along the minus strand of JAEULW010000349.1, from coordinate 1,611 downwards.
CGCGGCTGATCGCGGCGCGCGATCATCTGAAAAGGATGGCGCAGCTGTCGCGCGTCTCGTGGGCGGCGATCCTGGCCGAGACCGACGACGACCGCGAATGGCTGCCCAATCCGAAGCAGGCCGGCGCGGCGCGCTTCGCGCCGGTCGGTCAGGAGCAGATCGACGGCTGGCTGATGGTGATGGGCGAAATCGAGGCGGCGCTGGAGGGGCGCAAGCTCGTGCCCCACTGGCGCTGGGAAAAGGGCTTCGACCTGTCGCGCGTCTTCACCGAGCCGCGGCCCTTCGATTTCGTGCTGTGGATGACGGGCCACGCCGCCCTGCCCTATCTCGCCGACGGGCCGAGCCTGTCGCAGGCGGACTGGGCGCGCTGGCAGTCGATCTTTCGCGGCAATTTCTTCGGCTACGCGCTCTGGTTCAACTGAAGCTCAGTCCGCCAGCAGATCGTCGACGAGGCCGGCGATGCGCGGGGCGATGCGCTCGCGCCGCATCCGCTCGGCGGCGAGGATGGCGCGTACGTCGCCATAGGAGCGGTCGAGATCGTCGTTGACGATGACGTAGTCGTAGGTCGTCCAGCGGCGGATCTCGTTGCGCGCGTTGTCGAGCCGGCGGTCGATCACCTCGCGCGCATCCTCGGCGCGCCGCTCCAGCCGGGCGCGCAGCTCGCTCATCGAGGGCGGCAGGATGAAGATGGTGACGACGTCGGCGGGCGACTTGGCGCGCACCTGCGCGGCGCCCTGATAGTCGATGTCGAACAGCACGTCGCGGCCTTGCGCGAGGATGTCGTCGACCGGCCGCTTCGGCGTGCCGTAAAGATTGCCGTGCACCTCGGCCCATTCGAGCAGTTCGCCGCGGTCGCGCAGCGACTCGAAATCGGGGCGCGAAATAAAGCGGTAGTGGATGCCGTCGACCTCGCTGGAGCGGCGGGCGCGCGTCGTCACCGAGACCGACAGGGTCAGATCGAGCGCCCGGTCCTGCAAGAGCATACGCGTCAGCGTCGTCTTGCCCGCCCCGGAGGGCGAGGACAGGATCAGCATCAGGCCGCGGCGCGTCGGCGCGTTCATGGCTCGCCTCACTCGATGTTCTGCGCCTGCTCGCGCAACTGTTCGACCTCGGCGCGCAGCTCCATGCCGAGCGCGGTCAGCGCCGGATGGTTGGCCTTGGCGCAGAGCGTGCTCGCCTCGCGGCCGAATTCCTGCGCCAGAAAATCCAGCCGGCGGCCGACCGCGCCGCCGCCGGCGAGCAGATCGCGCGCGGCGCCGACATGGGCGACAAGCCGGTCGAGCTCCTCGCGCACGTCGGCGCGGGTGGCGAGCATCACCGCCTCCTGATGCAGCCGCGTCGGATCGAGCCCGGCGCCGGTGGCGATGATCGCATGCACCTGCTCGGCGAGGCGGTCGCGGATCGCCTCGGGCGTGCGCGCGGGATGGGCGTCCACCGCGCGGGTCAGCGCGGCGATGCGGTCGAGACGCTGGCCGAGCACGGCGGCGAGCGCCGCGCCCTCCTGCCGGCGCATGGCGACGAGATCGTCGAGCGCGGCCTCGAGTCCTTCGAGCGCGGCCTGACGCGCGGCGGCGCGGGTCGCCTCGTCGTCATCGGCCTCGACGACGTCGA
>JAEULW010000347.1 GCA_016793505.1 Methylobacteriaceae bacterium | reverse complement strand
ACATCAAAGGAGTTCCATCTGAATGGCACCCTTCGGATGCGACTTTGACATGATAACGTCAGCCGGAGACAGGCCGGCGCGCATCGCCTCAAGATCTATTTCGCTTGGTTCATGGACGACTGTTCCCTCGTTTGTTCGTTCAAGCCTCAAGACGCCGCGACCATCAATTCCTGAATTATCCAGCATCGCTTGGCTATGCGTGCTTATTATAATCTGACGCTGTCTCCGCTTGGAACTACGCCGGACCTTCTCTAGCAGTCGCGGAAGTTGGCGGACAATCGCTTCGTCAAGAGACAATTCGGGCTCCTCAAGGAGCAGCATCGTGTCGCCTTCCATTAAAAGCCAAAACAATGCAATTAACCGAAGAGTTCCATCAGAAAATTGATCTTCCCGTTGCCATCCTGCGTTGGGGCGGTAATGTGTATATTTCGCCTCAAGATGCGGGTGCCCAGATTCGTCCCGAGCAAACCGCAACTCTGCAAACTGAGGAATCGCATCCCCTAGCGCCTTTTGAATTCTCTTCAGTCTTGAATCGCGCACTTTATCTTTTGATGACGCGACCCGGGCAAGAAATGCTTGCCCAAAAGGATCACTTTCTAGATGTCGCCCTCCGATGAACTCGCCATATTTGAGCAACTGCGGCACAAGGTGCAAATAAGTTATTCCAGAAAAGAAATCCGTGAGCTCCCTAAATTTTGCATTAGACTGTATTTGTTCGATAGCCGTTTGTGTCAACCGCTCCGGGTCCGCCTCATCTTCTTTGTCCGGGCGCTGCAGAATCAGTTCCTTTTCCTTGCCCTTAATCCGAGTGACGCGCTCTACAGCGATTACTGGACGGTTTGCACCGGCACCTTCTGACTTAAAAAACAGTTCATATTGCCAGCCTTGAGGCAAACCATCCAAATTTTCCAATATTCTGATATCGATTTCCACGAACGGAGGGCGTCTTGCATGCAAGCAGCGCAACTTTGCCAACCCACCCCGATCCAAAATAGCTTTCTGGAGCCCTCCTCCTTGCGGTTTTGCAACGTCTCGAAGGAATCGAAAAACGTCTAAGAAATTCGATTTTCCGGTTGCATTCGCACCAATGATATAAGTTATCTCGCGAAACTGTGCGCTGGCCTCACGAAAATTTCGCCAATTCTTAACCCGCAAAGATCGAATGAACATGTGAGGCCTACCTCCCTAACCCACGCTCCCTTCGAGCGAAATCGCGATCAGCTTCTGCGCCTCGACCGCGAACTCCATCGGCAGATGTTGCAACACGTCGCGCACGAAGCCGTTGACGATCAGCGCCGTCGCCTCCTCCTCCGACAGGCCGCGCTGCATGCAGTAGAACAGCTGGTCCTCGGAGATCTTCGATGTCGTCGCCTCGTGCTCGAACACCGCGCTGGCGTTGTTCGCCTCGATATAGGGCACGGTGTGCGCGCCGCATTTGTCGCCGATCAGCAGCGAGTCGCAATTGGTGAAGTTGCGCGCCCCTGTCGCCCTGCGATGCGCCGAGACGAGACCGCGATAGGTGTTGTTGGAATGGCCGGCGGAGATGCCCTTCGAGATGATGCGGCTTTTCGTGTTGCGGCCGAGATGCACCATCTTGGTGCCGGAATCGACCTGCTGGCGGCCGTTCGAGATGGCGATCGAGTAGAACTCGCCGGAGGAGTCGTCGCCGCGCAGGATGCAGCTCGGATATTTCCAGGTGATCGCCGAGCCGGTCTCCACCTGCGTCCACGAGATCTTCGAGCGCGCGCCGCGGCAATCGCCGCGCTTGGTGACGAAATTGTAGATGCCGCCGCGGCCCTCGCTGTCGCCCGGATACCAGTTCTGCACGGTCGAGTATTTGATCTCCGCGTCGTCGAGCGCGATCAGCTCGACGACGGCGGCGTGCAGCTGGTTCTCGTCGCGCTTGGGCGCGGTGCAGCCCTCGAGATAGCTCACATACGAGCCCTTGTCGGCGATGATCAGCGTGCGCTCGAACTGCCCCGTGTTCTTCTCGTTGATGCGAAAATAGGTCGACAGCTCCATCGGGCAGCGCACGCCCGGCGGGATGTAGACGAAGGAGCCGTCCGAAAACACCGCCGAATTCAGCGTCGCGAAGAAATTGTCGGTCACCGGCACGACCGAGCCGAGATACTGCTTCACCAGTTCGGGATGCGAATGCACCGCCTCCGAGATCGGGCAGAAGACGACGCCGGCCTTGGCGAGCTCGGCCTTGAACGTCGTCGCCACCGACACCGAGTCGAACACCGCATCCACCGCGACGCGGTTCTGCGGTTCGACGCCGGCGAGGATTTCCTGCTCGCGCAACGGAATGCCGAGCTTCTCGTAGGTGCGCAGCAGTTCCGGATCGACCTCGTCGAGCGACTTCGGCCCCGGCGCGTTCTTCGGCGCGGAGTAATAGTAGAGATCGTTGTAGTCGATCTTCGGATAGTCGACGCGCGCCCATGTCGGCTCGGTCATGGTCAGCCAGCGGCGATAGGCGTCGAGCCGCCACTCGGTCAGCCAGGCCGGCTCGCTCTTCTTGGCCGAGATGAAGCGGACGATGTCCTCGTTCAGCCCCTTCGGCGCCTTTTCCGACTCGATCTCGGTGACGAAGCCGTATTTGTAGGCGTCGACGTCGATCGCCTGCACCTGCTCGACCGTCTCGCGAACGGCAGCCATCGTCTGCTCCTCATCCTGCAGCGGCTTCAAGGACCGCCGGTTGAGTTATGATCTCGCCCGGTCGCCCGGGCGGCTTCCTTTCATGCGGCGGATCTGCTCCGCCGCGCAAGCAGTCTTGCGACGATCTCCGCGAAGATCGCGCAAAACGATTCGACCTCCTGCGCCTGCGTCGACCAGCCGAGGCTGACGCGCAGCGCCCCCGCCGCCAGATCGCGCGACGCGCCCATCGCCGTGAGCAGCGCCGAGGGCTCGACCTTGCCCGACGAGCACGCCGCGCCCGAAGAGACGGCGACGCCCGCCAGATCGAGCGCCATCAGCAGCGTCTGCGCGCCGAGGCCCGGAACCGCGAAACACGAGGTGTTACATAGGCGCGGCGCGGCCGACGAAAAGATCGTCGCATCGGGCGCGATCGCCATGATCTGCGCCTCGATCGCGTCGCGCAGCGCCCCGAGCCGGGCCGGCTCGGTCGCAAGCTCCGCCTGCGCCGCCGCGGCGGCCGCGCCGAAGCCGGCGATCGCCGCGACATTTTCGGTGCCGGCGCGGGCGCCGCGCTCCTGCCCGCCGCCGCGGATCAGCGCCGCCTCGCTCGGGAAAGGTCGCGCGCCGATCAGCGCCCCGGCGCCCTTCGGCCCGCCGATCTTGTGGGCGGAGAGCAACAGCCAGTCCGCCCCGAGCGCCGGCAGGTCGATCGGGATGCGCCCGGCCGCCTGCACCGCATCGCAGACGAGCCGCGCGCCATGCGCCCGCGCCAGCGCCGCCGCCGCCGCGACCGGCTGGATCGCGCCGGTCTCGTTGTTGGCGAGCTGCAGCGCGACCAGCGTCCGCCGTCCGCGCCCGGCGCCGAGCGCGCGCTCCAGCGCGGCGAGGTCGATCAGCCCCTCAGCCGTCGCGCCGACCGGCGCGATCTCGCCGCCGTCGAAGCCGCCGCCGGCCCGCACGCACGGGTGCTCGCCGGCGACAACCAGAAGGCGCGGCGGGCCCGCCCCGGCCGGCGCGAAGGCCGGATCGAGCGCGGTGGCCGCCGCTTCCGAGGCGCCCGAGACGAACACGACATGGCGCGCGTCCGCCCCGCACAGCGCTGCGACCCGAGCGCGGGCCTCCTCGACCAGCGCGCGCGCCGCCCGTCCCTCGGCATGAACCGACGAGGGATTGGCCGCCTCGAGCCCCGCCAACATCGCCGCCCGCGCCGCCGGCCGCAACGGCGAGGTGGCGTTGTGATCGAGATAAATCCGCGAGATGGCGGGCATTCTCTCCTCGCGACGGCTGCGCCGTCAGACGTCCGCGGGCGCGCTTGCGCCGGTTTCGACCTGTTAGAACAATTCTAACAGGTTTCGCCATGGAGGGAAGCTCGGCGGCGCGGCGCGGGCGACGCCGCGTCGCCGATTTTCCTTGCTTGCGCGACCCGCCGCCATGGTAGAAGGCGCCCCGTTCCGCGGTTCCGGGGATTTGCTGTGCCTGAAGTCATCTTCAACGGGCCCGACGGCCGTCTGGAAGGCCGTTTTCATCCCTCCAAGCAGCGCGGCGCGCCGATCGCCATCATCCTGCATCCGCATCCGCAGTTCGGCGGCACGATGAACAACCAGATCGTGTACAATCTGTATTACGCCTTTGCCGAGCGCGGGTTCTCGGTGCTGCGCTTCAACTTCCGCGGCGTCGGCCGATCGCAGGGCTATTTCGACCACGGCCAGGGCGAGTTGTCGGACGCCGCCGCGGCGCTCGACTGGGCCCAGGCGGTCAGCCCCGACGCCCGCGCCTGCTGGATCGCCGGCGTCTCCTTCGGCTCCTGGATCGGCATGCAGCTGCTGATGCGCCGGCCGGAGATCGAGGGCTTTGTCTCGATCGCTCCGCCGGCCAACCGCTTCGACTTCTCCTTCCTCGCCCCCTGCCCCTCCTCGGGCCTGTTCGTGCATGGCGATCAGGATCGCGTCGCGCCGCTGAAGGAGGTGATGGGGCTGATCGAGAAGCTGAAGACGCAGAAGGGCATCGTCATCGAGCACGCGACGATTCCCGGCGCCAACCACTTCTTCGAGAACCGCGTCGACGAGCTGATCGCCGAAGTCGGCGCCTATCTCGACAGGCGCCTCAACGCGCCGAAGATCGCGGTCGCCACCAAGCGCGGCTGACGTTCCGGAGCCTAGTTCAGGCGCAGCTGGATCGCCCGCGCAGCGCGCGTCGCGATGGCGTGGAACAGCATCTCCAGCACCGCGCGGATAAAACTGGCGGCGAGCCCGGCGCCCTCGGCGCTGACCACGACGGCGGCGCCGACGAGCCGCAGGCACACCATGACGAAGTGGCGCACCATGCGCCCGAGTTCGATCGACGCGGCGATGATCCGCGCCAGCAATTGGGCCAGCCAGTCGGCCGCGGTCTCGGCCAGCATTGTCGCGGCGACGCCGAGCGTCACCGCGGCCTGGATGATCAGGTTCAGCGCCTGCGCTGCCAGCGAGATCGCCGTTCCTGACATCGTCGGAAAGGCGATCGCGCCCTGCGCCGCCTGCTCGAGCCAGGCCTGCGCCGCCGTCAGCGAGCCGAACGGATTGCGCACCCGGCCGATCTCGTCCCAGCTGCGGTCGCCGGCGTCGGTCGCATAGCCGCCGAGCAGATGCGCCGACACTGCAACGATGTCCCCAGGCGAGGCGAGGCGATAGCCGCCCATCGCCAGCGAGACATGGCAGAAGGGGAACACCGGCAACATCGAGACCGGATCTGCCATATGGTAGCAGCGGTAGATGTTGGCGACGCCGACGGCCATGTCGACCCGACGCGCGAAGCGCGCCAGCCCGACGCGCGGCGAACCGAACGTGTAGAGCTTGGCCGGCACGCCGGCGCCGGCGATCTGCTCGGCCGCCATCGTCGCCAGGGCGCCGCCGAGGCTGTGGCCGACGACATGCACGAAGCGCGGCTTCTGAGCGTCGAGAAACTGCGTGATCGCCGGACG
>JAEULW010000316.1 GCA_016793505.1 Methylobacteriaceae bacterium | reverse complement strand
ACATCAACATGATGAAGGGCTGAGGACGGATCATGTACAGCCTCATCGTCTTCCTGCCTCTTCTCGGCTTCCTCGTCGCGGGCCTGTTCGGCCGGCAGATCGGGGCGCGGCCGGCCGAACTCGTCACCACGACGCTGCTGGTCGTCGCGGCGCTGCTGTCCTGGGTCGCCTTCGCGCAGGTGGGCCTGGCCGGCGCGCCGGGCAAGGTCGAGGCGCTCGGCACCTGGCTGCGCTCTGGCGGGCTCGACGTGCAGTGGGCGCTGCGCATCGACACGCTGACGGTCGTCATGCTGGTGGTCGTCAACACCGTGTCGGCGCTCGTGCATGTCTATTCGATCGGCTACATGCACGAGGATCCCTCGCGCCAGCGCTTCTTCGCCTATCTGTCGCTGTTCACCTTCGCCATGCTGATGCTGGTGACGGCCGACAATCTGGTGCAGATGTTCTTCGGCTGGGAGGGCGTCGGCCTCGCCTCCTATCTGCTGATCGGCTTCTGGTACGAGAAGCCGTCGGCCAATGCGGCGGCGATCAAGGCCTTCGTCGTCAACCGGGTCGGCGACTTCGGCTTCGCCCTCGGCATCTTCCTTGTCTTCTGGCTGACGAATTCGGTTGCGCTGGACCAGATTTTCGTGGCCGCGCCCGGCGTCGCCGGCAAGCCGATCCACGTGTTCGGCATGACGGTCGACGCGCTGACGATCGCCTGTCTTCTGCTGTTCATGGGGGCGTGCGGCAAGTCGGCGCAATTCCTGCTGCACACCTGGCTGCCGGATGCGATGGAAGGCCCGACGCCCGTCTCCGCGCTGATCCACGCCGCGACCATGGTGACGGCCGGCGTGTTCATGGTGGCCCGCCTGTCGCCGCTGTTCGAGCTCGCGCCGACGGCGCTGTCGGTGGTGATCGTGATCGGCGCGACGACGGCGCTGTTCGCGGCGACCGTCGGCCTCGTGCAGAACGACATCAAGCGCGTCATCGCCTATTCGACCTGCTCGCAGCTCGGCTACATGTTCGTCGGCCTCGGCGTCGGCGGCTATGCGCTCGGCATCTTCCATCTGTTCACGCACGCCTTCTTCAAGGCGCTGCTGTTCCTCGGCGCCGGCTCGGTGATCCATGCGATGCATCACGAGCAGGACATGCGCCGCATGGGCGGGCTGAAGGACGAGATCCCCTTCACCTACTGGATGATGATGATCGGCACGCTGGCGCTGACCGGCTTCCCGCTGTTCGCCGGCTTCTTCTCAAAGGACGCGATCATCGAGGCGGCCTACGCCTCCAAGCGCGCCGGAGCGGTCTACGGATTCCTGTGCGTGACGATCGCGGCGATGCTCACCTCGTTCTATTCCTGGCGGCTCGTCTTCCTGACGTTCCATGGCGAACGGCGCACGGGTCATGACGATCATGCGCACGGGCACGCGGCGCATGGCCACGACGATCACGCGCACGGGCATGACGATCACGGCCATCACGCGGCGCACGAGTCGCCGCGCGTCATGCTGGTTCCGCTGGCGATCCTGGCGGCGGGGGCGCTGTTCGCAGGCCTCGCCTTCCGGCACGTGTTCATCGGCGACGCCTGGGAGTCGTTCTGGCGCGGCGCCGTGGCGGCGGGGCCGGACAATCACATCATGCACGACTATCACGGCGTGCCGCGCTGGGTCGGCCTGATCGCGACCTGGATGATGGCGATCGGCTTTGCGCTCGCCGTCTACATGTATCTGATCGCGCCGAAGACGCCCGCCGCCCTCGCGGCGCGTCATCCGATGCTCTACAAGTTCCTGCTCAACAAGTGGTACTTCGACGAGCTTTACGACCTGATCTTCGTGCGGCCGGCGTTCTGGCTCGGGCGGCTGTTCTGGAAGGGCGGCGACGGCAAGATCATCGACGGGCTCGGGCCGGACGGACTTTCGGCGCGCGTCGTCGATGTCACCCATCGCGTGGTGCGGCTGCAGACCGGCTACGTCTATCACTACGCTTTTGCGATGATGCTCGGCGTCGCCGCCTTCATCACCTGGTATCTGCTGAGGGGCGCGCACTGATGTTCGGCTTCGGCATTCTGAGCGGACTCATCGTCCTGCCGCTCGTCGGCGCGGCCTTCATCCTGATGCTGCGCGGCGAGGACGAGGCGACGCTGAACAATGCGCGCTGGGCGGCGCTGGTGACGACGATCATCGTCTTCGCCGTGTCGCTGGTCGCCTGGGCGCGGTTCGATCCGGCCTCGGCCGCCTTCCAGCTGGTGGAGGACCGGGCCTGGCTTTCGAGCGGCATCCGCTACAAGCTCGGCGTCGACGGCATGTCGATGCCCTTCGTGCTGCTGACGACCTTCCTGATGCCGTTCTGCATCGTCGCCTCGTGGCGCTCGATCGAGACGCGGCTGAAGGAGTATCTTGTCGCCTTCCTCGTGCTCGAGACGCTGATGATCGGCGTGTTCGTGGCGCTCGATCTGGTGCTGTTCTACGTGTTCTTCGAGGGCGGCCTGATCCCGATGTTCCTGATCATCGGCGTGTGGGGCGGCAAGCGGCGCATCTATGCGAGCTTCAAGTTCTTCCTCTACACGCTGCTCGGCTCGCTCCTGATGCTGGTCGCCATCATGGCGATGTACTGGCAGGCGGGGACGACGGACATCACGGCGCTGCTCGGCCACAAGTTCCCGGCCGACATGCAGAAGTGGCTGTGGCTCGCCTTCTTCGCCTCGTTCGCGGTGAAGATGCCGATGTGGCCGGTGCACACCTGGCTGCCGGACGCGCATGTCGAGGCGCCGACGGCAGGCTCGGTGATCCTCGCCGCGATCCTGTTGAAGATGGGCGGCTACGGCTTCATCCGTTTCTCGCTGCCGATGTTTCCGGACGCCTCGGCCTATTTCGCGCCGCTCGTCTTCGCGCTGTCGATCGTGGCCATCATCTACACCTCGCTGGTGGCGATGGTGCAGGAGGACATCAAGAAGCTGATCGCCTATTCGTCGGTGGCGCATATGGGCTTCGTGACGATGGGCCTGTTCACGATGACGCCGCAGGGCGTTCAGGGCGCGATCTTCCAGATGGTCAGCCACGGCCTCGTCTCGGGCGCGCTGTTCCTGTGCGTCGGCGTGATCTACGACCGCATGCACACCCGCGAGATCGCCGCCTATGGCGGCCTCGTGCATCGCATGCCGCTTTATGCGACCGTGTTCATGGTGTTCACCATGGCCAATGTCGGCCTGCCCGGCACGTCGGGCTTCGTCGGCGAATTCCTGACCCTTGTCGGCTCGTTCAAGGCCAACAGCTGGGTGGCGCTGTTCGCCACGACAGGCGTGATCCTGTCGGCGGCCTATGCGCTCTATGTCTACCGGCGCGTCATCTTCGGCGTGCTGGACAAGCCCGCGCTCGCCAAGATCGAGGATCTCGATGCGCGCGAGGTGGCGCTGCTCGTGCCGCTGATGCTGCTCGTCATCTATTACGGCGTGCATCCGCAGCCGATCCTCGACGCCTGCGCCGCGTCGGTCGATCACCTGCTCAAGACCGCGGCGGCGGCGGTTTCGACCAAGACCGCCCTGATCGCCCCGTAAGGCCGAAGCCATGACCTCGCTCTCCGTCGCCCTCCATCACAGCCTGCCGGAACTCATTCTGGCGATCGGCGCGCTCGGCATCACGCTCTACGGCGCGTTGCGCGGACGCCCGACGGACGGGCTCGCCACGGAGCTGGCCATCGCCTGTCTCGGCCTCGCCGGCCTCGTGATCCTGCTCGGCTCGAATGTCGACGGCGTCGTGTTCGCGGGCGCCTTCGTCAACGACGCCTTCGGGCGCTTCATGAAGCTGCTGGCGCTGATCGGCTCGCTGGCGACGCTGACGATGTCGCAGAACTATCTGCGGCGCGAGGGCATGGACAAGTTCGAGTTCCCGATCCTCATCCTGTTGTCGACGCTCGGCATGATGATGCTGATCTCGGCGAATGACCTGATCGCGCTCTATGTCGGGCTCGAGCTGATGAGTCTGGCGCTGTATGTCGTCGCCGCCTTCCATCGCGACAATGCGCGGGCGACGGAAGCGGGCCTCAAATATTTCGTGCTCGGCGCGCTGTCCTCCGGCATGCTGCTCTACGGCTCGTCGCTGCTCTACGGCTTTGCCGGCACGGTGTCGTTCAAGGGCATCGCCGCGGCGATCCATGGCCACGCCTCGATCGGCGTCGTGTTCGGCCTCGCCTTCGTGCTCGCCGGCGTCGCCTTCAAGATTTCGGCGGTGCCGTTCCACATGTGGACGCCGGACGTCTACGAGGGCGCGCCGACGCCGGTGACCGCCTTCTTCGCCTCGGCGCCGAAGATGGCGGCGATGGCGCTGCTGGCGCGGGTGGTGATGACGGCCTTTCCCGGCATCGTCGCGGAATGGCGGCAGATCATCGTCTTCATCTCGATCGCCTCGATGGCGCTCGGCGGCTTCGCCGCCATCGGCCAGCGCAATATCAAACGACTGATGGCCTATTCCTCGATCGGCCATATGGGCTTCGCGCTGGTGGGCCTGGCCGCGGGCTCGCAGGCCGGCGTCAAGGGCGTCGCCATCTACATGGCGATCTATCTCGTCATGACGCTCGGGACTTTCGCGGCGATCCTGCTGATGCGGCGCGAGGCGGGACAGGTGGAGGACATCTACGAGCTGGCGGGCCTCGCCCGCCGCGATCGCGGCATGGCCTTCCTCGTCGCGATGCTGATGTTCTCGCTGGCCGGCATTCCGCCGCTCGCCGGCTTCTTCGCCAAGTGGTACGTCTTCGCCGCGGCGGTCGAGGCCGGGCTCTATGGCCTCGCGGTGATCGGCGTGCTGCTCAGCGTCGTCTCCGCCTTCTATTATCTGCGCATCGTCAAGATCATGTATTTCGACGAGCCGGCGGAGGCGTTCGCGGGGCGCAGTCCGGCTGCGGCCTGGGTTCTGCTCGCCTCCGGTCTGCTGATCGTGCTGTTCACGGTCGCGCCCGGGCTGCTCGACAGCGCCGCCACGGCGGCCGCGAAGTCGCTGTTCTGAGTCGCCATTGCTCGGAGCCATCGCGGAAGCGCAGGGTTTTTCCGTCGTCGCCTTCGACGCTGTGGCGTCGACCAACGATCTGTGCCTCGAACGGGCGCGCGACGGCGCGGACCGACTGTGGATCGTGGCGCAGTCCCAGACCGGCGGGCGCGGCCGGCGTGGGCGCGGTTGGTCGTCGCCGCCCGGCAATCTCTACGCCAGTCTGCTGCTCGTCGATCCGGCGCCGATGACGGTGGCCGCGCAGATCGGCTTCGTCGCCGCGCTGGCGCTGCACGATGCGGTCGCAGGCTTGCTGCCGGCGCCGGCGCTGGCGGCGTTGAAGCTCAAATGGCCGAACGATCTGCTGCTCGCCGGCGCCAAGCTCTCCGGCATTCTGGTCGAGGCGACGACGCTGGCGGCGGGCCGCACGGCGGTGGTCGTCGGCATCGGCGTCAACATCGTCGCCGGCGCGGCCGAGGCGCCCTATGCGACGACGCATCTGTCGCGCCATATGGGCGCATCGGCGGGCGATCCCGGCGCCTTGCTGTTCGCGGCGCTGTCCGACGCGATGGCGCGACGGCTGGCGCAATGGGATCGCGGCGCGGGCTTTGCGGCGACGCGGGCGGACTGGCTGGCGCGCGCCGCCGGTCTCGGCGGCGCGGTGCGCGTCGAGACGATGGGCGCGCCGATCGTCGGCGTGTTGCGCACGATGGATGCGAGCGGGCGCCTCGTCGTCGATTGCGCCGACGGCCATGCGCGCCTCGTCGAGGCGGGCGACGTCTTTCTGACTGCGTGACGGCAACCGGGCGCGGCGGCGCCCCGACAGGAACGGACATGCCGAACAGCAAAGCGGATCTGGTTTTCGGCGCGCTCGGCGGGCTCGGCGAGATCGGCATGAATTGCGCGCTCTACGGCTATGGACCGCCGCATCGGCGCAAATGGCTGATGGTCGATCTCGGCGTCTCTTTCGCCGGACCGGATCTGCCGGGCGTCGATCTGGTGATGCCGGATCTGCAATTCGTCGACCGCATTCGCAAAGACATTGTCGCGCTGATCATCACGCATGCGCATGAGGATCATATCGGCGCGCTCGCCGATCTGTGGCCGCGGCTCGGCTGTCCGGTCTATGCGACGGCGTTCGCGATCGGCCTTGCGCAGACGCGGCGGCTGGCGGAAGTCGGCGCGCCGCCGATTCTCTTCGTCGAGGCGAAGGTCGGCGAGATCATCGATCTGGCGCCGTTCACGGTGGAATATGTGGCGGTCGCCCATTCGATTCCCGAGGGCAATGCGCTGGCGATCCGCACGCCGCTCGGCACGGTGCTGCATTCGGGCGACTGGAAGCTCGACCCGCAGCCGGTGGTCGGCGCGCCGACCGACGAGGCGCGCCTCAAGGCGATCGGCGATGAAGGCGTGCTGGCGCTCGTCTGCGATTCGACCAACATCCTGCGCGAGGGCGAAAGCCCGTCCGAGGCGGATGTCGCCGTCGCGCTGAAGCAGCTGATCGAGGAGGCGCCGGGGCGCGTCCTCGTCACCACCTTCGCCTCGAATGTGGCGCGCATCCGCTCGGTGGCGGAGGCGGCGCAGGCGGCGGGGCGCGAGGTGCTGTGCGTCGGCCGCGCCATGGACCGCGCCGTCGAGGTGGCGCGCGAATGCGGCTATCTGCCGGGCGTGCGCGAGTTCCTGCCGCCCGACGCCTTCGACAGGCTGCCGCGCGAGCGGGTCGTCTGCATCGCCACCGGCAGCCAGGGCGAACCGCGCGCGGCGATGTCGCGCATGGCGCTCGACGAGCATCCCGAGATCACGCTGACGCCGGGCGACCGCGTGATCTTCTCCTCGCGCACCATTCCGGGCAACGAGAAGGCGGTCGGCCGCATCGTCAACGCGCTGATCGACCAGGGCGTCGAGGTGATCACCGACCGCACGCATCTGGTGCATGTCTCCGGCCATCCGCGGCGCGGCGAGGTAGCGAAGTTCTATCAGTGGGTGCGCCCGAAGATCGCCGTGCCGGCGCATGGCGAGGCGCTGCATCTGTCCGAGCATCGCGCCTTCGCCGCCTCGCTCGGCGTGCCGCATGTGATGCATGCGCGCGACGGCGATCTGGTGCGGCTCGCGCCGGGCGAGCCGCACATCGTCGACCAGATGCCGGCGGGGCGGCTCTACAAGGACGGCGATCTGCTGGTGGCGGCGGCCGACGACGTGGTGCGTCAGCGCCAGAAGCTCGCCTTCGCCGGCGTCGTCTCGGTGGCGGTGGCGATCACGGCGAAGGGCGATGTCGCGGGCGATCCGGACGTCACCTTCATGGGCCTGCCGCAGCGCAGTCGCGAGGGCGCAGCGATGGACGAGATCGTCGACAAGGCGGTGTTCCAGACGCTCGACGGACTGCCGCGCGGCAAGCGGCGCGACGCCGACACGCTGGCGGGGGCGATCGAACGGGCGGTGCGCGCCGCGGTGAATGCGGCCTGGGGCAAGAAGCCCGTCGTCCACGTGCTCGTCGTCGAGGTGTGAGCGCTCAGCGCGCCGGCGGCGGGCGCGGCGGATCGGGCTCGGGCAGGATGCGCGGGCCGGACCAGGGGCCGGCGAGGTAGAAAGACATGCGCAGCGGCTGGGCCAGCGCGCCCGATTGCGCCGCGTCGACGCGCACGGACAGCGACTGGTCGGCGAGCTGGAGCGCGCCGCGGGCGTGGGCGGTGACGCCGGGTCCCTTCATCAGCGCCTCGTCGAGCGTCGCGACGCCGCGCGTCGCCCGCAGCGTCGTGGTCAGCGAGTCGAAGCCGGTGCGGCCGGTCTGGACGCCGGCGATGAGGGCGGCGCCGCGACGGTCGTTGCGGCGCAGCGCCTGTTCGAGATCGAGCCGGGCGATCTCGCCGTTGCGCAGCGTCAGTTGCGCGCGCCCGTCGAGCATGGCGGAAAGATCGGCGGGCGCTGCGCCGGAGGTTTCGAAGACGAGTTGACCGGTTGCGACGCCCGACAGGCGCGGGCGCTTCTGCAGCGCGGCGAGCAGGGCGCCGATGTCGAGTTCGCTCCATTGCAGCGAACCCTTCACTTCCAGTCCGGCGCGCGCCGGCGCGACGCTCAGCCGGCCGCGCTTCATCAGCAGCGAGAGCGCCGTCTCGCCGAGCGCAATCCGGCCCGCCTGCACACGCTGGGCGGAAACGCGCAGGTCGAGATTGCCCTGCTCCTCGCGCCGCCAGTCGATCGGCGTCGCGCTCCAGCGATCGTTCGCCTCGACGAGACGGGGCGCGATGTCGAGCCAGGGGCCGAGATCGAGCGCGGCGGTGGCGAGCGTGCCGGCGATCGAGGGGCGGCCGTCCTCGCGCCGCAGGCTCAGCGAGCCCTCGAAGCGGTTGGGGCCGAGCTGCAGTTCGACATCGGAAAACGAGACGGACTGGCCGCGCGAACTCGCCTGGGCGCGCAGCTCGAAGGCGCCGCCCGGATCGGGCAGCGCCGCCTCGAAACGGGCGAAGTCGAGCAGACGGCGCAGCGAGGGGCCAGAGGCAATGACGCGACCCGAGAGGCTCTGGCCGTGATCGCCGCCGACGAGACCTTCGAAGGCGATCTCGCCGACGCCGGCGCGCGCCTGCAGGCGCGCAGCGCTTTCGCCGTCCGTCGTGATCGCCGTCGGCCGGGCGATCCAGGCGGCGAGATCGATGCGCTCGCCGCGCCAGGTCGCCTGCGCGGCGAGCGCGAGGGGCGATCCGCCGCCACGCCAGCGCAGATCGAGATCGACGGCCTCGACCGCCTCGCCGCCGCGTCGGCGCGCCTCGCCCTGTTCGACGATCAGCCGCTGCGCCGTCGCGAGGCGCGCCAGCAGGCCCTGTCGCGCCAGCGCGGCGATGGCGTCATCGCCGGCGGCGAAAGCGAGGCGCGGGCGGCGCAGCGTCAGCTCCGCGATCTCGATGCGGCCGATCAGCAGCGGCGCCCAGCGCAGCCGCGCCTCGACCTCGGGCGCCGCGAACTCGGCCACGCCTGCCGAATCGCGCAGGCGCAGGCCCGCAAAGCGCAGCGTCGGCAGCGGCGCGAGATGAACGCGGGCGCTGCGCCCGCCTTCTGCAACGAGCCCGGCGCCGGTTTCGAGGCGGGCGAGCAGGGCGGCGCCGACCTCCGGCGTCGCCACTCCTTCGAGCGTCAGGAACACGACCCAGGCGAGCGCCGCCGTGAGCGCAAGCGCCAGCGTGACGAGGCGCTCGCGCCATCGCCCGCCGTCCGTCCTGTCTTGCTGCGGCGCCATCAGGAGCGAGAGGCCGGCGTCGCGACGCCGGCCGGATCGTCAGCGCAGGGCGACCGTGTAGGTCGCCTCGGTCTTCGAGCGGATTTCGTCCTGCGTCACGCCGTCGGCGAGCTCGATCAGGCGCATGCCCTTGCCGTCGATCTCGAACACGCCGAGATCGGTGATGACGAGATCGACGACGCCGGCGCCGGTCAACGGCAGCGAGCATTTGTGCAGGAGCTTGGGCTCGTCCCTGGCGGTGTGCTCCATCACCACGACGACCTTCTTGACGCCGGCGACGAGATCCATCGCCCCGCCCATGCCCTTCACCATCTTGCCGGGGATCATCCAGTTGGCGAGATCGCCGTTCTCGGCCACCTGCATGGCGCCGAGGATCGACAGGTCGATATGGCCGCCGCGGATCATCGCGAAGCTGTCGGCGCTCGAGAAGAAGCTCGAGGTCGGCAGCGTCGTGATGGTCTGCTTGCCGGCGTTGATCAGGTCGGGATCCTCCTCGCCCTCATAGGGGAAGGGCCCCATGCCGAGCATGCCGTTCTCGGATTGCAACTGCACCGACATGCCGTCGGGAATGTAGTTGGCGACGAGAGTCGGGATGCCGATGCCGAGATTGACGTAGAAGCCGTCGCGCAGTTCCTTCGCGGCGCGGGCGGCCATCTGTTCGCGGGTCCAGGCCATCAGACTTCCTCCCCGGCGCCGACAGAGCGGGCCGCCGCGTCGCGTTTGCGGGTGGTGCGCTGTTCGATGCGCTTCTCGGCGTTCGGCACGTGGATCATGCGCTTGACGAAGATTCCCGGCGTGATGATGTGGTCGGGATTGATGTCGCCGGGGCGCACCAGATGCTCGACCTCGGCGACGGTGACCTTGGCGGCGGTCGCCATCATCGGATTGAAGTTGCGCGCCGTCATCCGGTAGACGAGGTTGCCCTCGCTGTCGCCCATGAAGGCGTGGATGATGGCGAGATCGGCGAAGAGGCCGCGCTCCATCACATAGGTCTCGCCGTCGAAGACGCGCGTCTCCTTGCCCTCGGCGACCAGCGTGCCGACCCCGGTCTTGGTGAAGAAGGCCGGAACGCCGGCGCCGCCGGCGCGGATGCGCTCGGCCAGCGTGCCCTGCGGGTTGAACTCGATCTCCAGCTCGCCGGCGAGGAACTGCTTGGCGAAGGTCTTGTTCTCGCCGACATAGGACGAGATCATCTTCTTCACCTGACGCGTCTCGAGCAGCACGCCGAGGCCGACGCCGTCGATGCCGGCGTTGTTGGAGATGATGGTCAGACCCTTGACGCCCGACTCGCGGATGGCGTCGATCAGCACCTCGGGAATGCCGCACAGGCCGAAGCCGCCGGCCATGATCGTCATGTCGTCGCGCAGCAAGCCCGCCAGGGCCGACCGCGCGTCCGGATAAACCTTCTTCATTCGCGACCTCTCAAGTCCCGGATGGAGCCCTCTGCTACACCATCATGCTGCGCTGCGCCACAGGCCCCGGGGCCGGGCGGGCGGCAGTTGCGCGGGCGCCGGGGGACTGGCATGGGAAGGGCGAGGCAGGAGAGACGGCCCGCATGGTCAGCCCGCGTTTCGTGCCGCTCGCGGCGGCCTTCGTCGCCTCGGGCGTCGGGCTGTGGACGGGGCTCGCCCAGGGCGGCGTCGCGGTGTTCGTCTTCGTGCTGTCGGGCTGGCTGGTGTCGCTCTGCCTGCACGAATTCGGCCACGCCTATGCGGCCTGGCGGGGCGGCGACGCGAGCGTCGCGGCCAAGGGCTATCTGACGCTCGATCCGCTCGCCTATACGCATCCCGCCCTGTCGCTGCTGCTGCCGGCGATCTTCGTGGCGATGGGCGGCATCGGCCTGCCGGGCGGGGCGGTCTATGTCGATCATTCCCGGCTGCGCTCGCGCGCGTGGGAAAGCTACGTGTCGCTCGCCGGGCCGGCGATGACGCTGGCGTTCCTGATCGCCTGCGCCGCGCCGTTCCGGTTCGGGCCGGCCGATCTCGGCGGCGCGCCGGACTTCTGGTCGGGCCTCGCCTTCCTCGCATATCTGCAGGCCACCGCGCTGCTGTTCAATCTGCTGCCGCTGCCGGGGTTCGACGGCTTCGGCGCGATCGCGTATTTCCTGAGCCGCCAGACCCAGCACAAGCTCGAGCAGCTCGCGCAGCCGATCATGCTGATCATCTTCCTGGCGATTTTCATGGCGCCGGCGCTGTTCTCGCCGTTCTTCGACGCGGTGCGCATGCTCCTCGCTGCGCTCGGCGTCGATCTCCGGCTGGCGGCTGCGGGTTGGGGCGCCTTTCGCTTCTGGCGATGAGCGGCGCGCCTCAGCGGTCGCGGCGCACGAGCCGCTCGGGCTCGAGTTCGGCGACGAGGCCGCGCCGCGCCAGGAACAGCACGGGGATCATGCCGGCGAGCACGATGGCGAGCGCCTGCGGCGCGCCCTGTTCGAAGACGCCGCGCGTCGCCTGCTCGTAGAGGGCGGTGGCGAGCGTGTCGAAATTGAGCGGGCGCAACAGCAGCGTCGCCGACAGCTCCTTGACGCAGTCGATGAAGACCAGCAGCGCCGCCGCGCCGATCGCGGGCCTGAGCAGAGGCAGGTGGATCTCGCGCGCCAGCGCGCCCGGTCCGCGTCCGAGGGCGCGCGCCGCATGGTCGATGTGCAGCGAGTAGCGCGAGGCGGCGCTCTCGATCGCGCCGATGGCGATCGCCTGGAAGCGGATCGCATAGGCGAGCACGAGGCCAAGGCCGGAGCCGGTGAGCCAGAGAGTCGGCGGCAGGCCGGCGAGGCCCGTCGCGACGGTCGAAATCACCGCGTCGACGCCGGTCATCGGCGCCAGCAGGCCGACCGCCAGCACCGTGCCGGGCACGGCGTAGCCGAGCGCGGCGATGCGCAGCGCGGCGAGCGTCAGCCGGCCGGGCGAAAGCCGCTGCGCGATCACCGCGCCTGCGCCGAGCGCCAGCACCAGCGCCGTCGCCAGGCTCGCCAGCGCGATCGTCGTCGCCGCCTGCCGCGGAAAGGCGGGGTCGAAACCGTCGCGCAGCACGGCGCGTCCCGCTTCGAGGGCGAGATAGCCGACCGGCGCGACGAAGGCGACCAGCACGGGCAGGGCGCAGGCCGCGGTCACCAGCCAGGCGCGCGCCCCTTCCAGCCGCACCGGTTCGGCGAGGCGCGGCTTCTGCACTGAAACGGCGAAGCGGCGATCGCGCCGCATCAGCCGCTCGCCGACGAGCACGAGCGCGACCATCGCCATCATGACGCAGGCGACCAGCGCCGCCCCCGGCAGCGAGTTGCGCGACAGCCAGGTCTGCATGACGGTGACGGTGAGCGTGCGCACGCCGAGATACTCGGCCGCGCCGATGTCGTTCAGCGTCTCGAGCAGCGCCAGCGACATGCC
>JAEULW010000260.1 GCA_016793505.1 Methylobacteriaceae bacterium | reverse complement strand
TCTGGTGACGGCGGGCGCCTGGATCGACGAGGTGGCGCGCGGCGGCGCGCCCGCCGCCGCGCGGAAGATCTTCGGCACCAAGGGCGGCCACCTCGTCGTCCGCCTGCCGCCGGAGTGCCGCGGCCTCGGCATCGCGACGTTCAACAGCCAGGGCGAACCGCTCTACTGCATCCCTTGGAAAGATTTGCACTATTTCGGGCCCACCGAGTCCGAATACACCGGCGATCTCGACCGTATCCACGTCACCGACGCCGAGCAGGCCTACCTGATCCGGGAAGCGAACATCCTGCTGCCGGGGCTGAAGCTGACGGCCGGCGACGTGCTGATGACCTGGGCCGGCGTCAGGCCGCTGACCTTCGATCCGGCGGTGCCGTTCGGCAACCGCTCGCGGGTGCTGCACGATCTTGCCGCCGACGGCCTGCCGGACACGCTGGCGATGACGGCGGGGCCGGTGATGACGCACCGCTCCGCAGGGGCGGAGATGGCGGCGGCCGTCGCGGCGCGGCTCGGTCCGGCCAATCGCGCGCGGCGCCCGTCCGCCCCGGCCCGTCGACCGTTCGTGGAGCACGCGGCCAGTCTGTCGGATGTGCTGTTCCGGCGCAGCGGCCGCGCCTGGGAAGGACCGGTCGGCGAGGACGAACTCGAGGCGCTCGCCGCGGATGCGGCTGCGGCGCTGGGGTGGGACGACGAAGAGCGTGCGCGACAGCTCAAGCTGTTCCGCGAGGAATGGGCGGCGCTGTATCGTCCAAGAAACGTCGCATGAATGCGGACAGCGAAAGGCGCGCCGAACACGGCGGGCATGAACGGAAGGGAGACCGTGACATGACACACCATCTCGTGAGCAGGCGCCTGATGATGCAGCTGACAGGCGGTGCGGCCGGGGCCTCGATCCTGCCTTTCGGCGGGGCGCGCGCACAGGCGCAAACGCTGCGCGCTGGCATCGCAGGATTTGGCGTGATCAACACGCTCGATCCGATGAAGGCGAGCCTGATCCCTGAATATTACATCATGTACGGCGTCTTCAACGCGCTGCTGAAGTTCAACTCGAAAATGGAGATCGTCGGCGATCTCGCCGAGAGCTACAAGACCATTGACGACAAGACGCTGGAGTTGAAGCTCCGGCGCGGCGTCAAGTTCCAGGACGGCGGCGATTTCACCGCCGACGACGTCAAGTTCTCGATCGAGCGCGTCGCCGACGAGAAGAACGCCTCGCCCAACCGCAGCAAGGTCACGCCGATCTCGGAGGTGAAGATCATCGACCCGCACACCGTGCGGATCATGACGAAAGATCCCTATGGCCCGCTGCTGAACTACCTCACCAACACGCGCACCGGCACGCAGATCGTCTCGCGCGCCGCCGTCACGTCGATGGGCCAGGAGGCCTTCGCGCGCCGCCCGGTCGGCACCGGTCGGTACATGGTGAAAGATTGGAAGGCGAACGAGGGCGTCGAGCTCACAGGCTTCGCCGGCGCCTTCGAGGGCGCGCCGCGCTTCATGAGCGTCAACTGCCCGCTGATCGCCGAGGAGTCGAGCGGCATGACCGCGATCCTCGGCAACCAGATCGACCTGACCAGCACCGCGCCCTTCGCCGACGTGCCGACGCTGGAGAAGCGCACCGACATCCGCGTGCTCAAGCAGGCGGGACTCAACACACGCTACATCGCGCTCAACAACAAGCGCGCCCCGTTCGACGACGTGCATTTCCGTCGCGCCGTGTCGATGGCCTTCGACCGCGACGTTCTGGTCAAGGCGGTGCTGTTCGGCGAAGGCGTCGCCTCGCCGAGCATCCTGCCGCCAGCGCATTGGCTGGACGGCGCGCTGGCCGCCAACCCGGCGGTGAAGTTCGATCCCGCCGCGGCGCGGGCCGAGTTCGCCAAATCGAAATACAAGGCCGGCCAGGAGGGCGTCATGCTCGTCTGGGGCTCGAACTGGTGGCGCCGCTTCGGCGAAATCTTCGTCGGCCAGGTCAACCAGGTCCTCGGCGTCAAACTCACCATCCAGGCGATGGACTTCAACGCAGCACTGGCCCGAACCCGCGCCGGCGACTATGACGCGATGGTGATGGGCTGGCTCGGCCTCGTCGATCCGGACGAATATATCGGCGAGATGCTCGGCTCGAAGGGATTCCGCAACATCCATCACTACGCCAGCGAGAAAATGGACGGCCTGCTGGCGCGGGCGCGCACCGAGATCGATCCGAAGAAGCGCACGGCGATCTATCGCGAGGCCGAGACGCTGGCGCTCGAGGAGATGCCGGTTCTGCCCTGCTTCACCTCCAACGTGCACAATCTGATCCGGTCGAACCTGACCGGCTTCGAGCAGTTCGCCTATGCGAACTTCGGCGATCAGTTCGGCAACATGAAGCCAGGCTGACGCCGCCATGGGGGCTTTCGCCTCGGGCCTGACGCGGACGGCGCAGCGATTCGGCGGCGTCGTCCTCATCGCCCTGCTCGGCGCGGCGGCGGTGTTCTTCGCGCTGCGGGCAGGGCAGGGCGACCCGGCGCTGGCGGCGCTCGGCGACCAGGCGACGCCGGAGGCGGTCGCCGCCTTCCGCGCACGCTGGCGGCTCGACGATCCGCTGGCGCTGCAGTTCGGGCGTTGGCTCGCCGGCGCGGCGACGGGCGACTTCGGCGCCTCGATGGTGATCGCGAGCGGCGAGCCGATCGCGCAACTCATCGCCTCGCGTCTGCCCAACACGCTGTTCATCGGCGCCTATGCTCTCGCGCTGGCCATTTCGATCTCGCTGACGGCTGGCGTCGTCGCCGCGCTCCGGCACGGCCGATTCGTCGACGGCGCCGCGACGTCGGCGGCGGTGCTCGGCATCTCGATGCCCGACTTCTGGCTCTCCTACGTGCTGATCTATGCGCTGGCCCTCGGCCTCGGACTGTTCCCGTCCTATGGCTTCACTGCACCGTCGGCGTCGTTCGCCGGCGCGCTCTACAGCGGCTTTCTGCCGGCGCTGGCGATCGCCGCGCCGATGGCGGCGGCCTTCACCCGCATGTTGCGCACCGCGTTGCTCGAGACGCTGCATCGCGACCATGTGCGCGTCGCGCGCTCGCTCGGCCATGGCGAGCGCTTCGTCTTCGTCCACCACGTCTTTCGCAACGCGCTGATCCCCTATGTCACGGTGATCGGCCTGCAGGTGCGTTACCTGCTCGGCGGCACCGTGGTGGTCGAGCGGATCTTCGGCGTCAACGGGCTCGGATCGCTGATGGTGGATGCGGCGTTTGCGCGGGATTATCCGCTGGTGCAGGCCTGCGCCTTGGTGTTCCTCGTCTGCGTGCTGATCGTCAACTTCGCCGTCGACCTCGTCTGCGCGCAGCTGGACCCGCGACGCGCATGAGAGGACGCCTCGCCGCAGCGCTCGCCAACAAGCTCGCCCTGTTCGGCGGGCTGATCACCTCGCTCGTCGCGCTCGGCGTGCTCGCCGGGCCGTGGCTCAGCCCCTATTCGCCGACCGACGCCGACTTTCTGGCCTTGCTCGCCCCGCCGAGCCCGGCGCATCCGCTCGGCACGGACTCCTTCGGCCGCGACGTGCTGACGCGCATCCTCTACGGCGCTCGCGTGTCTTTCGCCGTTTCGGTCTCGGGCGTGCTCGCGGCGGCGCTGATCGGGACGGCGGCCGGCCTCGGCGCGGCCTGGCTCGGCGGCCTCTGGTCGGCGATCGTGATGCGCGTCTGCGACCTGCTGTTCTCGTTTCCAAGCTTCGTGCTGGCGCTGTTCATGATGGTTGTGCTCGGCTACGGGGTGGCGAACATCGCCGTGGCCATCGCCCTCATCTACATCCCGATCTTCGCGCGTCTGTCGCGCAACATGGCGCTGCTGGTGCGCGACGAGCCCTATGTGCAGGCGGCGATTCTCATCGGGCAACCGACGCGCTCGATCCTGATGCGCGAAATCCTGCCCAACATCGCCGCGCCGCTGTTCGTCCAGATCGCGCTCGGCGTCGCCTTCGGCATCGTCATCGAGGCGGGTCTGAGTTTCCTTGGCATGGGCGTGCAGCCGCCCGCGCCCTCGCTCGGCGCCATCATGGCCGACGGGCGCGAATATTTCAGCCGCGCGCCGTGGGTGCTGACGCTGACCGGCCTGGCGGTGTCGCTGGCGCTGCTCGGGCTCAACCTGCTCAGCGATGGCATCCGCGACGTGATGGACCCGAAGCTGAGGGCGAAGCTGTGAGCGCCGCCGCGCCGCTGCTCGAGGTCTCGAATCTCTGCGCCACATTCGCCGGCGCGGGGCGCGAGGTCAGGGCCGTGCGCGGCGCCTCGTTCACGATCGAGGTCGGGCAGACGCTCGGGCTGATCGGCGAATCGGGTTCGGGCAAGACCGTGACGGGCCTCGCCATCCTGCGCCTGCTGCCGGCGCACGCCTCGGTCAGCGCCGACCGGATCGCCTATCGGGGCGAGAATCTTGCCGCGATGTCCGACGACGAGTTCCGCCGGCTTCGCGGCGTCGAGCTCGGCATGATCTTCCAGGACCCGGCGGGCTCGTTCAACCCGGCCAAGCGTATCGGATGGCACCTGCGCGAGGCGATCCGCCGCCGCGGCGGGGAAGTGGAGAGGTGGGAGGCCGAGGCTGGCGACATGCTGCGCGAGGTCGGGATCCGCATGCCGCAAAGGGTACTGGGCGCCTACCCGCACCAGCTGAGCGGCGGCATGTTGCAGCGCGCGCTGATCGCGATGGTGTTTCTGCTCAGGCCCGCGCTCATCATCGCTGATGAGCCGACGACCAATCTCGACAATCTCGTCGAGCGCCAGATCCTGGCGCTCATCCGCGCCCATCAGGCGAAGGTCGGCGCGGCGATTCTTTTTGTGACCCACGATCTCGGCATCGCCGGCGCGCTGTGCGACCGCATCGCGGTGATGTACGCCGGCGAGATCGTCGAGATCGGTCCGGCGGCGGCGGTGCTGGAGCGGCCGTTGCACCCTTACGCGCAAGGGTTGCTCGCGACCTCGCGATCGCTCGAGCGCGCGGACGCCGAGCTGCACGAACTGCCGGGCGAGCCGGGCGGCGTTCCGCCGGAGCAGGGCTGCGCCTTTGCGCCACGCTGCATTCATGTCATGGCGGCGTGCCGGGAGCGCCATCCGGCGATGACGGAGGTCGAGCCCGGGCATGGCGCGAGGTGCCTGCTGCATGAGCGCTGAAGGCATGAGCGCCGCTGCGCCGCTGATCGCGGCGCGCGATCTGGTGCTCGACTTCCATGTGAAGTCGGCCTTCGGCGCCGCGCATGGCCTGAGAGCGCTCGACGATGTCAGCCTCGACGTGCGGCCGGGCGAGATCGTCGGGCTCGTCGGCGAATCGGGCTCCGGCAAGACGACGCTCGGCAAGGCGATCCTCGGCGCGCACCGGCCGGGCGCCGGACGCATCCTTTATCGCGGGACGGATATTGCCGCGCTCGACGGCGCCGGACGGCGGCCGTTCCGGCGCGAGATGCAGATGGTGTTCCAGGACCCGCTGTCCTCGTTCAACCCGCGCTTCACCATCGCCAGTTCGCTGGCGCTGCCCTTGCGGCTTCACCGCATCTGTCCCGAAGACGCCATCCCCGCGACGGTGGCCGCGCTGCTGCAGCGCGTCGGCCTGCGCCCCGAGCACGCAGCGCGCTACCCGCACGAGCTCTCCGGTGGGCAGTTGCAGCGCATCGCGATCGCGCGGGCGATCAGCGTGACGCCGAGCCTGATCGTCGCCGACGAGGCGGTCTCCAAGCTCGACGTCTCGGTGCGCGCCCAAGTGCTGAACCTCCTGAACCGGATGAACCGCGAGACGGGCGTCAGCCTGATCTTCATCACGCACGACCTCGGCGTCGCGCGCTTCCTGTGCCATCGCATCGCGGTGATGTATTTCGGCCGCATCGTCGAAATCGGTCCGACCGCCGAGATTTTCGCCAATCCGCGTCATCCCTACACGCGCAGCCTGCTCGACGCGCGACACGGCGGATCGGGCCATGTCGCGACCGACGCCGACGAGACTGCGCTGTCGATCGTCGATCCGGCGCGCGCCTGCAACTATGCGGCGCGCTGCGCCCGGCGCGCGCCTGAGTGCCTCACGGCGCGGCCGCGGCTCGACTTCGATGCGGCAGGACATGCCGCCGCCTGCTTCGCACCCCTGCCGCCTGCAAGCGGCGAATCCGTTACGTGAGGACTTTCCAATGCGGCTCAGTGACTTCGACGTACTGACCTTCGACATGATCGGCACGCTGATCGACTTCGAGAAGGGTGTTCTCGATTTCCTGCGGCCGCGCATCCTGCCGGCGAGACCCGAGGCGAGCGACGACGAGTTGCTCGAGGCCTATGCGCGCACGCAGTCCGAGATCCGCCGCGCCGAGCCGGGCCTCCTGTTCAGCGGCCGCATGGCGAAGACCTGGGCGGCGATCGCGGCGGCCTATGGCGTCACGCCCGGGCCGGACGACGCAAGGCTGATCGTGCAGTCCGCGCGCCAGTGGCCGGCGTTTTCGGACGCGGCGGCGGGGCTCGCCGAACTGCGCAAGTATTTTCGTGGCCTCGTGGTGGTGACCAATGGCGACCGCGTCTCCGCGCGCGTCATGGCGGCCAATCTCGGCTCGCCCTTCACGCAGATCATCACCGAAGAGGACATGGGCTTCGCCAAGCCCGATCCGCGCGCCTTCGCCTGGTTCATCGAGCATCTTGAACGCCAGGGCTTCGCCCGCAAGCGCATCCTGCATGTGGCGCAGAGCCAGTATCACGACATCGGCGCGGCGAAGGCGGCCGGCCTCGCCACCTGCTGGATCTACCGTCGCCACGGCAGGCAGGGCTATGGCGGCACGCAGGTTCCCGCGGCGCATACGCAGCCCGATTTCCTGGCGCTGGGCATCGGCGACCTCGCTGCGCGCTACGTCGCTGAACTGATGGCCTGAGATTCGATCGTTTCGGAGATCACGCGATGAACATGGACAGCCGGCCGTCGGAGAGCCCCGCCGCGAAGCGCGATCCGCTTCTGCAGCCCCTGACGATCAAGGGCGTGACCTTCCGCAATCGCGTGATGAGCACGAGCCATGCCTGCGGACTCGAGTCGGACGGCATGCCGACGGAACGTTACCAGCGCTATCACGAGGAGAAGGCGAAAGGCGGCATCGGGCTGACCATGTTCGGCGGCTCCTCCAATGTCGATATCGACAGTCCCAACATCTTCCGCCAGCTCAATGTCGGCACGGACGAGATCATCCCGCATCTGCGGCGCTTTTCTGAACGCGTGCACCGGCACGGCGCGAAGCTGATGGTTCAGATCACCCATCTCGGGCGGCGCGGCGAGCCCTACGCCGGCGCCTGGCTGCCGACGATCGGTCCTTCTCCGATCCGCGAGACGCTGCATCGCTCGTTCCCGCGCGAGATGGATGCGCATGACATCAAGCGCGTCACGAAGGCGTATGGCGCGGCGGCCAGGCGCTGTCGCGACGGCGGCCTCGACGGAATCGAGACGCTGGCGGGCGGGCACCTCATCGGCCAGTTCCTCTCGCCGAAAACCAATCGGCGCACCGACGGCTATGGCGGCTCGCTGGCGAACCGCTGCCGCTTCGCGCTGGAGACGATGGACGAAATCCGCAGCCAGGCGGGCGACGACTTCCTCGTCGGCGTCCGCTTCATCATCGACGAGGGCGATCCCGACGGGCTCGACGCCGCGGAGGGCGTCGCCATCGCGCACATGCTGCAACGCTCGGGGACGATCGACTTCTTCAACGCGATCTACGGACGCATGGACACCGAGATCGCGCTGGCGGTCGACAACATGCCCGGCATGGCCTCGCCGATCGCGCCATGGCTGTCGAAAGTGGCGGCGTTCAGGCGCGAGGTGAATCTGCCCGTCTTCCACGCCGCGCGCATCTCCGACATCGCGACGGCGCGCCACGCCATCGCGTCCGGCGCGCTCGACATGGTGGCGATGACGCGAGCGCACATCGCCGACCCGCACATCGTCCGCAAGATCGAGGCGGGCGAGGAGCACCGCATCCGCCCCTGCGTCGGGGCGACACACTGTCAGTCGCCCTACCGGCCGCATTGCCTGCACAACGCCGCGACGGGGCGCGAGACGACGCTCGGGCACGACGTGCCGCCCGCGCCGGCGCGCCGCAAGATCGTCATCGTCGGCGGCGGCCCGGCCGGGCTCGAGGCGGCCCGCGTCGCCGCGCTGCGCGGCCATCGAGTCGTGCTGTTCGAGGCCGCGCAGAAGCTCGGCGGGCAGGTGCTGCTCGGCGCCCGCGCGGGATGGCGCAAGGATCTGATCGGCCTCGTCGACTGGCGCGCCGCGGAACTCGAGCGCCTCGGCGTCGAGACGCGGACCGGCGTCTTCGCCGAGGCCGCGCATGTGCTGGCCGAGAACCCGGACGCCGTGATCGTGGCG
This sequence comes from Methylobacteriaceae bacterium, assembly GCA_016793505.1. GTDB lineage: Bacteria > Pseudomonadota > Alphaproteobacteria > Rhizobiales > Beijerinckiaceae. Next base: position 614 of record JAEULW010000260.1, on the reverse strand, counting down.
ACCGGCGGCGCGCCGGACATCGACTGGATCGACGGCGCCGAGCATTGCGTCAGCGTGTGGGACATCATCTCGGGCGTCGCGCCGCTCGCCGGCGAGGTGCTGGTCTATGACGGCACCGGCCGTCACCCCGCGCCGCAGGCGGCGGAGGCGGCGGCCGTCGCCGGGCGGCCCGTGGCGATCGTCTCGATCGACGCCCAGCTCGCACAGGAACTGACCTATGCCGAACGCATCATCTGGAAGCGGCGCATGCACGAGCTCGGCGTCGGCATGACCTTCGACCACGAGATCGTCAGCGTCCGGCGCGAGGGCAACCGCCTCGCCGCGACCTTCCGCAACATGGCGACGCGGGCGACCGTGGAGCGCCTCGCCGACCACGTCGTCGTCGAACACGGCACATTGCCGGCCGACGAGGTTTTCCGAAACCTCCGCGACGCGTCGGCGAATGACGGCGTGACCGACCTTGCCGCACTGGTCGGCCTTGCCGCCCAGCCGCGCGAGGCGCGGCCGCAGGGCCGCTTCGAACTGCATCGCGTCGGCGACGCGGCGGCCAGCCGCAACGTCCACGCCGCGATCCTCGACTCGCTGCGCCTGTGCATGGCGCTGTGACGACCCGC
>JAEULW010000255.1 GCA_016793505.1 Methylobacteriaceae bacterium | reverse complement strand
CCGCGCGGCGGCCTTCCCGACCGGACTGTGGCGCCGACTCGGCGCGCTCGGCGCCTTCGGTCTGCGCGTGCCGGCCGCGTACGGCGGCGCGGACGTCGATTGCGTCACCGCGGGGCTGGCGGTCGAGGCGATCGCCACGGGGGATCCGAACATCTGCTACGGCATGCTCAACGCCTGTTTCGCCGGCGACCTGCTGCGCCAGTTCGCCGCCGAATCCGTCCAGCGGCGGTGGCTGCCGCCGCTGGCGGCGGGCGAGGCCTATCTCTGCGTCGGGCTCACCGAACCGCATTGCGGATCGGACGCCGCCGCCATCACGACGCGCGCCGTGCGCCAGGGCGAGCACTATGTGCTGACCGGCGAAAAGGCCGGGATGACCGGCCTGATGGCCGGCGCCGCCGCCATCGTCTTCGCCAAGACCGACCCCGGCGCCGGGGCGCGCGGCGTCTCGGCCTTTCTCGTGCCGCTCGATTCGCCCGGCCTGTCGCGGACCCCCTATTGCGATCTCGGGGCGCGGACGATCGGCCGCGGCTCGCTGTTCCTCGACGCCGTCCGCGTGCCGGCCGAAAACCTGATCGGGCCGGAAAACGGCGCCTTCGCCCGCGTCATGCGCACCTTCGACTACACGCGGGCGCTGATCGGCCTGCAATGTCTCGGCGCGGCGCGGACCGCGATCGCGGAAACGGTCGCCTATGTGAAGAACCGCGCCGCCTTCGGCCGGCCGATCTCGACCAATCAGGGCGTGTCGTTTCCCATCGCCGAATGGTCGGCCAGGATCGAGGCGGCGCGCTGGCTCTGCCTGCGCACGCTGTGGCTGCGCGACCAGGGCCTGCCGCACACGAGCGAGGCGGCGATGTGCAAGCTGCTCGGCCCCGACATCGCGGCCGAGGCGATCCACGCCTGTCTGATCCTGCACGGCCATTACGGCTACACGACCGACTTTCCGATCGAACAGCGGCTGCGCGACGCCGTCGGCCTGCAGATCGCCGACGGCACGCCGCAGATTCAGAAGCTGATCATCGCGCGCGAGATCTTCGGCCGCGATTTCGTCTGACGAGCGTGCAGGCGCGCGTTAACCTCTCGTTAACCCAATTTTCCTTGCGCGCCGATCAGAATCGGCTTTCTGTGGCCAGACGGAATAATTCCGTTTAACGGCCTGAAAGCGTCTGACGTGAACAGCTCCCCTCCCCTGCCCGCCACCGGCGCCGTCGCGCGCCTGAGCCGGCATGCGCAGGTCCTGTCGGGGCAGTTGCAGGCGCTGAGCGCGACGCTGTTCGCGCCGACCTCGCGCAAGGCGCTGCGCTCCTTCTCCTCCGGCGAGGTGGCGCGGTTTCTCGGCGTGTCGGACGGCTATCTGCGGCAATTGTCGCTGGACGGCCTCGGCCCCTCCCCTGCCCTGTCGAGCGGCGGGCGGCGCTCCTACACGCCGGCCCAGCTCGGCGAACTGCGCGCCTTTCTGGCGCAGAGCCGGCCGCGCGAGGCGCTCGACTTCCTGCCGCGCCGACGCGCCGGCGACAAGCTGCAGGTCGTCGCCGTCGCCAATTTCAAGGGCGGTTCGGCCAAGACGACGACGGCGCTCTATCTGTCGCAGTTCCTGGCGCTCGAAGGCTATCGCGTGCTGGCGCTCGATCTCGACCCGCAGGCCTCGCTGTCCTCGATGTTCGGCTATCAGCCCGAGTTCGACATCGGCGAGGGCGAGACGCTCTACGGCGCGATCCGCTACGACGAGGCGCGCCGGCCGATGCGCGAGGTGGTGCGGCCGACCTATTTCGAGGGCGTCTCGATCGTCCCCGGCAATCTCGAACTGATGGAGTTCGAGCACCATACGCCGCGCGCCATGGTCGAGCGGTCGTTGCGCGGCGCCGACCTGTTCTTCCGGCGCGTGGCCGGCGCCATCGCCGAGGTCGAGGCCGATTTCGACGTCGTCGTCGTCGATTGCCCGCCGCAGCTCGGCTATCTCACCATGGGCGCGCTGAACGCCGCCACGGCGCTGCTCGTCACCATCCACCCGCAGATGGTCGACGTCGCCTCGATGAGCCAGTTCCTGCTGATGACGTCCGACGTCATGGCGGTGATCGAGGAGGCGGGCGGGCGGCTCGACTACGATTTCATCCGCTACGTCGTCACCCGGCACGATCCCAACGACGTGCCCGAGACGCAGATCGTCGCGCTGCTGCGCAACCTGTTCGGCGAGGACGTGCTCGGGGCGACGGTGTGGAAGTCGACCGCCATCGCCAACGCCGGCCTCACCAAACAGTCGCTCTACGAACTCGACAAGGGCGCCGTCGGGCGCGCCGCCTATGAACGGGCGCTCGATTCGGTGAACGGGGCAAATCAGGAAATACTCAACCTTGTCAAAAAGGTATGGGGAAGATGACGGGCCGCCGACTGGCCGGGCCGGCCCTGCGCGGCCGCCTGTTGTCCGCTGACAACGCCGCCGCTGCGCCCGGCCCGCGGCGCGGGAGCCAGCAGCCATGAGCAAGCGCGCCGAGACGATCCGCACCCTGTTCGCCCAGCCCCCGGCGTTGTCAGCCGACAACGTCGCGGACCGGCGCGTCGCGGCCGGCGCGGTGCGCTCGATGAAGGACACGTTTTCCGACATCGAGCGCGAGAACGAGGCGCTGCGCGGCCGGCTCGCCGGGGCCGAGCAGGTCGTCGAGATCGACGCCGGCCTGATCGACCCCTCGCCCTTCGCCGACCGCTTCGCGCAGGACGACGAAGCCTTCGCCGCGCTGAAGCAGTCGATCGCCGCGCGCGGTCAGGAAATCCCGGTGCTGCTGCGCCCCTCGCCGCTCGCCGAGGGGCGCTGGCAGACGGCCTATGGCCATCGCCGGGTGCGCGCGGCGCGCGAACTCGGCCGGCCGGTGCGGGCCATCGTGCGGGCGCTCGACGACGACGCGCTGGTGCTCGCCCAGGGGCTGGAGAACGCCGCGCGTGAGGATCTGAGCTTCATCGAGCGGGCCTTCTTCGCGCTGCGGCTCGAAACCGCGGGCCGCCCCCGCGCCGTCATTCAGGAGGCGCTGGCGATCGACCGGGCGGAGGCCTCCAAGCTGATCGCCGTGGCCAATGTCGTGCCCTACGAGCTGGCGCGCGGCATCGGCAAGGCGCCGCGCATCGGGCGCGGACGCTGGCAGGCCTTCGCCGAAGCGTTGCGCGATCGCGGCGCGTTGCGGCGCGTGATGACGGCGGCGGCCGCGCCCGGCTTCGCCGCGCTCGACAGCGACGCCCGCTTCGCGCGCGCCTTCGCCGCCGCGCGCCGGCCCGCAGCGACGGCCGCGTCGCGCGCCGCCATGGACATCAGGGATTCGGCCGGCCGGTCGCTGGCCGAAGTGAGCGCCCGCGGGCGCGCTGTGAAAGTCCGGTTCGCCGGCGCGGAGGGAGAGGCTTTCGCCGCTTTCCTCGCCGCCCGTCTGCCGGGCCTGTTCGAGGAGTTCCACGCCGCCGCGACGTCGCAGGACGGTCCGGCGGAAGACTGAAGCGCCAACCAGGAGCATCGACGCAAAAGAAAAAGGCCCCCGAAACGTCTCCGTCCGGAAGCCCTTCTCACAGTTCGCACCTTGAGAATCGCACTTCCGCGAATCGCTGTCAAGAATCGGCGCCGTTTCGGCGAGCGGGTTTCTGTTGCCGATGGCATGAAAAATGAGCCTCGACGCGATCGCGACGTCCGCCTTCGGACGGCGACCGGTGACGCACGCCCAGATCAGGGCGCAGATCGGCGTGAAGGCCGCCCGCGAGCGCGGTTGCGACCGCGCCGCGGGCGCGGTCAACAAGTGGACGCTGTTCCGCACGCTGACCGAAATCCGCGCCGTCCTCGGCGTCTCGGACCGGGCGCTCGGCGTTCTCAACGCGCTCCTGACCTTCCATCCCGAGACCGCGTTGCAGCTCGCCGCAGCGGACGGGCAGGGGGCGTGCAGCGATCTCGTGGTCCACCCGTCCAACCGCGCGCTGGCGCTGCGCGCCAACGGCATGTCGGAGCCGACGCTGCGCCGGCATCTGGCCGCGCTGGTCGAGGCCGGACTGATCATCCGGCGCGACAGCCCCAACGGCAAACGCTACCTGCGCCGCAGCCTCGAGTCGGGCGAACCGGCGCAGGCCTTCGGCTTCGACCTCAGCCCGCTGGTCGCGCGCGCCGACGAGTTCGACGCCGCGCTGGAGGCGCTGCAGCGCCAGCGCCGGGCGCAGCGGCGGCTGAAGGAGCGCGTCACCCTGCTGCGCCGCGACCTGTCCAAGCGCCTCGCCTTCGCGCTCGACGAAAATCTCCCCGGTCCGTGGGACGAATTGCGGCGCGCCTTTCTCGACCTGTGCCGGCCGCTGCGCCGCCTCGCCGCAGTCGACGGCGTCGAGGCCGGCCTCGCCGATCTGCAGCGCGAGGTCGCGACCCGCCTCGAACAGGCGATCCTGACCCAGAATTCAGACGCCGATGCCGCTCAATCCGATCGCCACAAGACAAATTCAAAGCCAGACGACACATCCGAACTTGAACCCGCTTCCAAAACAGCAGGGGGCGAGGCCGCATCCTCCCAGACCGGCGGCGAGCCGCCTCTGGCGGTAGCGCTCGACGCCTGTCGCGACATCGCCGACTATCACTTCGCCACCCCGCAGATCCGGGACTGGGCCGATTTCATCGCCGCGGCCCGGCTTGTGCGGCCGATGCTCGGCATCAGCCCCGACGCCTGGCGGAAGGCCGTCGCGGCGCTCGGCGAGCGGCAGGCAGGGCTCGCGGTCGCCTTCATCCTGCAGCGCAGCGAGCATTCGTCGGAAGCCGAGCGCCGGGCCGGGCCGGGCGGGGCGGACAGCGTCACTGTCAACGGCTCGCCGGCGATCCGCTCGCCCGGCGGCTATCTGCGCGCGCTGACCGAAAAGGGCAGGGGCGGCGACGCCTCGCTCTGGCCGGCGCTGCTCGCGCATCTGGCGCAGCGGTTGAAGCGGCGCGGCCCGCCGCCCGGCGGCCGATCGACGTCATGAATCGATGTGGAGCGATCGATTCATGAAATGCGTTGGACGAGTCCTCGCGCGCCGGCGACTCTTGCGGCCATGCCGCCCGGGTTTGCGCCGAACTTTCGTCTGGAAAGCCGCGATGCGACGCGCAACCGCGCGCGCTTCTACGCCCTGTCGATCGAGCTCACGCTGTTCGGCGACCATGCCTGCGCACGGCGCTTCGGCCGGATCGGCGCGCGGCAAGGGCGGGTTCTGCTCGGCCTGCACGCCAGTCGCGAGGCGGCGCTGGCCGAACTCGCGCGGCTCGTCGCGGCGAAACGCCGGCGCGGCTATGTCATCGTCGCGGCGGCGCCGGACGGCCTGTAATGACAATGACGTTGCATTTTGCTAGGCTGACGCCCGGACAGGGAGACATGGCTATGCCGAGGCCGGCCCGCGACACGCTCAACATGCGCATCCGCCCCGAAGATCGCAGCCTGTTCGACTGGGCGGCGAAGGCGCAGGGCAAGACGCGCACGGACTTCATCCTCGAGGCGGCGCGGCGGGCCGCCGAAGAGGCGCTGCTCGACCGGACGGTGATCCGGGTCGACGCCGCCGCCTATGCCGACTTCCTCGCCCGTCTCGACGCGCCGCCCACGCCGGACGCGCGGCTCGGCCGGACGATGCGCGGCAGGGCACCCTGGGAATGACGCTCGCGGCGCCGGCGCCGATCGGTCCGGCGCATGATCTCGCCGGCTTCGACTGCGGCGACGTCTCACTGAACGACTGGCTGGCGCGCCGCGCCCTCGCCAACCAGGCCTCGGGCGCGACGCGGACCTATGTAGTCGCTGAGGACGGGCGCGTCGTCGCCTACTACGCCCTCGCCTCCGGCGCGTTGGCCTGCGCCGTCGCGACGGGCCGGGTGCGGCGCAATATGCCCGATCCGATCCCGGTCGCGATCCTGGCGCGGCTGGCGATCGACCGGAGCTGGCAGGGCCGCGGTCTCGGCCGGGCCCTGGTCCGCGATGCGGCGCTGCGCGTGCTGGCGGCGGCCGAGGCGATCGGCGTCCGCGGACTTGTCGTGCATGCAATTTCGGACGAGGCGGCGGCCTTCTACCGGGCGCTCGGCCTCGCCCCGGCGCCGTCCGATCCGCGCCTGCTGATGGCGACGCTGGCCGAGTTGCAGGCGGCGCTGTGACCGCGGCTCAACCGAGCAGCCGGGCCGCCTTGCCGCGGCGGCGCTCGGCGTCGTTGTAGTAGCGCGCCGCCTGCTGCACGGATTTGTGCAGCGACTGGGCCATGGCTTCCGGCAGGGGCACGCCCTGCGCCGCCGCCTCGGTGAGAAATCCCGCCCGCAATCCATGCGCCGAATAGAGCGCCGGATCGAGCCCGGCGAGCGCGGCGCGCTTCTTGACGATCTGGTTGACCGCCTGCGGCGACAGCGGCCGGTCGGCGACGTTGCCCCACTGGTCGATCGCCCGGAACAGCGGGCCGGAGGCGATCCGCGCCGCCTTCAGCCAGGCTTCGAGCGCCAGCACCGGCCGGCCGACGAGAAAGGCGCAGGCGTCGTCCGAGGCGTCGGTGGTCTTGGTGCGGCCGAGGCGGATGCGCCGGCAGGGCAGGGGGGGCGCCTGCGGGTCGGCCGGATCGGCGGCGACCGGATCGAGCGTTTCGACATCCTCGACCGTCAGCGCGGCGATCTCCGAGCGCCGCCGCCCGCCGGCGGAAAAGGCGAGCAGGATCAGCGCCCGGTCGCGCCGGTCGATCAGCCGGTCGAGCGGGCCGGTGGCGATCAGCTGCTCGACCGTTTCGCCGACCACGGCGCGTTCGCTCTTGCGGCCGCGCGGCCGGTCGGCGGCGCGCATGGCGAGGCGGATCGCCGTCTTCAGCTTCGGCTCCTCGAAGGGGCCGGCGAGGCCGCGGCCGCGATGCAGGCTCGCCCAATGGGCGAGGCGGCGGGCGACGGTGGCCGGCGCATGCGGGCCGGCGACGCGCAACGCGCCCGCCGCCTTCAGGTCGGCGGCGATCCCGTCCGGCATGCCGTGGCCCGGGTCGGCGGCGCGCCGCGCCGGGTCCCAGAGATGATGGGCGACGAATTTGGCGACCAGCGCCGCCGGGGCGGGCCAGGGCAGGGGCGCCCCCGTCGCCGCCGCCGCCCAGCGCTCGAGATAGGCGAGGTCGCCGGCCAACGCCCGCAGCGTGTTGGCGCCCATGCCGCGCGCCGCCAGATGCCGCAGCGTGGCGATGTCGGCGTCGGACAAGAGCGCCGACAGGGCGTCGCGGCGGGCGTAGGGCAGCACGCCGGCAAGGTCCGCCAGCGCGGCGAAGCGGGCGAATTCCGGATCGTCGGGCGCGGCGGCGGGCGGCGGCGAATCGGTCATTGCGACAGACTGGCGCGTCCCGCAACGCCTGTCCATCGCCATCGATAAGGGGCGCTTATCGGCGGCGAGGTTGCCGCGCACGCAGACGCCCGATGGCGGAAGGTAGCTGCATTTTACAATCGCTATAGTGGTGACAACATAATGATGACAGCAGGATGAATGTCAGCGCCGGGCGCGACCCGCCTCGCCCTGCCGCCGCGTCGCCGGCGAACGGCGCTGCTGTATGCTCCGCCCCGGACGCGGCGCACGGGCGGAGCGGCATGACCGGCGGACCACTGTGGATATCGGATGCCGAGGTCGAGCGGCTGCTCGATCCGCGCGACCTGATCGCCGCGGTCGAGGCCGGCTTTGCCGCGGTCGGGCGCGGCGACCTCGGCGAGGCCGGATCGACGCGGCTCGACGGCCTCGACGGCGCCGGCGCCTATCTGACGCTCTATCCCGCGCATGACCGCAGCGGCTTCGCCAGCGTCAAGCTGCTCGCCGGCCGGCCGGCCAACGCCGATGAAGGTCGCCCGGAGATCGACGCCGTCGTCGCGCTGGTCGAGCCGCGCGCGGGCCGCGGCGCGGCGCTGATCTCGGCCCGCGCGCTGACCGCCTTGCGCACTGCCGCGGCCACTGTCGCGGCGCTGCGTCGGCTCGCGCCGCGCGGGCCCTGTCGCATCGGGCTGGTCGGCGCGGGCGGGCAGGCGCGGGCGCATGCGCGGGTGCTGGCCGCCGCGGGGCTGGCGGAATCTTTCTGCATCGCCTCGCCGCGCGGCGAGGCCGCGCGCGCCGCGACGGCCGCCGAAGCCATCGCCGCGACGACGGGCGTGGCGACGCGCGCCGTCGAGACAGGCGCGATCGGCGGCGGGAGCGACATCGTCATCCTGATGACGCTGGCGCGCACGCCGGTCGCCATCGGCGCGCTGGCGCCGGACGCGGTCCTCGCCTCGATCGGGCCGTTCTATCCGCAGGCGCAGGAGCTCGACCCGGCGGTCGTCGCGCGCGCCGCCTTCGTCGTCTCCGACGATCCGGCGCGGCTCGCGCGGCAATGGGCGGGATCGACGACGCTCGACGTCGCGGCGCTGGCGCCGGCGGCGCTCGCCGATCTCATCGCCGGGCGCGTCGCCCCGCGCGCCGGATTGCGTGTCTTCCTGTCCGACGGGCGGGCGTTTCAGGATAATGTCGCCGCCTCGCTGGTCTACGCCACCGCACGCCGCGCCGGGCGTGGGCTCGAGCTGCCGTGAGAGGAACCATGCCCGATCCGATCGCGCTGCTGTCCGAACTGATCGCCGCGGGACGCGACGGCGAGGCGGCGGTGCAGCGCGTCGTCGCCGCGCATCTGACCGCGCTCGGCTGCGCCGTCGAGAGCTTCGTCTATCGACCGGAAGAGGTGACGCTGCGCGAGGAGTTCGCCGGCGATCGCGCCATCGTCGCCGGCGCGCGCAGCGCCGTCATCGCGCGGCTGACGGGGACGGGCGGCGGGCGCAGCTGCGTGCTGTTCGCCCATCCCGACAGCGAGCCGGTTCCGGCCAACCACGGCTGGAGCGCCGATCCCTTTCGCGCGCGCATCGCCGATGGCCGGTTGCATGGCTGGGGCGTCGCTGATGATCTCTCCGGCGTCGCCGCGATGATCTCGGGCCTCGGCGCGGCGCTCGGCGAGGGCTGGCGGCCGCGCGGCGAGATCGTCATCGCCAGCACGCCGAGCAAGCGGCACGCGCGCGGCGCGGCGGCGGTGCTGCAGCACATCGCGCGGCCCGACGCGGCGCTCTATCTGCATCCGGCCGAATCCGGCGCCGGCATGGGCGAGATCAAGGCCTGCACGCCGGGGCTGCTCGAATTCCGCATCGCGCTCGCCGGCCGCGCGCCGGACACGCAGGAGCCGGGCCACGCCGCCTTCGCCCATCGCGGCCTGAACGTCGCCGACGCAGCGGCGGCGCTGCTGGCGGCGCTGTCGGCGCTCGACGCGGCGCGGGGCGGGCGCGTCGCGCATCCGCGCATCGCCGGTTTCGCCGGACGGGCGACGAATGTGCTGGTCTCCTCGCTGCGCTTCGGCGCCGAGGGCGCGCGCAACCGGCTGCCGGTCGACGGCGTCATCGAAGGGTCGATCTCGTTTCCGCCCGGCGAGAGTCTGGCGTCCGTGATGGCGGAATTGCGCGCCGCCGTCGCCGCGGCGCCCCTGCCGGCGGGCTGGCCGGAGGCGCTGCACCCGCGGATCGACTTCCCCGCCGGCGTCAGCGGCGCCGAGACGGGCGCCGATCATCCGCTGTTCGTCTGCGTCGAGGCGGCGATCCGCGCCGAGACCGGGGCGGGCGCCTTCGTCAATCCAGTCCATACGGCGAGCGACATCCGCGTGCCGATCGTGCAGCAGGGCGTGCCGACCCTCGGCCTCGGCCCGCTCGGCGGCGACCTCACGCAGAACGGCCGCGTCGACGAATGGGTCGACGTCGAGGATCATCGCCGCTGTGTCGCCGTCGTCGCGCGCGCCCTGCGCGCCTGGTGCGGCTAGAACCGGCCCAGCCCGAACATCGCGTGCGGATGGTCGCTGCGGCCGTCCAGCATCAGCCCGGCGGTGATGCGCGCGACGACGGGCGCGAGCGAATAGCCGTTCGAGGTGACGCAATTCCAGAAGCCCGCCGCGCCGGGCATCTCGCCGAGAATCGGCGCGCCGTCGATATTGATGTTCATCGCCGCCCAGACGCGCACGATCCTCAGCCGCGCCGCGGCGGGCAGAACGTGCCGCGCGACCCAGGCGTTGCCCTCGATGCTCGCCATCTCGACATGGCTCGCCCCGGTCGCCGGATCGAGCGCGGCGGGCCAGGCGCCGCCGATGATCAGGCCGCCTGACTCCGCCTGCTTCAGGCTGAGATGGCGCCCGCCATGGGCGACGAGCCGCTTGACCAGCGGCGGCGCGGGCTCGGTGACGATCATCTGCAACGGCGCGCCCTGCACCGGGATGGGGCGCGCCGCCATCGCCGCGACGCGCGAGGCCCAGCCCCCGGCGCAATTGACGACGCGGCTCGCGAACACCTCGCCCGCTTCCGTCGCGACGCGCCAGCGCGCGCCTTGGCGTTCGAGCCCCGTCACGCCGGCGAAGCTCTCGAAGCGCGCGCCCGCCGCGCGCGCCATGCGGGCGACGGCGAGGGTGGCGAGAAGCGGATTGATCTTGCCCTCGCCGGCGCACAGCGCCGCGCCGGCGAAGCGGCGCGCGAGATGCGGTTCGAGCGCGGCGAGCTCGTCCGCGACGATCAGCTGCGAGTCGACGCCGTAGCTCTGCTCGAGCGCCACCTTGCGGGCGAGAAACTCCATCTCGGCCGGGCTCTCGCCGACCATGACGCCGCCGGGCGTCGTGATCTCGAAGGATTCGCCGCTCGCCTGCTCCAGTTCCTTCCACAGCTCGATGGAGGCCGGCGCGATGCGCAGCACTTCCGCCGCGGGCCGGCCGCCCGCCTGCGCCTTGGCGCCGAAGTCGAACGAGAGCAGCTGGATGTGCAGACTGCCGGCGTTGGCGCCGGAGGCCTGCACGTTGGGCTCATGGCGATCCAGAACGATCACCGAGACGCCGCGGCGCGCCAGCTCGCGCGCCACACAACAGCCGACGACGCCCGCGCCGATCACCGCGACGTCCGCCTCGATCCGCCCGAACGGCGCGCGCGGCAGCGCGACGCGCGGCGAGACGGGCGGCGGCGGATACTGGCGATGGCCGCCCCATTCCGGCTTTTCCACCGCCAGCGCGGCGAGCGGCACGGGCCGCGCCGGCGGGCGCGGCGCGAAGAAGGCGTCGACATCGGGCGCCGGCCCGCCCTCGGCATGGACGAGGCGCGTCAGCGTCCCGACGCAGAACCGGCCCTGACAGCGGCCCATGCCGGCGCGCGTCAGCCGCTTGACCGTGGCGAGCGTCGGCGTCGCGGAACGGCAGGCGCGGCGCACGTCGCCCGCGGTCGCCTCCTCGCAGCGGCAGACGATCGTCCCGTCGGCGAGAGCCGCCGCGTCGAAAGGCGGTTGCGTAAAGACGCGCCAGAGCGCGCGCTGGAAACGTTCGGCGAGGGTGAGCGCGGCGTCGGCGCCGGGCGCGACGACTGCGAGCCCGAGATCGCGGCCGATCGCGGCGGCGGCGAGCTGCGCCCGCGCCATCGCGACCTTCGCGCCGCCGATCGCCGCGCCGTCGCCCACGGCGTAGACGGAGTCGAGGCTGGTGCGTCCCGCGCGATCGGTCGCGACCGAAACAGCCCCGACATGCGCGGGCGCATAACGCAGCGCGCAGCCGAGCTGGCGGGCGAGTTCCGCCTGCGGCTGGAAGCCCATGTTGAGCGCGACGACCTCGCAGTCGATCACACGTTCGCGGCCGTCCCGTCGCACCCGGATCGCCGTGACCCGTTCGGCGCCCTCGATCGCAACGACATCCGTCCGCCAAAGCACGGGAACGCCGGCGCGCTTCAGCCTCGCCAGATAGCGCAGCCCTTCAGCCGCGGCGGCCGGATCGGCGAGCGCCATCAGCGCGAGCGCGCCGGCGGTCGCCAGCGACGGACCCGCGCCGCAATCGATCACCGCGGCCGGGGCGCGGCCGAGGCGCAGCAATTCGCAGGCGAGTTGCAGATTGAGCGGGCCCGAGCCGGCGACGACGATGCGGCCGGGCGGGGCGACGCGCTGCGCGCGCGCCAGCGTCTGCAGGCCGCCGGTGGTCATGACGCCGGGCAGGGTCCAGCCGGGCAGGGGGCAGGGGCGCTCGCTCGCCCCGGTCGCGACGAGGATGCGGCGCGGCTTGACCACGACGGCGCGGTCGCCGCGCAGCACGCCGACGCCCTCGCCGTCGCGCGCGAACCAGACCGTCGCCTGCGGCCATGCCTCGGCGCCGGATCGCGCGAGCCGATCGGCCAGCGCGCGGCCCTCGGCGAATTGCCGGTCGGCGGGCGGGGCCTCGGCGTCCACCGCGAGCGGCTTGAAATACTGCCCGCCGACGGCGGCGCGCTCGTCGCAGACGATGACGCGCGCGCCGGCCTCGGCCAACATCGCCGCCGCTGTCGCGCCGGCCGGCCCGGCGCCGACGACGAGGACGTCTGTTTCGACGTGCGCGATCTCGCCTTCGGGCGCGGCGGCAAGATCGGCCTGCGCGTCGGCCGCGCCGGTCACCACCATGCCCTCGCGCGCCTTCTCCATGCAGGCGCGCAGCCCGGCGCGGCCGTCGATCGTCACCAGACAGTCGAAACAGGCGCCCATGCCGCAATGCAGGCCGCGCGGCGCTCCGGTGCGCGTGTGGCGCAGCGCCAGAACGCCGGCCGCCGCCAGCGCGGCGCCGACGCTCTCGCCCTGGCGCGCGACGACCGACGCGCCCTCGAAGGTGAAGCGGACGCTCTCGCCCGCCTGAATGTCAGCGCTGCGCGCCATCGCCTTGCATCTTCCGTTGCATACAAGGCATATACGATTCCGCACGCCTTGCGAAAAGCGGACGGAGAGCGCGATGAAGCGGTTTCGCGGAACCTATACGGTGCTGGTCACCCCGTTCACGGCGGATGGCGCGGCGGTCGATCTCGCGGCGCTGGCTCGGCTGGTCGAGTTCCAGATCGCGGAGGGCATTCACGGCCTGATCCCGCTCGGCTCGACCGGCGAGTTCCTGTCGATCACGCCGGACGAGCGCCGCGCCGTGGTCGACACGGTGGTGAAGACCGCGGCCGGCCGCGTGCCGGTGCTGATCGGCACGGGCGGGGAATGGACGCGCGACGTCGTCGCCATGTCGCGCGAAGCCGAGGCGCAGGGCGCCGACGGGGTGATGATCATCCCGCCCTATTACAGCGTGCCGACCGAGGACGAGCTTTACGTCCACTACAAGAGCGTCGCCGACGCGATCGGCATTCCGATCATGGTCTACAACAATCCGGCGACGGCGAATGTCGATCTCGTGCCGGAGACGGTGGCGCGCCTCTCGACCATTCCCAACTGCTGCTACATCAAGGAATCGACGCTCGACGTGACGCGGGTGCGCGAGATCATCCGCCTGTGCGGCGAGCGCATGACGGTGTTCGCCGGCGTGCTCGGCTTCGAATCCTTCTGGCTCGGGGCCGAGGGCTGGGTCGCGGTGTGCTCCAATGTCGCGCCGAAGCTGTCGGCCGAGCTGTTCAACGCCGTGCGCGACCGCCGCGATCTCGACGAATCGACGGCGATCCACCGCAAGCTCGTGCCGTTGCTGCCCTGGGTCGGCGGGCCGCGCTACGTCTCGGGCACAAAGGCGGCGTTCGAGATGATGGGCATGTCGATGGGGCCGCCGCGCGCCCCGCGCCTGCCCCTGCCGGAGAAGGACCGGCCGGCGCTGCGCAAGGTGCTGGTCGAGATGGGGCTGCTGCACGGCGCGCGCGCCGCGGCGGAGTGATCAGCCGCCGATCGTCAGCAGCCGGCGCGGCGTGTCGATCAGCAGCTGCGCGATTTCGCTCTCGCTCCAGCCGCGGTCACGCATCAGCGGACGCACATTGGTCAGGATGTGGCGATAACCGTGGCCGCCATGGGCGATCAGCCGCGTGCGCGTGCAGATGTCGTGGCTGATGCAGACGCGATCGCCGAGTCCGGCCTCGAACAGCCGGCGCAACGCGCGCAGCCGCATCCAGTCGTTGGGCAGATCGACGACGCCCATCCAGTAGTTCGACGTCTCGATGCCGAAGAAGTCGTATTCGACAATGGCGCGGCGGGCGAGCGCGACGACGGCCTCGACATCTTCGGGATGCGTGCGGTCCATGTGACTGAGCACGACGCGCGACAGGTCGGCGCCGGCGCGTTCGAGCACGTCGCAGATCCCGTTGCAGGCCAGCGGATGGCGGCCTGGATGGACGTTGATCATCGCCCCCGTGCGGCGCTGGGCGATCGCCGCGGCGATCAGCGCGCGCTCCTCGAACGGCGTCATCGGCCAGGAGACGCCGATCTCGCCGATGACGCCGCAGCGCATGCGCGTTCCCCACGCGCCCTGCGTCACCTGCGCCTCGATGATCTCCGCCAGCGCCTCGACGGGCAGCGCCTTCGTCGCGTCGTCGACATAGGCGTCGGTGTAGAAGCCGGCGCCGAGCACGATCGCGACGCCGCTCAGGCGCGACAGGTCCGCGAGCCCCTCCGGATCGGGGCCGATGCCGCCGGTCGTCAGATCGACGATGGCGGCGCCGCCGGCGGCGCGGAAGGCGGCGAGATCCTGCGCCGCGACGGCGCGGTCGGCCAGCACGTGATGGCCCGGAACCATCGGCCGGTAGTCGATTTCGTGCCGGTTCGCGAGCGTGATCGGCAGATCGGCCGGCTTGCCGCGCCAGGCCGGGTTGGTGAGATCGCACAACACGTGCTCGTGCATCAGCGTCGGGCCCAACGCATCCGGCGCGATCTCGCCCGTGACGGTGACGATCTGTCCTGCGCTCATCGCCGAATCCGCTTTCTGCTTGACGGCCGGGCCTGCTGGCATACGCTATGCATACAATCGACGTCGGCGCGGGTCCATCGCGACCGATGCGGGCAGAGGAGGGCAGGATGACGGCAGACATTCGTTCTTTCGGTCGCGGGGCGACGCGCCGCGGCGTTCTCGCCGGCGCCGGCGCGCTTGGCCTGACCGCGACGCTGCCCGGCCGGGCGCGCGCGCAGGCGAAGATTGCGCCGCCCAACATCATCAAGGCGAACACGCTGGTGATGTCGATCAATCCGACCCTGCCGCCGCTGCAATTCGTCGACGACAAGGGCCAGTTGCAGGGCATGCGCGTCGAACTCGGCAACGAAGTCGCCAAACTGCTCGGCCTGACGCCGGAATATGTGCGCATCGAATTCGCCGCGATGGTGCCGGGCCTCGCCGCCAAGCGCTGGGACATGATCAACACCGGCATCTTCTGGACCGAGGAGCGCTCCAAGCTGATGTACATGGTGCCTTACGAGCGCGCCGCGATCAGCTTCCTCGTCTCACGCGGCAATCCGCTGAAGATCGAGAAGTGGGAGGATCTCGCGGGCAAGGCGGTGTCGGTCGAGCTCGGCGGCATCGAGGAGCGCCGCACCCGCGAGGTCGACACGATGCTGAAGGGCAAGGGCCTCGCCGGGCTGACCATCCGCACCTTCAACAATTTCGCCGAATCCTTCCAGGCGCTGCGCGCCGGCCAGGTGCAGGCGGCGACCGCGATCGACGCGACGGCGATGTACTGGCAGGGCCGTGGCGACTTCACCCGCGCCGTCGCCGGCCTGTTCCCGCAGACCGCGACCTTCGCCTTCGCCAACAAGACGCTGGCGGAGGCGGTCGTCGGCGCGCTCAACGATCTGAAGAAGTCCGGCTATTACGACCAGCTGTTCGACAAGTACGGCGTGCTGAAGATCGAGGGCTCGACCTTCAAGATCGACGGAACGGGCCCCGCCTGATCGGGCTGGCGGGAGCGGCGTCGCGTCGCTCCCGCCGCCGCCGGAGAGCGATCGATGCGCGTCTGGAACTGGGACGGCTTCCTCGGCTATTTCACCAATGCCTATCTGCTCGAAGGCGCGCTGGTCACGCTCTTCCTGACCGTGTCGACGCTGACGCTCGGCTTCGTCCTCGGCCTCGGCGTGACGCTGATGCGCATGTCGTCCTCGCGCGCGCTCAGCGGTTTTTCGCAATTCTATGTCTGGGTGTTCCGCGGCACGCCGCTGCTTGTGCAGTTGATCATCATCTACACCGGCCTGCCGCAACTTGGACTGGTGCGGCTCTCGGTGTTCGAATCCGCGATCATCGGGCTGGCGCTGAACGAGGCGGCCTATCTCTCCGAGATTCTGCGCGGCGGCATCCTGTCGGTCGGGGCCGGTCAGCGCGACGCGGCGCGGGCGCTCGGCCTCAACCGCCGACAGGCCTTCCTGCTCGTCACCATGCCGCAGGCGCTGCGCGTGATCATCCCGCCGCTCGGCAATTCGGTGAACGGCCTGCTGAAGACGACGTCGATCGCCTCCGTCATCTCGATGGAGGAGCTGCTCCGCCGCGGCCAGATTCTGATGCAGCAACGCTTTGAAGTTCTGGAAATATTCTGCGTCGTCGCGATCCTCTATCTGGTCATGACGACGGCCTGGGACATGGTGCAGCGGCGCATCGAGGCGTATTTCGGCAAGGCCTATGGCGCGGTCGAGGCCAAGCAACTTGTCCGTGACGATCGCTGACGAAGCGTGTAGGGGACGCGCCATGTCTGTCGCGCAAGGCCGCCTTCAGCCCGTCGATCCCGCCGAGCCGCTGCTCGCCGGGCAGGGCGTCAACCTGTCCAGTCTCGCCCACCGCGCCATCACCGACATGATCCGCGACCGGCGCCTGAAGGGCGGCGAAACGATCATCGAGGCGCGCCTCGCCGACACGCTCGGCATCTCGCGCACGCCTCTGCGCGAGGCGCTGCAGCGGCTCGAGGGTGAAGGCCTCGTGCGCAAGGCGGCCAACCGCTCCTTCGTCGTCAGGCATGTCGATCTCACCGAATATCTGCACAGTCTGAAAGTGCGTGAGATTCTCGAGGGCGAGGCGGCGGTGCTGGCGATCGGCGCGATACCCGGCGCGGCGCTGGCGGCGGTCAGGCACGAGATCAAGGGGCTGATGCGCGCCGCCGCCTACCACACCCATGCGCACTGGAAGTCCGACGACAATCTGCACGGACTCTACATCGAGCATTGCGGCAATCCGGTGATGGCCGAGATGATCCTGGCGCTGCGCGTCACGACGCGGCTGTTCGAGATCGCCAGGCTGAAGGATCGGGTCGGGCCGGATTCCAGCGAGCATCTGACGATTCTCGAGGCGCTGGAGAGCGGCGACCGGCGCGCCGCGCGGCTCGCCGTGCAGGCGCATTGCCGCAGCCTCAGGGATCACGCGCTGGCGACGGTGCGCTGACGCGGAACAGCCGTTTCGGATTGGCGCCGACCATCGCGGCGAGCGCGGCCCGTTCGATCCCCGCCGCCTCGAGCAGGGTCAGGAAACAGCGCAGCCCCTCGACCGGCGGCGGCAGCAGCGCGACGCCGCAATCGCTCGACAGGATCACCTTGTCCGGCGGCGCCGCGGCGATGCGCGCGACCATCGCATCGAGCGGGGCGGCGGCGATGCGGTGCTTCTCCGCGTCGACATGCGTCAGGCCGACCTGCGTCGCCGGGCTGACGAAGAAGAAGGAGAACTCGACGCAGGCGCCGAGCGCGGCGAGCTCGCGCACGGTCGCGACGTCGAAATGATTGGCGGGGGCGAGCACGCGGGCGACGCCGCGCGCCTTCGCCGCCTCGGCGAGACGCACCGCCTCGCCGTCGCCGACATGGCCGAGATTGAAGACGACGTCGCGGCGCGCCGCCAGATCGAGGATCGCCGGCAGCGGATCGGGGAGCGGGCCGCGCTCGGGCATGTGGAAACAGGCCTCGACATAGGCCGGGGATCGCCCTTCCTGGCGCGCCACATGCCGCGTGTGATGCGTCGGCAGCGACAGGAAGCGCGCCCCGCCCGCGCCATAGCCATAGTCGAGCGCGATGCGCGCCGCCTCGAGGCTGACGCCGCCGGCCGGCGGCTCCATGATCAGGCCGCCCCAGACATCGACGCCGAGGGCCCCGAGCTCGCGCATGACGAGCGCGGCGAGGCCGGCGCTGTTGCCGAAATTGTCCATCAGCCCGAGCCCCGCCATGCCGGCGGCGGCCGCTTCCCGCGTCGCCTCGAAGGCGTCGAGCCGGCGCGCATTGATGTGCGGACAGGCATGGACGTGGCCATCCGCCGCGCCGGCGAGAAGATCGAGGCCGGGCGGGGCGGGGCGCATCGGTCAGTGCTTGAGGATCTTGGCGGCGAAATCGCGCAGCCGCTCGGTTTGCGGCCGCTCGAAGATGTCGGCCGGCGCGCCGGTCTCGACGATGCGGCCCTTGTCCATGAAGACGACGCGGCTCGCCACCTCCCTGACGAAGGCCATCTCGTGGCTGACCACCAGCATGGTCATGCCGTCGGCGGCGAGCTCGCGGATGGTGTCGAGCACTTCGGTGACGAGTTCGGGATCGAGCGCGGCGGTCACCTCGTCGAGCAGCAGGATCGCCGGCTTCTGCGCCAGCGCGCGGGCGATCGCCACGCGCTGCTGCTGGCCGCCGGAAAGCTCGTCGGGATAGGCGTGGAGCTTGTCGCCGAGGCCGACGCGGGCGAGCAGCGCAGCCGCCTCCGTCGCCACCTCGGCGCGCGGGCGCTTCTTCACGATCTCCGGCGCGATGGCGACGTTGCGCAGCGCGGTCATGTTCTGGAACAGATTGTATTGCTGGAAGACGATGGCGAAACGGTCGCGCGCGGCGCGCAGCGAGGCGGCGTCGCCATAGCCGATCGGCGCGCCCTCGAGCGTCACCGAACCGCGGGTCGGCCGCGTCAGGCCGATCAGCGTGCGCAACAGCGTGCTCTTGCCGGAGCCGGAGGGGCCGATCAGCGCCACCACTTCGCCGCGCGCGATGCTCAGCGAAATCTCGCTCAGGACCTCGTGCCGGCCATAGTTCGCGCTGACGCCCGCAAGATCGAGAAACGACACGGATGGCCCCCGCCGGACTGCTCCCGCCCTTCATGAAACAGCTTGCGCCGGAGCGCAAGATTGCACAACATTGGTATACAATCCGGTTTGGAGAGAGGGGAGCGGAGATGGCGAACGACAGCTTCACGAATGTCTCGCGCCGTGTGGCGCTGATCGGCGCGGCGGCCGCCGCAGGACTGGCGGCGAGCGAGGCCGCGCTCGGCAAGCCGCTGGCCGAGGTGCTGTCGGCGAAAAAGCTGCGCGCCGGGATCAACCCGACGCTGCCGCCCTTCGGCGTGTTCAACGCGCAGAACCAGATCGACGGCTTCGACGCCGACGTCGCGCGCGAGATCGCGCGGCTGATGAAGGTCGAGCTGGAGATCGTGCAGGTCGGCAGCCCCGACCGCATCCCGTTCCTGCAGTCGGACCGGATCGACATCGTGCTCGGCGCGATCACCCGCACGGTCGAGCGGGCGCTGGTCATCGACTACACCGTGCCGCTGCACACCCAGAGCGTCATCGTGCTGACCAAGACCGGGACCGCCGTTCCGATCGCCAAACCGGCCGATCTCGACAATCCGCAGGTCCGCCTCGTGCAGGTGCGCGGCACCGTCGGCATTCCCTGGATTCAGGCGAATGCGCCGAAGGCGCAGGTGACGCTGCTCGACAATTATCCCGACACCTTCCGCGCGCTGCAGCAGGGCCGCGCCGACGCGATGGTGGACGTGCTCGAATCGGTCGTCATCCCGATGAAGAACGTCGCCGGCGTCGAGTGGAAGGTGCTCGACGAGGTGCTCGCCAGCACCTGGGTCGGCATCGGCGTGCAGAAGGGCAACACGACGCTGAAGGACGTGCTCAACGTCGTGCTATTCGAAATGCATCGCAGCGGCTTCGTCGGCAAGACCTGGGAGAAATGGTTCGGCGTGCCGATGAAGACGCCGGTGCCGGTCAACCCGATGTTCTGATCGCAAGGGCGGGCGAAGGCGGATGCAGCTGCAATACGGGCAGGTTCTCGGCTATCTGCCCGATTTTCTGATCGGCGCGGCAATCGCGCTCATCATCGCCTTCGTCGCCTTCGTTCTCGGCCTGGCGATCGGCCTCGCCGGCGCCTCGACGCTGGCTTATGGCCCGCGCTGGGCGCGCATGCTGGTGCGCGCCTATGTCAGCTTTTTCACCAACACGCCGCAGCTCGTCCAGATCTTCTTCCTGTTTTTCGCATTGCCGGAATTCGGCGTGCTGCTGTCGCCGGTGCAGGCGGTGCTGATCGGCATGACGCTCAACGCCGGCGCGTATCTCACCGAGATCCAGCGCGCCGGCTTCCAGGCGTTGCCGCAGGCCGAGATCGACGCGGCCGAGACGCTCGGCTTCACGCGGCTGCAGACGATCCGTCACGTCATCGCCCCGCATATCGTCAAGGCGCTCTATCCCTCGCTGTCCAACCAGTACATCATCATGACGCTCGGCACCTCGATGGCGGCGATCTTCGGCGTCGAGGAGCTCACCGCCCGCGCGCTGAACGCCAATGCGATCTCGTTCCGCTCGATCGAGATTTTCTCGCTCGCCGCGCTGATCTACATCGTGCTGACGATCGTCGCCTCGGCGATCCTCTATGCGATCGGGCGCGCCATGTTCCGCGTCAAGGCGAAGGCGTTCTGATGCGCGCGCTCGAGCAGTTCCTCGCCGAGGCGCCGCGCTTCTACACCTACTGGAACCTCGTGTTCCTCGGCCAGGCGGCGCTGAACACGCTGCTCGTGTCGTTTCTCGGCTGTCTGATCGGCTATCTCGTCGGCTTCGTCATCGCCACGGCGCGGCTGGCGCAGATCATGCCGCTCGCGCCGCTGCGCGCGCTGTTCATCGGCTGGACCGAGGCGATCCGGCGCATTCCCTTTCTCGTGCTCTTGATGTGCGTGTTCTTCGGCTTCCAGCTGTCGGGCGCCAACCAGAGCCTGTTCGTAGTGGCGACGACGGCGGTCGCCTTGCGCATGTCGGCGCTTGCGGCCGAAAACATCCGCGCCGGCTACGAGGCGGTGCATGTGCGACAGTGGGAGGCGGCGGCGGCGCTCAACATTCCGCCGCTGCAGGCGCTGTTCCGCATCATCCTGCCGCAGGCCTGGAAAGTGATCCTGCCGCCTTCGACGATCCACACGGTGAGCATGATCAAGGAGACATCGCTCGTCTCGCAGATCGGTTTTCTCGAGCTCACCTTCGCCGCGCGCATGCTCAACCAGCGCGGCTTCTCGGCGCTGATCTGCTTCGGCACGGTGCTGGTGCTCTATTTCGTCATCTCGTGGAGCTTCGCGCGCGTCGGGCGCTACGCCGAGCGCCGGCTCGTCCACGAGGCGCGTCATCGCCGGCCGGCGGCGAAAGCGCCATGACGGCGCGTCTGCTCGCACGCGACGCGCGACTCGTCGAGGTGACGATCGACGGCGTTGCGCAGCTATTGCCGGACGGCGTCATGCTGGCGACCGCGCTCGCCGCGGCGGGCGCGCTGCGGCTGCGCGCGAGTCCGCGATCGGGCGCGCCGCGCGGCGCCTTCTGTTACATGGGCGCCTGCCAGGAATGCGCCATCTTCGTCGACGGCGCGCTGGTTCAGGCCTGTCGCACGCCGGTCGCCGCAGGCATGGCGATCGAATTGAGAGGCGCGCCATGACGGCGCGGTTCGACGCCATTGTCATCGGCGCCGGGCCGGCGGGCGCGGAAGCGGCGATCGCCGCCGCGCGCCATGGCCGCCGCGTCGCCGTGCTCGACGAGCAGCCCGCGGCCGGCGGGCAGGTCTGGCGTGCGCCGGTCGGCGGCTTCGCCGGCAAGGGCGATGCGGATCACCGCGCCGGCGACGATCTGCGCGAACGTCTCGCCGCCTCGCCGGCGACGACGCAATTCGGCCGCCGCGTCTGGTCTGTCGTCGGGCCCGGCCTCGGCCGCGACACGGGCTTTCGCGTCGACGCGCTCGGGCCGGACGGCAACGAAAGCTTAGAGGCGCCGGCGCTCGTCGTCGCCACCGGCGCGCATGAACGCGTCACGCCGTTCCCGGGCTGGACGCTGCCCGGCGTGATCGGCCTCGCCGCCGCCACGGTGCTGCTGAAGAGCCACGGCGCGGCGCCGGGCGCGCGCGTCGTCGTCGCCGGCTGCGGGCCGCTGCTCGCCGTCGTCGCCGCCGGTCTCGTCGCGGCGGGCGTCGAGATCGCCGCCATCGTCGATCGCGCTGCGCGGCGCGACTGGGCGATGCGTCTTCCGGCGCTGCTCGGCCGGCCCTCGCTGGCGCTGCGCGGCGCGATGCTGGCCGGGCGCGCGCGTCTTGCGGGCGCGCCCTTCTTCGCCGCGCATGGCGTGCGCCGGGCCGAGGGCGAGGAGGCGGTGCGGCGCGTCGTCATCGGGCCGGTCGATGCGCAGGGCGCGCCGATCGCGGGGCAGGAGCGGGCCTTCGATTGCGATGCGCTGGTCGTCGGCCACGGGCTGACGACGGCCTGCGAGGTCACGCGCCTCATGCGCGCCGAACATCGCTACGACCGGCTGCGCGGCGGCTGGATGCCGGTCGTCGATCAGGCGTTCCGCACAACGGTCGAAGGCCTGTATGCAGTCGGCGACGGCGCGGGCGTTCGTGGCCAGATCATGGCGTCGCTCGCCGGGCGCCGCGCCGGACTCGCCATCGCGGCAGGGCAGGGCGCAGACGTCGCGCAGGAATGCGCGCGCATAGATCGCGCGCTTGTCCGCGCCGCGCCCTTCTCCGACGCGATGGCCTCGCTGATGGCGCAACGCCCGGCGGAGGTCGCGGCGATCGCCGCCGGCACGGTCGTCTGCCGCTGCGAGGATGTGACGCGCGGCGAGATCGACGCCGCGATCACGGACGGCGCGCGCGACATCGACCAGTTGAAGCATTTCACCCGTTGCGGCATGGGCCCGTGCCAGGGCCGCTCCTGCAGCGATGCGGCGGAAGAGCTGATGGCCGCGGCGTTGAATGTTTCCCGTGAAACGGTCGGTCGCTGGACCGGTCGGCCGCCGCTGCGCCCCGTGGCGCTCGGCGAGATGATCGGCGCCTTCGACTATGCCGACATCCCCATTCCGACGCCGGCGCCGCTATGAGCGCGGCGCGCGATCTCGTGGTGGTCGGCGGCGGGCTGCATGGTTGCGCGACCGCGCTGTTCGCCGCGCGCGGCGGCCTGTCGGTGACTCTCGTCGAGCGCGGCGCGCTGTGCCGCGAGGCCTCCGGCGTCAACGCCGGCACGCTGACGATGCAGATGACGCGCGTCGCGCTGATCCCCTACGCCCTGCGCGCGCATGCGATGTGGGCGTCGGCGCGCGACTGGCTCGGGCACGATGTCGGCGTCGTGGTCTGCGACGGGCTGTCGCTCGCCTTCACCGAGCGCGAGGAAGAACTGCTCGCCTTCCGCGCCGGCAAACGGCGCGAGGCCGGCGCGCCGATCGAGCTCATCGGCGCCGCAGCGGCGCAAACTGTCGAGCCCGGCCTCGGCGAAGGCGTGCGCCTTGCCGGCCATTGCAAGGTCGACGGCTACGCCAATGCGTATCTGACCGGCCTCGCCTTCCGCCGCGCGCTTGTCGAGGCCGGCGTCGAACTGCGCGAGCATGCCGAGGCGATCGGGATCGAGCGCGAGGCCGGCGGCTATGTGGTGAAGACGCGCGCCGCGCCGGCGCGCGGGCGCCGGCTCGTCATCGCCGGCGGAGTCTGGATCGAGCCGATGCTGGCCTGGCTCGGCGTCGCCCTGCCGATCAAGGTTCTGGTCAATCAGCTCGCCGTCACCGAGCGGCAGCGGCCGGTGATGCGCACGGTGATCGGCATCGCCAGCGGCCTGTTGTCGCTGAAGCAGTATCCGCACGGGACGACGGTGATCGGCGGCGGCTGGCAGGGCGTCGGCGATCGCGCCCGCGGCGGCCTCGCGCTGCGGCCCGAGCGACTGATCGGCAACATCCGCCTCGCCTGCCATGCCATCCCGGCGCTGAAGCAGGCGCGGCTCGCCCGCGCCTGGGCCGGGCTCGAGGCGGAGACGGCGGACGCGCTGCCCGCGGTCGGGCCGATTCCCGGCCATCCCGACGCCTATGTCTGCGGCAGCGTGCATTCGGGCTACACAAGCGGCCTTTATATCGCGCGCCTGCTCGCCGACCGCATTCTCGGGCGCGAACCCGAACTGCCGCTGTTTCCGATCGACCGGCTGCTGGCGCAGCCACAGAGGGCCGCATGAAGCGTTTCGATCCCGCCCGACTCCATGGCATGCATGCGGCGACGATCGCGCCGATGACGGCCGATTTCGCGCTCGACGAAGCTGCGCTGGCGCGTCACATCCGCGACGTCGCGCAGACGCAAGGCATCGCCGGCCTGCTCGTCAACGGCCATGCCGGCGAGAATTTCGTCTTGAGCCAGGCCGAGAAGCGCCGCGTCGTCGAGATCGCCCGCGCCGTCGCGCCGCGCGACTGCGTGATCTGTTCCGGCGTCAACGCCGAATCGAGTCTCGTCGCCGCCGAGGATGCGCGCGCGGCCGAGGCGGCCGGCGCCGACATCCTGCTGCTTTTCCCGCCCAACTCCTTCGCCTTGTCGCACGATGCGCAGGCGGCGGCGATTCATCAGCGCCATGTGCTCGCCGCGACGGGCCTGCCGCTTCTCCTCTATGGCGCGCCGGTCGGCGCCGGGGCGATGGCCTATGACGCGGCGACGCTCGCCACGCTCGCCGCCGAGCCGCGCGTCGTCGGCGTCAAGGAGGGGAGCTGGGAAGTCGCGACCTATGAGGCGAACCGGCGGCTGCTGAAATCGCTGCGGCCGGATTTCGTCGTGCTCGGCTCGGGCGACGAGCATCTGCTGACCAGCGCCATCATCGGCAGCGAGGGCAGTCAGGTCAGTCTCGCCGCCGTCGCGCCGCGGCTGTGCGCGGATTTCCACGTCGCGACGGCGGCGGGCGACTGGATAGCGGCGCGCGACCTGCACGAGCGCATCTATCCCCTCGCGGCGGCGATCTATCGCGCCGCGCCGGGCGGACGTGCGACCGCGCGGCTCAAAGCCTGTCTGACCTTGCTCGGCAAGCTCGATGCGCCGATCGTGCGTCCGCCGCAGCCCCCGGTTACCGACGCCGAATGGTCGAGCCTGCGCGCGGCGCTCGTCGCCGCCGGCTTCGCCCCTGTCGCCTGATGGAGTTGGCCATGAACTTCGACACGATCATCAAGGGCGGAACGATCGTCACCGCCGCCGACACCTTCTCCGCCGACATCGGCATCCGCGACGGGCGGATCGCGGCGCTCGCCGAGAGCCTCGAAGGCGCGCGCGAGATCATCGACGCGCGCGGCAAGCTGGCGCTGCCCGGCGGCATCGACAGCCATGTCCACATCGCCCAGCCCTCCGGTCCCGGCATCGTCATGGCGGATGATTTCGAGAGCTGCACGCGCTCGGCGGCGCTCGGCGGCAACACCATGGTGCTGCCCTTCTGTCTGCAGGAGACGGGCGAGCCGCTGCGCCGCACCGTCGAGGCCTATGCCGCGCTCGCCGTGGGCAAGTGCCATGTCGACGTCGCCTTTCACCTGATCATCCGCGATCCGACCGAGGCGGTGCTCGGTCAGGAGCTGCCGGCGCTGGTGAAGGACGGCTACACTTCGTTCAAGGTGTTCATGACCTATGACGGGCTGGCGCTGACCGATCTGCAGATTCTCGAAACCATGGCGGTGGCGCGCGAGACCGGCGCGCTGATGATGATCCATGCCGAGAATTACGACATGATCCGCTTCCTCACCGCGAAGCTCGAACGACAGGGCGACACCGCGCCGTTCTTTCACGCGAAGTCTCGGCCGATTCCCGTCGAGCGCGAGGCGACGCATCGGGCGATCACGATGGCCGAGCTCTCGGATGTGCCGATCGTCGTCGTGCATGTCTCCAATCGCGAGGCGATGGAGGAGATTCGCTCGGCGCAGCGCAAGGGCCTGAAGATCAGGGCCGAGACCTGCCCGCAATATCTGGTGCTCACCGAGGACGACCTCAAAGGCCTCAACATGGAGGGCGCGAAGTATGTCTGCTCGCCGCCGCCGCGCGACAAGGCCAGTCAGGCCGCGTGCTGGGAAGGGCTGCAGAGCGGCGTCTTCACGCTGTTCTCCTCCGATCATTGCCCGTTCCGCTACGATGACGCGCAGGGCAAGCTGACGCCGAAGGGGCGCACCAGCTTCCGCTGGGTGCCGAACGGCATTCCGGGCGTCGCGGCGCGGCTGCCGATCCTGTTCTCCGAAGGCGTCGGCAAGGGCCGCATCGATCTCAACACATTTGTCGCCGTGACGTCGACGAACCATGCGAAGACCTATGGTCTCTATCCGCGCAAGGGGACGATCGCGGTCGGCGCCGACGCCGACATCGCGATCTGGGATGCGACGAAGCGCATGACGATCACCAACGCCAATCAGGGCCATGGCGCCGACTACACGCCGTATGAAGGCATCGAGGTGACGGGCTGGCCGGTGCTGACCATGGTGCGCGGGCGGACCGTGATGCGCGACGGGGCGCTTGTCATCGATCGTCCGATCGGCCAGCGGCTGCAACGCGCCCTGCCGGCGGCGTGAGCCGCGCATGCGCATGATCACCGGCGCGACGCGCCTCTACGCCATCGTCGGCGATCCGATCGCGCAGGCGAAATCGCCGCAAATCTACAATGCGCGGCTCGAGGCCGCCGGCGTCGACGCCGCGCTCGTGCCATGGCGGCTGTCGGCGGAAGCGTTCGACATCGGCATGCGCGGCCTGATCTGCGCCGGCAATCTCGACGGGCTGGTGTTCACCTATCCGCACAAGCAGGCGGCGCTCGCCTTCGCCGACATCGTGACGCAGCGCGCCCGGCAGGTCGGCGCCTGCAACGCCATGCGCCGGCGCGGCGATGGCCGATGGGAGGCCGACATGTTCGACGGCGTCGGGCTCGTTCGCGCCTTGCAGGACGCGGGTCGGCCCGTGGCGGGGGAAACTGTCTGGCTCGTCGGCGCCGGCGGCGCCGGCCGCGCCATCGCTTTTGCGTTGGCGGAGGCCGGCGCGCGTCGTCTTCACGTGACGGACATCGAGATCGAGCGCAGCGCGTGCATCGTCGAGGATGTGACGGCGGCCCATCCGCAGTGCGAGGCGCGGGCCTCGACCCCGCGCCTCGAGGAGATCGGCGTGTTGATCAACGCGACGACGGTCGGTCTGGACGGCGGCGACGCCTCGCCGATCGACTCTGTCGCAGGGCTGCCGGCGGGGCTCGCGGTGGTGGACATCGTGCCCAGGGAGGACACGGCGCTGCTGGCGCTGGCGCGGCGCAGCGGCTGTCGCACGGTCTCCGGCGCCGCGATGATCGCCGGGCAGGCGCAGGCGGTGCTCGACTTTTTCGCGGACGCAGGCTGAACGCCGCGCCGGCGTCAGTCGTCGCCGAAGTTCGGCGGCCGCTTGTCGAAGAAGGCGCGCATGCCTTCGCGCAGATCGTCGGAGTCGAAGATCGCCTGCTGCGCGACGACCGAGGCGCCGAGGGCGGCCTCCATCGGCTCGTCGAAGGCGCGATCGACGAGCTGTTTGGCGAGGCGGTTCGACAGAGGCCCGCGTTCGGCGATTTCTGCGGCGAGGGCGCGCGCCGTCTCGAGCGCGCTCGCCTCGCGCGCAACGCGATTGACGACGCCCCAGCCGAGCGCCGTGTCGGCGTCGAGCGTCGCGCCGGTGAACAGCAATTCCTTGGCGCGGCCCGGCCCGGCGAGCCGCGCAAGACGCAGCGAGCCGTTGGCCGCAAGCCCGCCGATGCGCGATTCGGTGAGGCCGAGAGAAATGCCGGCGCGCGCGACGCGCAGGTCGCAGGCCAGCGCCAGCTCCAGCCCGCCGCCGAGGGCCGGCCCGTCCAGCGCGGCGATGGTCGGCATCGGCAGACGCGCCAGCGCGCGCAGCACGTGATCCTCGTAGAGAATCTTTTCTTCGGCGGCGGTCTCGCGCAGATGCGCAAATTCGCGGATGTCGCTGCCGGCGCAGAAGGCGCGCGCCGCGCCGCCATGCAGGATCACGCAACGCACGCCCTTCGCCGCGGCGACGCGGCGCAACGCCGCCTCGAGCCCGCGCAGCAACGGCCGCGTCACGAGATTGAGCGGCGGCGCGCAGAGGCCGATCTCGGCGATGCGGCCGGCGATCGCGAGCGAGACCGGCGGAGTCGCGGCGGGTCCCTCGCTCATGCCGTCGCCGCCTGCGCCGCGCCGGGCGTCGCGTCGTGCAATATGCCGAGCCTCTGGAAATGGCGATGAATGCGGTCGACATAGCCGGTGAACTGCGGCGCGTCGCCGAACACCAGCGGCCGCGGCCGCGGCAGGTCGACGACAATGTCGTCGACGACCTCGCCCGGGCTCGGGCTCATCACCAGGATGCGATCGGACAGGCCGACCGCCTCCTCGACGCTGTGGGTGATGAACAGCACGGTCGGCCGCCGGCGCAGCCACAGCTCTTCGAGATCGGCGCGCACCTGCAGGCGCGTCAGCGCGTCGAGCGCGCCGAACGGCTCGTCCATCAGGATGAGCGCGGGATCGTGCACGAGCGTGCGGATCAGCGAGACGCGCTGACGCATGCCGCCGGAAAGCTGGGCGGGATATTTGTGCATCGCCGCCTCGAGCCTGAGCTGCGCGAACAGCTCGCGGGCGCGCTTCTCGAGCGGCGCGCGCGCCAGACCGCGAATATCGGCGTGCAGCATGACGTTCTCGAACGCCGTGCGGAAATCGAGCAGCAGATGATCCTGGAAGGCGATGCCGACATCGGTGATCGGTCGCGTCACGGCTCTTCCATCGACGCGGATTTCGCCGGTCGTCGTCGCCAGAAGCCCGGCGACCATCAGCATCAGCGTGCTCTTCCCGCAGCCCGACGCGCCGACGACGGAGACGAAGGAGCCGGCCTCGATCGACACGTCGATCGGCTTCAGCGCCAGGAAAGGCTGCGCCGTGTCATCGCCGAACGTCTTCGAGACGCGCCGGATGTCGATCGGCACGCCGGAGGCCGTCGGCGTTGTCGCAGCAGGCACGTCGGTTCTCCTCAGCCGGGCTGCGGCGCGTCGCCCATGGACGCGGCGACGGCGGCGAGCGGCGTCTTCGACACGAGCAGCGCCTTGCGTCCCTTCTGCACGACGGCGCCGTCCTGATTGACCAGCTCGACCTCGAAGGTGGCGATCGCCTGATCGGGCCGCGAGCGGCTGTCGCGCAACTCGACGATCCAGTAGTTCACGAAGATGGTGTCGCCGATGAAGATCGGGCCGACGAACCGCCAGTCGCCGATGCCGAGGAAGGCGATCGCCGTCTCGCGCAATTCGCCGGTGCGCGCCCACATCAGGCCATGAGCATAGGCGAGGCCGAGCATGCCGTGCGCCACGCGGCGCCCGAACTGGCTGGCCTTGCCATAGACGTCGCTCGTATGCAGCTCGGAGAAGTCGCCCGTCAGGCCGGCGAAGGCCGTCAGATCCGATTCGCCGATGGTGCGCCCCGGGCTGCGGAAGCGCATGCCGACGTGCAGATCGCGATAGCTGTAGCCGACCGTCATGCGATGTCTCCGGGCCTCGGGGCGCAGCGCGTCACTTGCAGGGACGCATCGCCGACTCCGGCGGCAGGAAGTCGTTGCTGTAATAGCTCTTCGGATCCTGCCCGGCCGGCAGCAGGCCGACTTCCGACAACAGCGCCTGCGTGCGCGTCCAGTGCGCCTCCTCCGCCTTGCCGAGGAACTTCGCGCCGCCGCTGCAGAACAGCGGCGTGATCGCCGCCAGTTCCGCGGCGGCGAGCTTGACGTTGACTTCCGGGAACACCGTCTTGAGATGCTGGACGGTCTTTTCCGGATTGTCGATGGCGAAGCCCCAGCCCTTCAGGCTCGCGGCGACGAATTTCTTGACGAGGTCGGGTTGCTCCTTGGCGAAGGCGTCGGCGACGAAGATCGACGTGCTCACCGTCGGCACGCCGAATTCGGAGAAGCGGAAATTGTCGAGCTCGGCGCCCTGCGCCTCGAGCTGGATCTGATAGGCGTCCATCGAGCCGAGAATCGCGTCGACCTGCCCCTGCAGCAGCGCCGGAACCATCGCCGCCGGCGGCATGTTGAGCAGCGTCATGTCGCTCTCCTTCAGGCCGTTGGCCTTGAAGAACAGCGGCAGCATCGTCGTCTGCGACGAGCCGGCCGGCACGCCGACCTTCTTGCCGACGAGATCCTTGATCGACTTCACGCCGGTCTTCTTCAGCG
The DNA here is from genome assembly GCA_016793505.1 of Methylobacteriaceae bacterium. Taxonomy (GTDB): domain Bacteria; phylum Pseudomonadota; class Alphaproteobacteria; order Rhizobiales; family Beijerinckiaceae. Next base: position 61,979 of record JAEULW010000255.1, on the reverse strand, counting down.
CCGAGACCTGATTGGGATTGGACTGGTAGACGGTCGCGACCACCTTCATCGGCGCGCCCTTGGCGATCAGCTGGCTGACCGTCACCGCGTCGGCATAGGCGAGCTGGGCGCGGCCGCTGGCGACGAGCTGCGCCGTGTTGCCCGAACCGTTGCCCTGCACGACAGTGACGTCGAGACCGGCGTCCTTGTAATAGCCCTCGCCGACCGCGGCGGCGAAACCGGCGTTCGGCCCGCCCGCCGTCCAGTTGAGCTGGAACGTCACCTTGGTTTGCGCGGACGCCGGCGTCGCGACGAAAGCGGCCAGCGCCGCTGCGCCCGCGGCGGCGGCCATGCGCCGGATCGGCGTCGCCATTCCATTCAGGATCGTCATCTGTGCTCCTCCGCTCTCGAGAATCGTGTGATGCGCCGGCCTGTCGCCGTCATGTGCGCGAGATCCGCGTCCACGGCGTCATCGCCCATTCGGCGAACTCGACCGCGTAGTTGATCACGATGCCGATCAGCGTCAGCACGACCAGCACCGCGAAAGTCAGTTCGAGATCCATCGTGCTGGTGCCGCGCAGCAGCACGTAGCCGAGCCCCTGATTGGCGCCGACGAATTCGGCGACGATCGCGGCCGTCGCGGCGATCGTCGCCGAGGTCTTCACGCCGGCGAAGATGACCGGCAGGGCGGCTGGAAAGCGCAGATAGCGGAAGGTCTGCCACAGGCTCGCGCCCATCGACTGCGTCAGATACAGCAGCCGGGCGTCGAGGATCTGGAAGCCGCTGATGCTGGCGATCAGCAAGGGAAAGAACGTCATCAGCGTCGTCAGCAGGATCTTCGATTCCATGCCGAAGCCGAGCCAGACGAGAAACAGCGGCGCCACGGCGATCTTCGGCACGAGCTGCAGCAGCATGATCGGCGGATAGAGCGTCTGCCGGGCGAGCCGCGACAGCGCGATCAGGAGGCCGAGCGGAATCGCCAGCACGACGGTGAGCGCGAAGCCGGCGAGAATTTCGGCGAGCGTCACCTTGGCGTGCGTCCACAGCATCGCGCCTTCGCCGATCAGCCGCAGGAAGACGGCGTCGGGGCCAGGCAGCAGATAGGCGGGTACGCGGAAGACGCGCACCGCCGCCCACCAGGCGAACACGATCGCCGCGAAGGACAGCGGCGGCAGCAGACTCCACAGCGCCGCCTGCGTCCGGCGCGCGGCGGGCGAGCGGCGCGGCGCGGCCGCCGGCGTCGCGCCGTCGAGGACGCCCGGCCTGTCGGCGGCGGGACTGGCGACCATCGATTCCTCCCCGGCGGGGCGTTGCGGCCGCCGCTTCGGCGACCAGCCCCGGCCTGACGCGATCGGGTTGACTTCCCGCGGCCGGCATGTAACCGGTTACACCCTGTCGCCGCCGACGTCAACCGCAATCGCCGGCGCCGGACGCGGGCCGGGGAGAACACGTCATGAAGCTGGTCACGGCCGAAGAGGCCGCGCAGAGAATCCCGCACGGCGCCTCGATCCTCGTCAGCGGCTCCGGCGGCGGCCACGCCGTGCCCGAAACCGTGCTGGCGGCGCTGGAGGCGCGCTATCTGGCGTCCGGCGCGCCCGGCGCGTTGACGCTGATTCACGTCGTCGGCATCGGCGACCGGATCGCCACGGGCGCGGCGCGCTTCCGTCACGAGGGCATGCTGAAGCGCTCGATCACCAGCGCGCTGATCGACTCGCCGCCGCTGATCGGCCTCGCCAGCGCGGACAGGATCGAGTCCTACACGCTGCCGCAGGGCGTGCTGTCGCAGATCATGCGCGACATGGCGGCGGGACGGCCCGGCCTGATCACCCGCACCGGGCTGCACACCTTCATCGATCCGCGCTTCGGCGGCGGACGGCAGAGCCCGAGCGCGAAGGACGATCTCGTCGAGCTGATGACCATCGACGGCAAGGAGTATCTGCGCTTCAAGCCGTTTCCGATCGACGTCGCCATCCTGCGCGGCACGACGGCGGACGAGGACGGCAATGTCAGCATGGAGCAGGAAGCGATTTTCGGCGAGATGCTGTCCTGCGCGCAGGCGACGCGGCGCAATGGCGGCCTCGTCATCGTGCAGGTCAAGCGCATGGCCCGACGCGGCATGCTGCCGGCGAAGGCGGTGAAGATTCCCGGAATCCTCGTCGACTGCATCGTCGTCGATCCGGCCCAGCGCCAGACCTATGCGACGGACTACAACCCGTCCTATGCGGGCGAACTGAAAGTGCCGCTGCATGCGCTGAAGCGGCTGCCCTTCGACATGCGCAAGATCGTGGCGCGGCGCGCGGCGATGGAGATCGTCCCCGGCGCCATCCTCAATCTCGGCGCCGGCATCTCGACCGGCATCTCCGCAGTGGCGACCGAGGAAGAGGTGCTCGACAGGATCGTGCTGACCAACGAGCAGGGCTTCATCGGCGGCGCGCCGCTGACCGGGCCCGATTCCGGCGCCTCGCAGAATTACGATGCGATCGTCGATCAGCCCTATCAGTTCGATTTCTACGATGGCGGCGGGCTCGACATCGCCTTCCTGTCGTTTGCGGAGGTGGATCCCGCCGGCAACGTCAACATCAGCCGCTTCGGATCGAAGATCGTCGGCGTCGGCGGCTTCATCAACATCAGTCAGAACGCCCGCAAGGTGGTGTTCAGCGGCACCTTCACCTCCGGCGGCCTGGAGCTCGACACCGGCGATGGCGCGCTGCGCATCGTCAGGGAAGGGCGGCACCGCAAATTCGTCGAGCGCATCGAGCAGGTCTGCTACAACGCCGCTTTCGCGCAGAGCGAGGGCCGCGAGGCGCTGTTCGTCACCGAACGCTGCGTGTTCCGCGCCGTCGGCGGCGAACTCGAGCTGATCGAGGTCGCGCCCGGCGTCGACATCGAGCGCGACATCTTCGCGCAGATGGCGTTCCGGCCGCGCGTCGCCGCCGCGCCGCGGCTGATGGATGCGCGCATCTTCCGACCCGGGCCGATGGGTCTGCGCGCCGACATCGAGACGCGCCGGCCGGCGCATTGACGCGCCCGGTGACGGTCAGGGCGAGTCAGCGTCCCGCCGCGGCGGGCCGGACGAGTCGCGCGCCAGAAGTTCGGGCATGTGTTCGAACTGCACCGGCAGCTCCCGTCCCTCGACCTGGCCGACGAGCCAGCGCGCGGCGTTGCGCCCGATGTCCTCGCCCGGCACGCGCAGCGCCGTCACCGTCGCGGGCAGATGCGACATGATGTCGATGTCGTCGTAGCTGACGATCGAGACATCGGCCGGAACGGCGACGCCGCTCGCCTGACTTTCGATGATCGCGCCGACCGCCAGATGCGCGTTGCCGCAGATGATCGCGGTGGGACGCGGCGTCGTCGCCCACAGGCGGCGGAACAGCTCGCGCCCCTCCTCGATCGTCCATCGCCCGGTCACCATGTGCTGCGGGCGCACCGCAAGGCCACGGACCGCAAGCGCGTCGCGGATGCCCTCGAGCCGGGCGCGGGCGCGATCGTTGTTGTCGGTCGACTGGGCGATCACCGCGATCGTCCGGTGGCCGAGCTCCAGCAGATAGTTGGTCAGCGCCGCCATCGCCTTGCGGTTGTCGGGCCCGATGCAGACCCCGCCTTCGAGTCCGTCATGCACGAAGCTGAAGACGTAAGGGATCGCCTTCCTGTCGAGGAATGCGGCGAGCTTTTCGTGATGCGAGCGGCCGACAAGGATCAGCCCGTCGACGCCACGCTCGACGAATTTGCGCACCTGCGCCAGCTCCTGCTCGGCGTCATATTCCGAACAGGCCAGCAGCAGCGTGTAGCCGAAGCCCTGCAGCTCCTTCTGCACGGCTGCCGCAGCGCGCGCGAAATCGCCGGTCGCCAGTGTCGGAAACACGGCGCCGATGGCGAAGGAGCGGCGCGTCGCCAGCGCCTTGGCTGCGCCGTCCGGCACCCAGCCGAGCCGGTCGATGGCGAGCGTGATGCGCTCGCGCAGCGCCGCCGAGACGAGGTCGGGCGCATTGATGGCGCGCGACACGGTGGCCGTCGACACGCCGGCCGCCCGCGCGACGTCGCGCAGGCCGACGCCGTCGCCGCCGCGCTTGCGGACGGCGCCGGCCGGCTGCGTCGTCGCGGCGCGCTCGCCTGTCATTGCCTCCTCCGCGAGGCTCCGCCCTGCGGGCCTTGGCGCGAAATGTAACCGGCTTCATCGCGCCGCGCACGCGCTTTCGACGCGCCGGCGCCGGTCCGTTGACAGGCGCGCGTCGGCGACAGCAAGGTCGCGCGCAGTTCGCCGCACGGCGCGACGGGAGATGCAATGTCCATTCGATCCTGGCTCTACGTTCCGGCCGACGACGATCGCAAGCTGGCGAAGATCGACGCATCGGGGGCCGACGCCATCGTGCTCGACCTCGAGGATTCGGTCGCCGCGACCAATCGCGACGCGGCGCGGGGCAAGGCGCGCGCCATTCTCGACGCGCGCCCGCCCGCGGCGCGGACGCGCCAGCTGTGGGTGCGCGTCAATCCGCTCGACGACGCCGCGCTCGTCGATCTCGCCGCGGTCGTCGGCGGCGCGCCGGACGGCGTCATCCTGCCGAAGATCGAGGGCGCGGCGGATGTCGCGCGGCTCGGCTTCCATCTCGACGCGCTGGAGGTCCGCGAGGGTCTGCCGCAAGGGTCGGTCCGCATCTGCGCCGTGGCCACCGAGACGCCCGCCGCCACGCTGCGCCTCGCCGAATTCGCCGGGGCGAAGCTGCCGCGCCTGTCGGCGTTGTGCTGGGGCGCCGAGGATCTGAGCGCCGCGCTTGGCGCGAGCACCAATCTCGACGACAGCGGCCGCTGGGCGCTGACCTTCCGCTGGGCGCGATCGGCCATGCTGCTCGCCGCCAAGGCCGCGGGCGTCGAGGCGGTCGAGACGGTTTACGTGAACTACCGCGACAGCGCCGGCCTCGAGGCGTCGAGCCGCGCGGCGGCGCAGGAGGGGTTCACCGGGCGCGTCGCCATTCATCCGGGTCAGGTCGCGCCGATCAACCGCGCCTTCGCGCCGTCGGCGGAGGATGTCGAGCTGGCGCGCCGCATCGTCGCCGCGTTCGAGAAGGAGGGCGGCGTCGGCACGGTCGGCATCGACGGCAAGATGTTCGACATTCCCCATCTCAAGCGCGCCAGCAGCCTTCTGGCGCGCCACGAGATGTTCAGCCGGCGCAGCTGAGGCGGGAGGCGTTCAGTCGGGAAAGCGCGGCAGCGTCTCGGCCCCGTCGGCGACGCGCAGGGCGGCGGCGTTCATCTGCATCGCCAGAAATGTGTAATAGCCGTTGACGCCGACGAGATCGACGACGCCGGCGCGGCCGAAGGCCCGCTCGGCGCGGCGGAAGGTGTCGTCGCTGACGCGCCTGTCGCGATGCAGCTCGGTGGAGAAGTCGTAGACGATCTCCTGCTCCTCCGTCATGTCGCGCGGTCGACGCCCGTCGCGGATCGCCGCGATCACCGACGGCGCGAGGCCGGCCTGTGCGGCGATCGGCGCGTGATAGGACCATTCATAGTCCTGGCTCCAGACGCGCGCGGTGACGAGGATGACGAGTTCGCAGAGAGCTGCCGGCAGGCGCGAGCGGAAGCGCAGATAGTCGCCCATCGATCGCGCGAGGGTCATCACCTGCGGCGAATGCAGCATCACCTCGAAGGGGCCCGAGATCGCAACCTTGCGGGCGGCGAGGAACTCCTCGACCGCCTGCTTCTGCTCGGCCGTGTAGGCCCCGGGCGCGATCGGCGGCAGCCGCGACATCGCCGCCGCCGTCAGCGCGCGCCCTGCCCCGAAAGCGCCGCGAGCACGCGCGGCGGCGACATCGGCAACTGCGTGAAGCGCACGCCGGCGCCGCGCGCCACGGCGTTGGCGATCGCCGCCATGGGCGGCACGATCGGCGCCTCGCCGACGCCCTTGACGCCATAGGGATGGCGCGGATTGGGCACCTCGACCATCACCGTGTCGATCATCGGCAGGTCGGAGGCGACGGGCACGCGGTAGTCGAGGAAGCCCGCGTTCTGCATCCTGCCGTCGGCGCCGTAGACATATTCCTCGTTCAGCGCCCAGCCGATTCCCTGCGCCACGCCGCCCTGCATCTGGCCTTCGACGAAGGCCGGATGGATGGCGCGCCCGACATCCTGCAGCGCGGTGTAGCGCAGGATCGTCGTCTTGCCGGTCTCCGGATCGGTCTGCGTGTCGACGATGTGGAAGGCGAGGCCGGGCGCGGCGCCCTGCGCATTCAGCGTCGCATAGCCGACGATCGGGCCGCCCGTCTTGGCCATTTGCCGCGCGATGTCGCGGATCGACATCGGCTCGTATTTGCCGGCGTTGTCGCCGGCCGGCTTGAGCATGCCGTCCTCGAACTTCACCGCGTCGACCGGGATGTCCCAGATCTTCGCCGCGCGAGCGGCCAGCTCCTTCACCATCGCCCGCGCGGCCTCCACCGAAGCCATGCCGCTCGCGAAGGTGGAGCGGCTGCCGCCGGTGACGAAATTGTAGGCCAGCGAGGCGGTGTCGCCGATCTGGGTGCGGATCTTGTCGAGCGGAATGCCGAGCTCTTCCGACACCATCATGCCGAGCGAGGCGCGCAGGCCCCCGACGTCGGGGGTGCCGGCGGTCAGCGTCACCGAGGCGTCCTCGTTGAGCGTCAGCTGCACCGCGGTGTCGCCGCCGACATTGAACCAGAATCCGGCGGCGACGCCCCGGCCTTGCCCTGCCGGCAGCGGCGCGCTGTAGTGCGGATGCGCCTTGGCCGCCTGCAGCAGTTCGACGAAGCCGATCGCTGCGAAGGTCGGCCCGTAAGTCGAACGCGTGCCGACTTTCGCCGCGTTCTTCAAGCGCAGGTCGATCGGATCGACGCCGATCGTCCTGGCGATCTCGTCGAGCACGCTCTCGACCGCGAAGGCGGCGATCGGCGCGCCCGGCGCGCGATAGGCGGAGACTTTCGGCCGGTTGGTCAGCACGTCGAGGCCGATCGTGGCGACATGTTCGAGCTCGTAGGGCGCGAAGGCGCACATCGCGCCCCCGCCGGCTGGCGATCCGGCGAAGGCGCCGGCGCCGTAGGCGCATTCGGCGAAGGCCGCGGTGATGCGCCCGTCCTTCTTCGCGCCGACCTTGACGCGCACGCGCGCGGCCGAGGTCGGACCGGTCGCCTTCAGCACTTCCTCGCGCGTCATCACCATCTTCACCGGCCGACGCGCTTTCGCTGACAGCGCGAGCGCGAGCGGCTCGAGATAGACGACCGTCTTGCCGCCGAAGCCGCCGCCCATCTCGGCGGCTGTGACCTTGATGCGGTTGACGTTCCAGCCGAGCAGCTTGGCGCAGTGGCCGCGCACGATCCATTGACCCTGGGTCGTGACGAACAGCTCCGCCTGCCCGTCCTCGGCGACGTTGGCGACGCAGGCCTGCGGCTCGATGTAACCCTGATGCACCGATTCGGTGCGGAACTCGCGCTCGACGATCACGTCAGCCTGCGCGAAACCCGTGTCGATGTCGCCATGGCCGAAATCGACGCGCTTGGCGATGTTGGAGGGCGTCGTCGGCGTCGGCGTGACGCCGGCGGTGATCATCGCCTCGTCGAGCAGCGGCGCATCCGGCGCCATCGCGGCGACGACGTCGGTGACATGCGGCAGGATCTCGTAGTCGACGCGGATCAGCCTGAGCGCCTTGCGGGCGATCGCGGCCGAGATCGCGGCGACGGCGGCGATCGCATGGCCCTCGTAGAGAACCTTCTCGCGCGCCAAGACGTTGCGCACGACGTCGCGGTAATTGAGCATCATCTCGCCGGCGGCGGTGAGCTCGGGCGGCTGATCGGCGAAATCCTCGCGCGTGACGATCGCCTTGACGCCGTCGAGCGCGGCCGCGGCCGACACGTCGATCGAGACGAGTCGCGCATGTGGGTGCGGACTGCGCAGCACGCGGCCGACGAGCTGGCCGGGCAGGTTGAGATCGGCGCCGAAGCGCGCGCGGCCCGTCACCTTGTCGACGCCGTCAGGGCGGATCGGGCGGGTGCCGACGACCTTGTAGTCGCTCTTCTTCGCAACCGTGTCGAGCATGGCTCAGGCTCCTCGCATTTCGGCGGCGGCGTCCATGACGGCGCGCACGATCTTGTCGTAGCCGGTGCAGCGGCAGAGATTGCCGGCCAGCCAGTAACGGACTTCCGTCTCGGTCGGATCGGGGTTCTTCTCGAGCAGCGCGCGCGCCGCGACGAGGAAGCCCGGCGTGCAGATGCCGCATTGCAGGGCGGAGAGTTCGAGGAATTTCTGCTGCAGCGGGTGCAGGACGCCGCCCTTGGCCATGCCCTCGACGGTCTCGACGCGCCTGCCCTGCGTCTCGACCGCCAGCACCAGACAGGAGCAGACGAGCCGGCCGTCGAGCGTCACCGAACAGGCGCCGCAGTCGCCCGATCCGCAGCCTTCCTTGGCGCCGGTCAGGGCGAGCTGATTGCGCAGCACGTCGAGCAGGGTTTCGTCGGCCTCGACCAGAGCCTCGACCGCATCGCCGTTGACGGTCGTCGTGAGATGAATCTTGCTCATGTCGAAACCTTTGCCGAAGCCTTTGCCCTTTCATAGGCGATGTGGACGACGCGCCGCGCCAGCACGCCGGCGATCTGCACACGGAATTCCTTGGTGCCGCGCTTGTCGTCGATCGGACGGCAGGCGGCGCGGGCCGCCGCCTCGAGCCGCGCGAGCGCCGGCTCGTCGAGGCTCGAACCGATGATGGCCGCGCCGGCTTCGCCGACCAGCAGCGGCCGCGCCGCGACGGCGCCGAGGCCCATGCGCGCGGCGATGATCTTGCCCGCCGGATCGAGCGTCAGATCGACGCCGCAACCGACCACGGCGATGTCCATCTCGGTGCGCGGAATGAAACGCAGATAGGCGTCGGCCGCGAGCGGAACCCGCTTCGGCAGCACGAAGGCGACGACGATCTCGCCCTTCGCCAGCGCCGTCTTGCGCGGCCCGAGCACCACGTCTTCGACGGCGAGCTCGCGCCGGCCGGCGGGGCCGGCGATGATCACCTTCGCGCCGGCGGCGATCAGCGCCGGCACGCTGTCGGCGGCGGGCGAGGCGTTGCACAGATTGCCGCCGAGCGTGGCGCGCCCCTGCACCTGCGTCGAGCCGATCAGATTGGCGGCCTCGATGACGCCCGGCCAGACCTTGCGCAGCCTCGGATGCTCCTTCAGCTCCGCGCCGGACACCGCGGCGCCGATTCGGAAGGCGCCGCCCTCCTCGACCACGCCGCGCATCTCGGCGATCCGTTTCACGTCGATGACGAGGTCGGGCTCGACGATCTCGGACTTCATCTGCACGATCAGATCGGTGCCGCCCGCCAGAACGCGCGCCTCGCCGGCGGCTGAGGCGAGCAGGTCCACGGCTTTTTCGATTCTGTCCGGCGCCTCGTAGCGCATGCGTATCCTTGCTCCCTGAAGTGCTGCGACAGTTTGCCGTCCGACAGCCGCGCCCGCCAAGCGATTTGCGGCATGACTGCCATGTCGGGAGCGGCCGCGGCGATCCGGAACCGTGCAGCGCGGCCTGTCTCGCACGCGTCCGGGCGCAGCGGAAGGGCCCCGGCGCGATCGACCGGGACCGCGGGCCACGCGCCTATGGCCGCTATCGCCGCGCCGGGCGACCGGCGCCTACAGAACGGCCCAGGCGCGATAGCGGCCGCGCCCCGTGGTCTCGCGCAGGCCGAGTTCGGCGATCAGGTTGAGGCCGGCGCGGGGCGTCACGCCGAGCTCTTTGGCCAGCATCCCGGCGGTGACCAGCGGCCGGGCGAGGACGATGTCGATCGCCTCGACCAGCCGCGAGGTCTGGCGTCGGCCCTGCGCCTTCTTCATCAGCGCGGCGTGGGCGGCGAGCCATCGCTCGTGATCGCGCAGGCCGGCCTCGGCCGCCGCCGCCTGCGCCGCCAGAAAGGCGACGAGGCGCACGGTCGGCTCGGCGGCGCGGCGGCGCTCGCGCGCCACGGCGCGCAGCCCCGCCCCCAGCGCGACGAGATGGCCGCATTTGCCGCCGGCGCGCAGCAGCGCGGCGGCGAGCAGCGGCGCCAGCCAGCCGCGCCGCCCGAGCGGCTCGGACGGCGCCAGACGCTCGAGCTCGGCGAGGGCGAGCGCCGCCGCCAGCGTCGGCGGCAGGTCCTCGCGCGCCGCGAGGGCGTCGCGGAAACAGGCGAGCGCGTCGTCGGCGGCCTCGCGCGGCGGCCGGTCGGCGGCGGCGCGCGGGGCGACGGCCTCGCCCGCCAGCAGGCGCGAGGCGCGCGCCATCGCCGCGTCGATGTCGGCGAAGACCGCGTCGAAGGGCGAGGCGTCGGCCGCCTCGTGGTCAGGCGTGGGCGCGGCGGCCGGCGGCGCCGGTTCGGCCTCGCCGCGCAGCACGGCGAAGCCGGCCTCGGTGAAGGCCCAGTCCGGCGGCTGGCGGGCGATGCGGCGGCGGGCGCGCAGCGCCTCGTGGGCGCGCGTCAGCTCGTGCGTCGGCGCCCGCGCGTCCATGCCGGCGTCGTGCAGCACCAGATCCTCGAGCGGCACGAGTTCGCCCTCGAGCCACAGCGCGTCGCGCGCGTCGAGAATGTGGGCGCGCGCCAGAAAGCCGTCGCGGATCGGCGAGGCGGCGATGCGCGCGTCGAGCCGCGCCAGCGCGTCCTCGGCGCGCGCCATCGGCGTCGCCAGGCGCGGCCAGTCGAGCGCGTCGACGTCGAAGCGCGCGCCGGCGCGGCCGGCCGAAACGCTCTGCCTGATCATGGGTCGCATCGTATCGGGCGGGATGGATGATGGCCACCCGCCGCGCGCCATTGCCAAGGCGGCGCCGGCTGATAGCCTGTCGCGCATGAGCAACATCAATCCGTCGCGTTTCACCACGCGGCCCGAAATCGCCGGCACCTTCGGCGTCGTCGCCTCCACCCACTGGATCGCCACCGCCGTCGGCATGGGCGTGCTGGAGCGCGGCGGCAACGCCTTCGACGCGGGCCTGGCGACGATGTTCGCGCTGCAGGTGGTCGAACCGCATCTCAACGGGCCGGGCGGCGACGTGCCGATCATGATCCACGCCGCCGCCAAGGGCCGCACCGAGGTGATCTGCGGCCAGGGCGTTGCGCCGGCCGGCCTGACGATCGGCCATTGCCGCGATCTCGGGCTCGATCTGGTGCCCGGAACCGGCCTGCTCGCGCCCTGCGTGCCGGGCACGTTCGACGCCTACATGCTGCTGCTGCGCGACTATGGAACCTGGCGCCTGCGCGACGTGCTCGAGCCGGCGATCGCCTACGCCCGGCGCGGCTATCCGCTGGTCGAGCGCATCGTCGCCACCATCGCCACGGTCGAGACGCTGTTTCGCGAGCATTGGCCGAGTTCGGCGGCGGTCTATCTGCCCGGCGGCGAAAAGCCCGCCGTCGGCGCGCTGTTCCGCAATCCGGCAATGGCCGAGACCTATGAGCGCATCCTGCGAGAGGCGGAGGCGGGCGGCGGCGGCCGCGAGGCGGAGATCGAGCGCGCCCGCAAGGTGTGGTCGCAGGGCTTCGTCGCCGAGGCGATCGACGCCTTCTGCCGCGACACCGAGGCGATGGACGTCACCGGCCGGCGCCATCGCGGCGTGCTGAACGGCGAGGACATGGCGCGCTGGCGCGCCAGCGTCGAAGCGCCGGCCGAATATCGCTACGGGCGCTATACGGTGCAGAAGCCGGGCCCATGGTGTCAGGGCATCGCGACCTTGCAGCAGCTCGCCTTGCTGAAGGGCTTCGATCTCGACGGGCTCGATCCGGCGGGGCCGGACTTCATCCATCTGCAGGTCGAGGCGGCCAAGCTCGCCTTCGCCGACCGCGACACGTTTCTCGGCGATCCCGATCATGTCGCCGTGCCGCTCGATCACATGCTGTCGGACGCCTACAACGACGCGCGGCGCCAGCTGATCGGCGCCTCCGCCTCGCATGATCTCAGGCCGGGCGTCATCCCCGGCTTCGGCGGCGCGGCGCAGGCGCGCGCCGCCAAGGGGCCGCGCGTCGCGGTGTCGGCGACCGGCGCCGGCGAGCCGACGGTCGGCGCGGTGCAGCAGGGCGGGCTCGAAACCGTCGCGCCGAACGGCGTCACCCGCGGCGACACGGTGCATGTCGACGTCATCGACCGGCATGGCAACATGCTGGCGGCGACGCCCTCCGGCGGCTGGCTGCAATCCTCGCCGGTGATCCCGGCGCTCGGCTTCTGCCTCGGCACGCGGGCGCAGATGTTCATGCTGGACGAGGCGCATCCCGCCGCGCTCGGCCCCGGCCGCCGGCCGCGCACGACCCTGTCGCCGACCATGGCCCTGCGCGAGGGCGCGCCCTATCTGGCGTGGGGATCGCCGGGGGGCGACCAGCAGGACCAGTGGATTCCCCAGATGTTCCTGCGTCACGTGCATGCCGGCATGAATCTGCAGGAGGCGATCGACGCGCCGGCCTGGCACACCGAGCATTTCCCGGGCTCATTCTGGCCGCGCACCTCGCGCCCCGGCGTCGTCGTCGTCGAGGGCCGCGTTCCGGCCGCGACGGTCGAGGAGCTGCGCCGGCGCGGCCATATCGTCGAGGTCGGGCCGGACTGGTCAGAGGGGCGGCTGGTGGCCTGCGCCCGCGACGGGTCGATTCTGAAGGCGGCCGCCAATCCGCGCGGCATGCAGGGCTATGCGGCGGGACGCTGAGAGGGCGCAACCATGACGTGGTCGATCATCGCGCATGACCGGCGGACGGGCGAAATCGGACTCGCGGTGTCGACCTGCGCCTTCGCCGTCGGAGCGCGCGTGCCGTTCGTCGCGACCGGCGTCGGCGCCATCGCGACGCAGGCCTTCGTCAACCCGTATTACGGCTATCGCGGCCTCGAACTCCTGCGCGCCGGCGCGAGCGCGGAGGATGTGCTGCGCATCGTCACGGCGGCGGATGAAGGCCGCGCGCAGCGTCAGGCGCATGTCATGGACCGGCAGTTCCGTTTCGCCGCCTATACAGGAGCGAGCTGCGTGCCGTGGTGCGGCCACCTGATCGGCAAGGGCTTCTCGGTCGCCGGCAACATGCTGGCCGGCCCAGAGGTGATCGAGGCGACGGCGGCGGCCTTCGAGAAGGCGAAGCGCCGTCCGCTGTCGGAGCGCTTCATCCTCGCGCTGCGCGCGGGGCAGGCCGCAGGCGGCGACAAGCGCGGCAAGCAGTCGGCGGCGATGCTCATTCACGACGCAGAGGAATATCCGCTCTTCGATCTGCGCGTCGACGATCACGCCGAGCCGATCGAGGAGCTGGCGCGGCTCCTCGGCGTCGCCAACCAGCGCTACATCCATTACCGCAAGTTCATGCCGAGCCGCGACAACCCGGCCGGCGTGACCGATCGCGACGAGATCGAGCGGCGCATCGCGCAATCGATGAAGGAGGCGGCGCGCGGCGGCGCGAAGACGCGGAAGACGCGCGCATGAGCGACGCGCTGCTCTCGCTGCGCGATCTGAAAGTGTCGTTTCCGACGACCGACGGGCGCACGCTGCGCGCCGTCGATGGCGTCTCCTTCGACGTCGCCGCCGGGCGCACCCTGTGCATCGTCGGCGAATCTGGCTGCGGCAAGAGCGTCACCGCGCTGGCGATCATGGGCCTGTTGTCGAAGGCCGCCTCCAGCGTCGAGGGGCGCGTCAAGTTCGAGGGGCGCGATCTCGTCGCCCTGCCCGACCGCGCCCTGCGCGATCTGCGCGGCGACCGGCTGACGATGATCTTTCAGGAGCCGATGACCTCGCTCAACCCCTCGCACCGCGTCGGCGACCAGATCGCCGAGGCGATCCTGCGCCACCGCGCGACGACGCGCGAGGAGGCGGAGCGGCGCGCCGTCGACATGCTGCGCCGCGTGCGCATTCCCGAGCCGGAAGCGCGGGCGCGCGATTATCCGCATCAGCTCTCCGGCGGCATGCGCCAGCGCGTCATGATCGCCATGGCGCTGGCGCTCGATCCGAAGCTGTTGATCGCCGACGAGCCGACGACGGCGCTCGACGTGACCATCCAGGCTCAGATTCTCGATCTGTTGCGCGATCTGCGCCGCGAGAGCGGCGCTGCGGTGATCCTCATCACGCATGATCTCGGCGTCGTCGCGGAAGTCGCCGACGACGTGGTCGTGATGTATGCCGGCGAGATCGTCGAGCGCGCGCCGGTCGAGGCGCTGTTCGCGATGCCGCAGCATCCCTATACGCTCGGCCTGCTCGGCTCGCTGCCGCGTCTCGCCGAAAAGCGCGAGCGGCTCGCCGCGATCGCCGGCGCTGTGCCCAACATGGCGGCGCTGCCCGCGGGCTGCCGCTTCGCCGCGCGCTGCCCCTTCGTCGAGGACGCCTGTCGCGCAGGCCGGCCCGAGCTCGTCGATCTCGGCGACGACCGCGCCTCGCGCTGCCGGCGCGCGCCGCTCGAAAGGCTGGCGGCATGAGCGCCATCCTCGAGGCGCGCGGCCTCGCCCGGCATTTCGTGGCGAAACGCTCGCTGACCGGCCGCGCGCTCGCAACCGTCAAGGCGGTCGACGGCGTCGATCTCGATCTTCGCGCCGGCGAGACGCTGGCGCTGGTCGGCGAATCGGGTTGCGGCAAGTCGACGCTCGGCCGCCTGCTGCTGCGGCTGATCGAGCCGACGGCCGGCGCAGTGCGCATCGAGGGTCGCGACATCCTCGCTCTGCCGGAAGCCGAGATGCGGGCGCTGCGCCGCCATGCGCAGCTGATTTTTCAGGACCCTTTCGCCTCGCTCAACCCGCGCATGACGGTCGGCGACGCGCTGGCCGAGCCCTTGATCCTGCATCGTCTCGTCCCGGCGGCGCAGCGGCGCGCCCGCGTCGCCGAACTGCTCGATCTCGTCGGCCTGCGGCCGGAACACGCGCAGCGCTATCCGCACGAATTTTCCGGCGGCCAGCGCCAGCGCATCGTCATCGCCCGGGCGCTGGCCGGCGAGCCCCGGCTGATCGTCTGCGACGAACCGGTGTCGGCGCTCGACGTGTCGATCCGCGCGCAGATTCTCAATCTGCTGCGTGATCTGCAGCGTCGGCTGGGCCTGGCGCTGATCTTCATTTCGCACGACCTGGCGGTGGTCAAGCACATCGCCGATCGCATCGCCGTGATGTATCTCGGCCGCATCGTCGAGAGCGGGCCGGTCGAGGCGATCTACGCCGATCCGCGCCATCCCTATACGCGGGCGCTGCTTTCGGCGATTCCGGTCACCGCGCCGGGCCGCGAGCGCCGGCGCATCGCGTTGTCGGGCGACGTGCCGAGCCCGATCGCGCCGCCGCCCGGCTGCCATCTGCACGGGCGCTGCCCCTACGCCGTTCCTCTCTGCGCCGACGTCGCGCCGGCGCTCGCGACGGAAGCCGGGCGCGCCGTCGCCTGCCATCGCTGGCGCGAGATCGGCGCGGCCCACGACATCGTGCCGCGCGAAGCGCAGATCACGCCCGTCGCGCAAAGACTGATCGACGCCTTCGCCAGTTGAACCTTCACGACGACAAGGAGACCGACATGAGACGGACTGCTCGCCTGCTCATCTCCGCCGCCGCCTTCGCCGGCCTGATCGCCGGCGCGCAGGCGCAGACGCATCTGCGCATCGGCCTCGCCGAGGATCCCGACGCGCTCGATCCGACGCAGGCGCGCACCTATGTCGGGCGCATCGTCTTCGCCTCGATCTGCGACAAGCTGTTCGACATCGACGCCAAGCTCAACGCCGTTCCGCAGCTCGCGCTGTCGCACGAGACCGCGGCGGACGGAAAGACCGTGACGATCAAGCTGCGGCCGGGCGTAAAATTCCACGACGGCGAGGCGCTCGACGCAGAGGCGGCGAAATATTCGCTCGACCGTCACATGACGATGCAGGGCTCGTTCCGTCGTTCCGAACTCAGCCAGGTCGAGAAGGTCGAGGTCGTCGACCCGCTGACCATCCGCATCGTCCTGAAGACGCCGTTCGCGCCGCTGATCGCCCAGCTCACCGATCGCGCCGGCATGATGGTCTCGCCCAAGGCGGCGCAGGCGGCGGGCGACAAGTTCGGCCAGAACCCGGTTTGCGCCGGACCTTACAAGTTCGTCGAACGCGTGCAGCAGGATCGCATCGTCGTCGAGAAGTTCGCCGACTACTGGGACAAGGGCAATGTCCATATCGACCGCATCACCGATCTGCCGATCACCGATTCGACGGTGCGGCTCGCCAATCTGAAGGGCGGCCAGCTCGACATCATCGAGCGCGCGCTCGCCACCGACATCAAGGACATCCGCGCGACGCCGGGCCTCAAACTCGCGACCGCGCTGGAGCTCGGCTATCAGGGCCTGACCATCAATGTCGGCAAGGGCGACGCCGCCAAGGGCCCGCTCGGAGCGGATGCGCGCGTGCGCCAGGCCTTCGAGGCGGCGATCGACCGCGAGGCGCTGACGCAGGTCGTCTTCAACGGCGAGTTCAAGCCGGGCAATCAGTGGGTCAGCCCGCAGAACTCCTATTATCAGGAGTCGATTCCGGTTCCGCCGCGTGATCTCGCCAAGGCGAAGAAGCTGCTCGCCGAGGCCGGCGTCAAAGGCAAGGTCGAGGTCGACCTGATGACGCCGAACAATCCCGAGACGCGGCAGGTCGCCGAGGTCATTCAGGCGATGACGGCGGAGGCCGGATTCGACGTGAAGATCCGCGTCACCGAATTCGCCACCTCGCTCAAGGAGGCGGAGGCCGGCAAGTTCCAGGGCTACATCCTCGCCTGGTCCGGCCGCACCGATCCGGACGGCAACATCATCAACTTCGCCATGACCAACGCGCCGAACAATTATTCGGCCTACTCCAACGCGGAGGTCGACGCCGCGCTGACCGAGGCGCGCACGCTGAACGATCCGGCGCAGCGCAAGGCGGCCTATCGCAAGGTCGCCCAGCGACTCGCCGCCGATCTGCCGATCGTCTATCTCTATCACCGCATCGTCATCATCGCACATCGCGATCGAGTCGAGGGTTATTCGCAGATGCCGGACGGTCTCGTGCGCGTCACCGGCCTCAAGCTGAAGTGACGCGATGGTCCAGCTCATCGGCCGGCGTCTGATCCAGCTCGTCCCGACGATCATCATCATCTCGATGCTGATCTTCGGGCTGCAGCAATTGCTGCCGGGCGATCCGGCGCTGGTGATGGCGGGCGAGGAGCGCGATCCGGAGGTGATCGAGCAGATCCGCCGGCAATACCGGCTCGATCAGCCGATCCCGGTGCAATATTTCTACTGGCTGAAAGGGGTGGCGACCGGCGATCTCGGCGAATCGATGCGCCTGAAGGAGCCGGTCGCGCGCCTCGTGATGCAGAAGCTGCCGGTGACGCTGCAGCTCGCCAGCATGGCGATGATCATCGCGATCCTGATCGGCATTCCGGCGGGCGTCGTCTCGGCGGTGAAGAAGGACACTGTCTGGGACTATCTCGCCAACATCCTGTCGCTGTGGGGCATCTCGACGCCGAATTTCTGGCTCGGCATCATGCTCATCTTCCTGTTCACGGTGAAGCTCGGCTGGCTGCCGGCGTCGGGCTACGTCTCGCCCTTCGTCGATCCGGCGCAGTCTCTCAAGACGACGATCCTGCCAGCCTTCGTGCTCGGCAACGCCATCGCCGGAATTCTCATGCGCCATACCCGCGCCGCGGTGCTGCAGGCGATGAATTCGGATTATGTGCGCACGGCGCGCGCGAAAGGGCTGCTCGAGGGGCGCGTGGTGCTGCGCCATGCGCTGCGCAACGCGCTGACGCCGATCATCACCATCGGCTCGCTTGAATTCGGCACGCTGCTGTCGGGCGCGGTGCTGACCGAGCAGATCTTCTCGATTCCCGGCTTCGGCAAGCTGATCGTCGACGCCGTCTTCAATCGCGACTACGCGGTGGTGCAGGGCGTCGTGCTCGTCACCTCGGCGACCTACATCCTGCTCAATCTCGTCGCCGACATCGGCTACATCCTCGTCAATCCGCGGCTGAGGACGTCATGAGCGCCTCTGTCGCCGCGCTGGCGGCCGAGCCCGCCATCGAATCGCCGCGCCGGCGCGCCTGGCGGCGGCTGAAGCGACGCAAGGGCGCGATGGTCGGCCTCGCGGTGATCGTCGCGCTGGTCCTGATGGCGGTGTTCGCGCCGCTGATCGCGCCTTACGATCCGGCGCAGCAGAGCTGGAGCGCGGTGCGCAAGGCGCCCTCGGCGGCGCACTGGTTCGGCACGGACGAGGTCGGCCGCGATCTGTTCACGCGCGTCATCTACGGCGCGCGCGCCTCGCTGATGGCGGGCGTGATCTCGGTCGTTCTGGCGACCTCGCTCGGCGTGCCGCTCGGCCTGACGGCGGGCTATGGCCCGGCCTGGCTCGATCTGATCATCAGCCGCGTCACCGACGCGATGCTGTCGATGCCGTTCCTGATCCTCGCGATCGCGCTGGCGGCGTTTCTCGGCCCCAGCCTGTCGAATGCGATGATCGCCATCGGCGTCACGGCGACGCCGATCTTCGTGCGTCTGACGCGCGGCCAGGTGATGGCGGTCAGGACCGAGGACTATGTCGAGAGCGCGCGCGCCATCGGCAATCCGCGCTGGCGCATCGCGCTGAGGCACATCCTGCCGAATGTCGCGCCGCAGATTCTGGTGCAGATGACGCTGACGATCGCCACGGCGATCATCGCCGAGGCGAGCCTGTCCTTCCTCGGCCTCGGCCAGCAGCCGCCGGCGCCGTCCTGGGGCTCGATGCTCAATTCGGCGCAGCGCTTCCTCACCAATGCGCCCTGGATGGCGGTGTGGCCCGGGCTGGCGATCTTCGTCGCCGTCTTGTCCTTCAACCTGCTCGGCGACGGCCTGCGCGACGCCTTCGATCCGCGCGAGAAGTGACGACGGGTCAGCCCGCGGCGATCTCCGCCTCGATCCAGTCGACGAAGGCCTTGACGGTCGAGCGGCGCCCGGTCTCGCGCGGATAGACCAGATGATGGCCGACATAGCGGATGTCGACGCTCGCTCCGGCGAGCGGCGCGACGAGCTGGCCGCGCTCGATTTCGCGACGCGCCAGCAGCGTCGATTCCAGCGCGACGCCGAGTCCGTCCGCTGCGGCGCCGATCGCCAGAAAGCTGCGATCGAAACGCAGCGCATGCGTCGCCGCGGCCGCAAGGCCGTTGGCCTCGAGCCAGTGCGGCCAGCGCACCTGCTTGTTGTCGCTGAGGATCAGCCGGCAATCGAGCAGATCGCGCGGCGCGCGGATGCGTGAAGCGAGCGCTGGCGCGCAGAGCGGCGTCACTGTCTCCTCGACGATCGGCATGGCGATGACGCCGGCGGCGTGGACCGGCCCGTAGACGATGTCGACGTCGAAGGCGTCGTCGGTGAAACGCGCATAGTCGGCGCCGGCCGCCAGCCGGACCTCGATCCCGGCATGGGCGGCGAGAAATTTCGGCAGGCGCGGCGACAGCCAGGCGTAGGCGAAGGAGGGCGCCGAATGGATGCGCAGCAGGCCGCGCCCCTTCTGCGCGGCGACGAGATCGAGTCCGCGGCGCAGCTCGTCGAAGGCGCCGGCGGCGTGACGCACCAGGAGCTCGCCGCTGACGGTCAGGCGCACATGCCGGCCGTTGCGCTGAAACAGGGCGACGCCGAGCGTCGTCTCCAGATTGACCACCGCATGGCTGGCGGCGCTGGGCGTCAGACCGAGTTCGGCGGCCGCCGCCTTGAACGAGCCGCGCCGCGCCACCGCCTCGAACACGCGCAGCCCCGGCAACGACACCTTGCCGAGCATGGCGATCTCCGTATTGCCTGAGCCACGTTCATCCGTCAGCTGGACCGAGGGCCGCGACTACCCGCCGCAAGCCTAAAATCCGGCCTGGATCGCGTCATGTTAGCCTCTTGAATGAGCAAAATTCAACCGAGCATGAAATATCACCGTTTTCGCGCGGCGCGCCTTTGCGGCAGGCTGTCTTCGAGCGCCGACCCTCGCGGCCGCGCCGAAAAATGTCAGGGACGGAAACGGACATGCTTCTGCAGGGCAAGACGGCGGCGATCTCCGGCGCGGCCAGCGCGCGCGGCATCGGCCTGGCGACCGCGCGGCTGTTCGCGCAGCACGGCGCGCGGGTGGCGATCCTCGACATCGACGCGGACGCCGCGAAGCGCGCCGCCGCCGGACTCGGCGCCGGTCATACCGGGCTTGGCTGCGACGTCGCCGACAAGGCGTCCTGCGAGGCCGCGGCGCGCGAGACGCTGGCCGCCTTCGGCCATGTCGACATCCTGATCAACAACGCCGGCGTGACGCAGCCGGTGAAGACGCTCGACATCGACGAAGCGAGCTGGGACCGCATCATGGACATCAACGCCAAGGGCGTCCTGTTCCTGAGCCAGGCCTTCCTGCCGCACATGCGGGCGCGCAAGACAGGATCGATCGCCTGCATGTCCTCGGTCTCCGCGCAGCGCGGCGGCGGCATTTTCGGCGGGCCGCACTATTCGGCCGCCAAGGCCGGCGTGCTCGGCCTCGCCAAGGCGATGGCGCGCGAATTCGGGCCGGACGGCATCCGCGTCAACTGCGTCACGCCCGGCCTGATCCAGACCGACATCACCGGCGGCAAGCTCACCGACGAGATGCGCGTCGACATCGCCAAGGGCATACCGCTCGGCCGCCTCGGCGAGGCGAGCGATGTCGCCGGCTGCTACCTGTTCCTCGCATCCGACCTGTCGGCCTATGTCACCGGCGCGGTGATCGACGTCAATGGAGGCATGCTCATCCATGGCTGAACGCCCCAACAAGACGCTCGCCGACCGCGCCTATCACATCCGCCGCAACGCCGTGCTGATGGGCCAGGTGCAGGGCCAGGGCTACATCGCGCAGGCGCTCGACATCGCCGACGTTCTGGCCGTCGTCTATTTCCACGCGATGACCTATCGCCCGGACGATCCGGACTGGGAGGGGCGCGACCGCTTCCTGCTGTCGAACGGCCACTACGCGATCGCGCTCTATGCGGCGCTGATCGAGGCGGGCGTTCTGCCCGAGAGCGAAATCGAGACCTATGGCGCCGACGACAGCCGGCTGCCGATGAGCGGCATGGCGCAGTACACGCCCGGCATGGAGATGTCCGGCGGCTCGCTCGGCCTCGGCCTGTCGATCGCCGTCGGCAAGTGTCTTGGGTTGAAGCGCAAGGGCTCGAAGGCGCGGGTCTACACGCTGTTTTCGGATGGCGAACTCGGCGAAGGCTCCATGTGGGAGGCGATGATGTCGGCCGCCCATCACAAGCTCGACAATCTCGTCGCGGTCGTCGACGTCAACAACATGCAGGCCGACGGGCCCTCGACGAAGATGCTCGGTTTCGAGCCGCTGGCGGACAAGCTGAAGGCCTTCGGCTGGTTCGTGCAGCGCGTCGACGGCAACGACATCGAGGCGGTGCGCGCCGCCTTCGACGCGGCAAAGAACCATGCCGCGCCGCAGCCGCGGATGATCATCGCCGACACGCTGATGGGCAAGGGCGTGCCCTTCCTCGAAACGCGCGAGAAGAACCACTTCATGCGCGTCGACGCCCACGAATGGACACTCGCGCTCGAGGCGCTCGACGCCGGGAGGCCGGCATGAAGAAGCACGCGCCACCGCCCGTGAAAACGGGAAAGCCGCGTCTGACGACGTCGGCGATGATCGCCTCGATCGCCGCGCCGGGGCAGGCGACGCGTCCCGCGCCCTTCGGCCACGCGCTCGTCGCGGCGGCGAAGAAGCATTCGAAGATCGTCGGCATGACCGCCGATCTCGGCAAATACACCGATCTGCACGTCTTCGCGCAGGCCTGCCCGGATCGCTACTATCAGATGGGCATGGCCGAACAACTGCTGTTCGGCGCGGCGGCGGGCCTTGCGTCCGAAGGCTTCACGCCGTTTGCGACGACCTACGCCGTCTTCGCCTCGCGGCGCGCCTATGACTTCATCCATCAGACGATCGCGGAGGAAGACCGCGACGTGAAAATCGTCTGCGCCCTGCCCGGCCTGACCTCCGGCTACGGGCCGAGCCATCAGGCGGCCGAGGATCTGGCGCTGTTCCGCGCCATGCCCAACATGGTCGTGGTCGATCCCTGCGACGCGCTCGAGATCGAGCAGGCGACGCACGCCATCGCCGCGCATCAGGGGCCCGTCTACATGCGGCTGCTGCGCGGGGCCGTGCCGCTCGTGCTCGACGCGTATGACTACACGTTCGAGCTCGGCAAGGCGAAGCGCCTGCGCGACGGCAAGGATGTGCTGGTGATCTCCTCCGGCCTCCTGACGATGCGCGCGCTCGAAGCGGCGGCGCTTCTTGAGAAGGACAAGATCGGCGTCGCCGTGCTGCATACGCCGACGATCAAGCCGCTCGACGTCGCCGCCATCCGTCGCGAGGCGAAGAAGAGCGGCCGTCTCGTGGTGGTCGCCGAGAACCATACGGAAATCGGCGGCCTCGGCGAGGCGGTGGCGCGCGCCCTGCTCTCCGCCGGCATTCATCCGACGTTCCGGCACATCGCGCTGCCCGACGCCTTCCTCGACGCCGGCGCGCTGCCGACCCTGCACGATCGCTACGGCATTTCCGCCAAGGCCATCGCCACGCGCATCAAACGCTGGCTCAAATGACGGCCCCGAAACGGCCGTAACGAAAATCAGGTGGAGGAAACCATGGTTGAAACGAACGGAATGCGGCTGTCGCGTCGCGCTTTCGTGGCCGTCGGCGTGGCCGCGCCGGCGATTCTGGCCGGCGGCGTCGGCGCGCGGGCGCAGGGCGGCGCGGTTCTGTCGCTCGGCCACAACGCCGCGCCGACCAATCCGCGCCATGTCGCGGCTGAAAAATTTGCCGAGATCGTCAAGGAGAAGTCGGGCGGCCGCATCAGCGTGCGCGTCGCGCCGTCCGAGCAGCTCGGCAACGAGGCCTCTCTGCTGACGAGCCTGCGCACGGGGGCGGTCGACTTCACCATCAACAGCCAGGGCTCGACCTCGGCGCTCGTGCCGGAGATCGCCGCGCTCGGCCTTCCCTTCCTGTTCGCCTCCGCCGACGCCGCGTTCAAGCTGCTCGACGGGCCGTTCGGCGAGGTCTTCGCGCAGCGCTTCGCCAAGGTGAACATGACGCCGCTCGGCTGGATGGACAACGGCATCCGCCACATCACCAATTCGAAGCGGCCGATCAACCTGCCGGAAGATCTCAAGGGCCTGAAGATCCGCACGCCGCCCGATCCCATGACCATCGACATCTTCCAGGCGCTGGGCGCGGCGACGCAGCAGATCAGCTTCGGCGAGCTCTACGTCGCGCTGCAGCAGGGCGTCGTCGACGGGCAGGAGAATCCGCTCGCCAACATCGCCTCCTCGAAGCTGCACGAGGTGAACCCGTTCATCTCCTTCACCGGCCACAAATGGGAGTCGACGCCCTTCCTCGTCTCCAACATCACGCTCGGGCGCCTGCAGCCGGCGGACCGCGACATCGTCCGCGCCGCGGCCGGGGAGGCGACGGCGCTGCAGCGCAAGCTGATGGGCGAGGCCGACGCCAGGTTCAACGAAGAGTTCAAGGCCAACCCCAAGCTGAAGCTCAACGAGGCGGACAAGGCGGCCTTCCGCAAGGGCACGGCGACGGTGGTCGACGCCTGGCGCAAGAAGCCGTTCGGCGATTTCGTCGATCAGCTGGTCAAGGCGGTCGGCTGACAGCGCGACGCGGAGCGCCGGGCGCCGCGCCCGCTGCTCCGCGCGCCGCGGGAGGAGATCGGCATGATCGCGTTGGCGCGCGTGATGGATGGGGTCGTCCACTACCTCGGCATGGTGTGCCGGGGCGTCATCCTCGTGGCGATGCTGGCCCTGCTCGTCGTCATCGGCGCGAATGTGGCGGCGCGCTATCTGTTCGCCAGCGGCGGGCTGAACGAGGTCGGCGAAATCCCCGAGATGATTTTTCCGTGGCTGATCGCCGCGGGGATCATCCTCGGCGTGCAACGCGGCGCGCATATCGCGGTCGACTTCATTTCCGGCGCGCTGCCGCCGCGCGGCAAGGTGGCGATGATCGTCTTCGTCAACGCGGTGGTGATCGCCGCCTATGCGATGCTCGTCGGCCCGGTGATAGAGATCGCCGAGATCACCGCGATCGAGAAATCGCCGCTGCTCGGCCTGCCGCGATCGATCGGCTTCTATTCGCTGGCCTTCACCATCTTCGGCGTCATCGCCTCGGCGCTCGCCGTCAGCCTGCGGGTGATCGCGCATGGGCATGAGGCCGCGCCGGAGTTCGATCCGGAGGAGAGCGTGACATGATTGTCGTCCTGATCGTCACCTTCTTCGGACTGATGTTTCTCGCCGTGCCCGTCGGCCATGTGCTGGTGGCCGCCGCCAGCGCTTCGGTGCTGGCCTCGGGCGCGCTGCCGCTGATGATCGTCGTCCAGCAGATGTTCCAGCAGACGCAATCCTTCCCGATGCTGGCGCTGCCCTTCTTCATTCTCGCCGGCAGCCTGATGATGTCGGGCCGTCTCGGGCAGAAGATGATCGCCTTCGCGACGCTGCTCGTGCAGCGCTATCGCGGCGGGCTCACCTCGACCAGCGTCGTCGGCTCGGCGGTGTTCGGCGGCGTGTCGGGTTCGGCTGTCGCCGACGCCACGGCGATCGGCGGCATGCTCATTCCCTGGCAGAAGCAGCAGGGCTATCCGCCCGCCTACTGCGCGGCCAACAATGCGGCGGCTTCGACCATCGCCATTCTCATTCCGCCCTCGATCCCGCTCATCCTCTATTCGCTCGTCTCCGACGTGTCGGTGAGCGCGCTGTTCTTCGCCGGCGTTCTGCCCGGATTGATGCTCACCGCCGGCTTTGTGGTCGTCAACAACGTGTCGGCGCGGCTGCGCGGCTTTCCGTTCGAGAAGATCGCCTTCGACTGGCGGCAGTTCCGGGTTCTGCTGCTGGAAGCTGCGCCGGCGCTGGCGATGCCGCTGTTCATCCTGCTGTTCCTGCGCTTCGGCGTCGCCACGCCGACCGAGGTGTCGGTTCTGGCCGTGCTTTATGCGCTCGCCGCCGGCCTGTTCATCTATCGCGACATGACCTGGTCGCGCTTCTATCACGCGGTGATCGCCGCCGGCGTCGCCACCGGCGTCGTCATGCTCGTCATCATGGCCTCGGCGGTGATCGGCTGGATCATGACCTATGCGCAGGTGCCGCAGACCTTCTCGCAATGGGCGCTCGGCGCCCTGAAAGAGCCTTGGCTGATCGTACTGGCGATGAACGCGATCATGCTCGTCGCCGGCATGTTCATCGATCTGCCGGCCGCCATCCTGCTGCTCGGTCCGATCTTCGTGCCGCTGGCGCGTGTCATCGGCTTCGATCTGACGCAGCTCGGTATCGTGATGGTGCTCAATCTGGCGATCGGTCTCTACACGCCGCCTGTTGGCACGACGCTGTTCATCTCCGCTTCGGTGGCGCGCACGAAGATCATCGAGACGACGAAGGAGCTCGCGCCCTTCTACGCCATGGCGCTGGCGATCCTCCTCGCCTTCTCCTACATCCCGGCGCTGACGCTTCAGTGATGCGCCGCTGACCGGGCGGAGCGCTCGCGCCGGGCGCATGCCTGCGCCTCGTCCGGCGCAATCCGGGCCACTCGACAGCCGCCCCGCCGCAGGCCATCCTCGCGCCGACGAGGGGTTCTCAATGCACGAAGCTGTGAGCGTCGGCGCGCCGGCGGGCGAGCGTCCGCGAGGATCGGCGACCGGCGATCCGGTGACGCTCGAGATCATCCGCGGCGCGATCGGCGCGGCGCAGAGCGAGATGGAGGCGCTGATCGAGCGCACCGCCATCTCCGCCTTCATCCGCGAGAAAAAGGATTTCTACACCGGCCTGTTCGACGCCGACGGGGTGATGGCGGTCGGCTCGATGGTGCCGGTGTTCGGCGACATGACCGGCCCGGTGCTGGCGCGTTTCCCCGCCGCCTCGATGCGCCCCGGCGACGTCTATTGGTACAATGACTGCTACGGCTCGCGCGGGGCGGTGTCGCATTCCAACGATCAGGTGCTGATCGCGCCGGTGTTCTGCGACGGGGCGCGCGTCGCCTTCGTCATGGCCTGGGCGCATTTCGCCGACATCGGCGGGCTGCGGCCGGGGTCGATCAGCCCCGACGCCACCGACATCATGCATGAAGGCATCATCGTGCCGCCGACCAGGCTGATCGACGCCGGCGCGACCAACGAGGCGGCGCTGGCGATCTTCCACCGCAATTCGCGCTATCCGCAGCAGAGCCTCGGCGACATGAAGGCGCTGATGGCGAGCGTCGAACTCGGCGTCCGGCGCGTCGAGGAGATCGTGCGGCGCTTCGGCGTGTCGACGTTCGGCGACGCGCTGGCGCGCCTTCTGGCGCGCACCCGCGGCGTCGTGCGCCAGCGTCTGGCCGCGACCTTCGATTACGGCACGCACCGCTTCACCGACGCGATCGATTCGGACGGGCACGGCGCCGGACCCTTCAAGCTGCGTCTGGCGCTGACGCGGACGCGACAGGCGAATGGCGAGGATCGCTTCGTCTTCGACGCGACGCAGACCGACGACCAGTCGTTCGGGCCGGTCAATTTCCTGATGAATCCCGGCGTGCCGGGCATGGCGCTCGGTCTCTATTATCTCGGCGGCGATCCGGCGCAGGTGTGCAACGCCGGCGGGCCGCAGGCGCTCGACGAGGTTCTGTTGCGCGAAGGTTCGCTGCTGTGGCCGCGCTTTCCCGCTCCGCTCGGCATGCGCGGCCTCACTATGATGCGCGTGCTCGCGGCGTTGAACGGCCTCGTCAATGTCGCCGGCGGCGGCGCGCCGGCGGCGCATTCGGCCTATGTGATCACCATCATGCGCGGCGTGTTCCGCACCGCGCAGGGCGCTCTGCAGCCGTTCCTGCTGGCGGATGGCATCGGCGTCGGCTATGGCGCGCGGCCCTTCGCCGACGGCATCGACGCGGTCTATTTCGTCGCGCAGGAGAACTATCCGGTCGAGTTTCTCGAACAGGGCTATCCGGTGCGGCTGCGCGAATATGCGGTGGCGATCGATTCGGGCGGGCCCGGCCGGCGCCGCGGCGGCTGCGGCATCGTGCGCGAGTATGAAATCCTCGCCGAGGAGGCGCTGCTCGCCATCCGCATCGACAGCGTGAAGAATCCGCCCTGGGGCATCGCCGGCGGCCTTTGCGGCGGCGTCGGCTCGGCCACGGTCAATCCGGGCGCGCCCGACGAGCGGCGCCTGCCGCCGCTGTCGGACGGGCACAAGCTGCGCCATGGCGACATTCTCAGGATCGTCACGGGCGGCGGCGGTGGTCACGGCCATCCTTTCGACCGCCCGCCCGACGAGGTGCTGGAGGATGTGCGCGGCGGCTTCGTCAGCCTCGAGGCGGCGCGCCGCGACTACGGCGTCGCCATCGTCGACGATGCGCTCGATCCGGCCGGAACGGCGGCGCTGCGCCGCGTCCGGCCCGCGGCAAAGGCCTTCCATCGGGGCAGTTATGTCGACGAACTCCTCTGAGGCGGCGCTGACCGTCGCCGTCGACATCGGCGGCACCTTCACCGACGTGGCGCTGCGCGACGACGCCAGCGGTCGCGTCTGGCGCGCCAAGACGCCGAGCGTTCCGTCCGACCCCTCGCAGGCCTTCCTCGCCGGCGTGGAGCTCGCGCTGCGCGCCGCAGGACGCGAGGCCGCCGCGCTCGGCCGCGTGCTGCACGGCACGACGGTCGCGACCAACATGATCCTCGAGAACAAGGGCGCCGCGGCGGCGCTGATCACCACCGCAGGCTTTCGTCACGTTCTCACCATCGGCCGGCAGGACATTCCGCGCCGCGCCAATCTTTACGCCTGGGTGAAGCCGCCGCGCCCCGTGCCGGCCTCGCGCGTGTTCGAGGTGCGCGAGCGCGTCGCCGCCGGCGGGGCCGTGTTGACGCCGCTCGACGAGGCGAGCGTGCGCGCCGCCGCCGCGCGCTGTCGGGCGCTCGGCGTGTCGGCGGTGGCGGTGTGCCTGCTGCACGCCTACGCCAATCCGTCGCATGAACGGCGGACGGCCGAAATTCTCGCGCAGGAGTTGCCGGGCGTCGCCGTCACCGCATCGAGCGACGTTCTGCCGGTCGTGCGCGAGTTCGAGCGCTCGCTCGCCACCGCGCTGAACGCCGTCGTGACGCCGGGCGTCGCGACCTATATCGCGCGTCTCGAGCAACGGCTCGCCGATCTGAAGGTCGATGCGCCGCTCTTGCTGATGCAGTCGAATGGCGGCGTGGCGGGCGCGGCGCGCATCCGCGAGGCGGCGATCACCACCGCCCTGTCCGGTCCCGCCGCCGGCGTCGTCGGCGCGCGCGAGGCGGCTGCCGAGTGTGGCGTCGACAACCTGATCACCGTCGACATCGGCGGCACCAGCGCCGACATCTGCCTGATCGAGAAAGGTCGCATCGGCCTCACCCAGAGCGGGCATGTCGGCGGTTGGCCGCTGCCTCTGCCGATGCTCGACATGGTGACGATCGGCGCCGGCGGCGGCTCGATCGCGCGCCTGCGCGACGGCGCGCTCGTCGTCGGGCCGGAGAGCGCCGGCGCCGATCCGGGTCCGGCCTGCTACGGGCGCGGCGGCGCGCTCTCCACGGTCACCGACGCGCATGTCGTTCTCGGCCATCTGCCGGCGAGCCTGCTCGGCGGCCGCATGCGGCTCGATGCGGAGGCCTCGCGACGCGTCGTCGAGGAGACGATCGCGCGGCCGCTGGGCCTGTCGGTGGAGGCGGCGGCGCAGGGCGTCCTCGCCATCGTCGACAACAACATGATGGGCGCCTTGCGCGTCGTCTCCGTCGAGCGCGGACGAAATCCGGCCGACTTCACGCTGACGCCGTTCGGCGGCGCAGGCCCCTTGCACGGCTGCGCGCTGGCGCGCCTGCTCGGCGTCTCGCGGGTTCTGATTCCGGTCGCGCCCGGCGTGCTCTGCGCCGACGGGCTGCTGGCCGCCGACATCAAGGCCGAATTCGCCCGCACGCTGGCGCAGGCCGACGTCGTCGACATGGGCGCGGCGCATGCGATCTTCGCCGAACTCGAGGCGAAGGCCGAGGCCTGGCTCGAGGCCGAGCGCATTCCCGCCGCACGCCGCAGCTTCGCGCGCGCCGCGCTGATGCGCTATCGCGGCCAGGGCGGCGAGGTGGCGACGCCCTGGCGCGACGAGGCCGCCGCGCTCGAGTCGGCGTTCGAGACGCAACATCGCGGGCTCTATGGCTTCACGCTCGACGCGCCGATCGAATGCGTCACGTTGCGCGTCGAGGCGGTCGGCGCGGTCGGCGCGCCGCCGCGTCAGACCGCGCCGCGCGGCGCTGGCGCGCGTCCCGCAGCGACGCATCCGATGTTCGTCGAAGGCCGTCGCATCGCGGCGCCGGTGTATGATCGCGCAACGCTCGGCGCCGGCGATCGCTTCACCGGGCCGGCGATCGTCACGCAGCTCGACGCCACGACGCTGGTTCACGCCGGCTGGCGGGCCGAGGTGATGGCCAACGGCGCGCTGCTGCTCGTCGATGAATCCTCCGCCGAGGGAATGCGCGCATGAGCGAGACGCAGACGGACGATCAGGCTCTGGCCCGCGTCCTCGCCCATATCGACGCGCGCCGGGACGACTATGTGCGGCGGGTGATGGACTATGTCCGCCATCCCAGCATCAGCGCGCAGAACATCGGCATCGCCGAGGTCGGCGCGTTGCTGCTCGACATGCTGGGCGCGCTCGGCCTCGAGGCGCAGGCGCTGCCGACGGCGCGCCACCCGATGATCCTCGGGCGCAGAACCGACCGGCCCGGCGCGCCGACGGTGATTCTCTACGGCCACTACGACGTGCAGCCGCCCGATCCGCTGGATCAGTGGCTGAGCCCGCCCTTCGAGCCGACGATCCGCGACGGGCGCATCTATGCGCGCGGCATCGGTGACAACAAGGGCCAGCACTTCGCCCAGCTGATGGCGATCGAGGCGCACCTCGCCGTGCATGGCGCCTTGCCCTGCAACGTCATCGTGCTGCTGGAGGGCGAGGAGGAGATCGGCAGCCCGCATATCGCGGATTTCGTCCGCCAACATGCCGACAAGTTGCAGGCCGATCTCGTCGTCACCGCAGATGGACCTTTGCATCGCTCGGGCGCGCCGGTCGTCAATTTCGGCGTGCGCGGCGTCGCCTCCTTCGAGCTGCGCGCCCGAACGGCGAAGCGCGACATGCATTCGGGCAATTTCGGCGGCGTCGCGCCGAACGCCATCTGGACGCTCGTGCATCTGCTCGCGACGATGAAGAATGCCGCCGGCGAGATCACCATCGAGGGGCTGCACGATCCGATCGTCGCCCCGAGCGAGGCGGAGCGCCGCGCCGCCGCCGCGCTGCCGCTCGATCTTGCCGGCGCCATGCAGGAGATCGGCGTCGCTCGCCTCGACGCGCCGGCCGCTCGACCGTTCTACGACCGGCTGATGTTCCATCCGACGCTGACGATCAACGGCCTGCATGGCGGCTATGGCGGGGCGGGGAGCAAGACGGTGCTGCCGGCCGAGGCGATCGCGAAATGCGACATTAGACTCGTCGAGGCGATGACGCCGCAGCAGGTGTTCGAGAAGGTCGCGGCGCATGTCGCACGACACGCGCCGGAGGTGGAGTTCGTTGCGCAGGGCGGCATGCTGCCGTCGAAGACGCCGTTCGAGTCACGCTTCGCGCCCGCGGTGGTCGCCGCCATGCGCGCCGGCTTCGGCGTCGAGCCCCTGCTCTTCCCCGCGCTCGGCGGCAGCCTGCCGGACTATGTCTTCACCAAGATCCTCGGACTGCCGGCCTTCGGCACGCCCTACGCCAACGCCGACGAGGCCAATCACGCGCCGAACGAGAATCTGTCGCTCGACTGCTTCCACAACGGCATTCGCAGCGGCGCGGCGCTGCTCGCCGAACTCGGCAGGATGCGCGTCTGAACGCGGCGGATCAGAGATCGTTGGCGACGAGAATCTTGCCGATCGCGACGCCGCCTTCCTGCAGCTCATGCGCCGCCGCGGTCTCGGCCAGCGGAAACGTCCGCGCTATCGGATGAACGAGGCGGCCGCGCTCGAGCAGCGCGGTCGCGTCGCGAATCCCGGCCCCGGCGCGCTCATGCGTCAGGAGCATGCCCTGCACGAAATGCAGCGTGACGCCCTTGCGCGCGAAAGCGTAGTAGGGAAGCGTCGGCTCGCGCACGCGGCTCGAGGAATAGCTGGCGACGACGCCGCAGGGCCGAATGACGGCATGATCGGCGACGAGATTTGCGCCGAAATCGACCTCGACGATGCGATCGACGCCGCGCCCGCGTGTCTGCTCCATAACCGCTGCGACGACATCTTCGCGCGTATAGTCGATCGTCATGTCGGCGCCGAGCGCGCGGGCGTGCGCGGCTTTCTGCGGCGAACTCACGGTGGCGATGACGCGCGCGCCATTCCAGACGCAGAGCTGGATCGCGTAGCCCGCGACAGCGCCGGCGCCGCCCTGCACCAGCACCGTCTGTCCGGTCACCGGCCCGTCGCGCAGCACGGCGTCATGCGCCGTCAGGAACGGCACGCCGAGACAGGCGCCGACATCGAAGCCGACGCCCTCGGGCAGGCGCACCGCGTGATCGCAATGCACGACGACGAGATCGGCCGCCGCGCCGGCGCCGGGGCGTTGATCCGAGGCATGCATGATCCACACGCGCTCGCCGATGCGCTCGCGCGCGACGCCGGGCCCGGCCTCGACGATGACGCCGGCGCCGTCCGAATGCGGAATGACGCGCGGCGCCGGCAACTCCTGCGTCAGCCAGCCCGCCCGCTTCTTGACGTCATGCGGATTGACGCCCGAGACATGCACGCGCACGAGCGCCTCATTCGGCCCCGGGGCCGGGCTCGGCGTCGCACCGAGACGCAAGACCTCAGCGGCCGGGCCGCAGCGCTCGTAGAAGACCGCGCGCATGTCCTGCATCTTCGTTTCACGCCAGCGCGGCGTCGACGAGGCGCGTCGCCTCGCGCAGCGCGCCGAGATAGCGGTTCTGGCCGCGCATGGCTTGCGTCTTCACGAATCCGGTTCGCTCGGGCCCTGCGCTGGCGATATCGCGCACAGACGCAAGCGTCGGCAGCGGCGGACAGGCATAGGCGGGATCATGCCGGAAGCGCGGCTGCTGGGTGAAGTTGATCGGCACCAGCACGCGCGCCAGCCGCATCAGCGCCTCGTTGGCGCGCGCCTCGTCGATCGTCTTCCTGGCGATGCGCGCATAGAGCGCGTCGAGCCGCGCGCCGAGGCGCTCCGTCGCCTGCCGCGCCGGCGACAGATCGAAGTTCTTGCCCGCCGCCTTCTGGTAGGCGCCGATCGTCGCCAGAAATTCGGCGATCGCGGCGCGCCAGTCGACCGGCAGATAGCTGGCGTTGGCGTGGCGCAGCACCGACAGGAGATAGATGCGCATGTCTGTCATCAGCACGTTCTTGTCGGCGATCTCCAGCGTGTCGTTTTCTGTGTGCCAGGCGATGTTGCCGCCGCAGCCCGACACTGCATAATAGTTCTTCTGCGCCCGGAGATCGTCCGGCATTGTCGAGGACAGCATGTAGTAGCTCGAGATGCCGATATTGTTGAAGGAGTAGTCGCCGGCCTGGTTCGGCCGCTTGAATTTCGGCGGCAGACCGGCGATTTCCGTGATGATGTCGGCGACATGGTCGCGCGCCTCGGGCATGCAGGTCGTCTGATGATAGCTCGTCGCCCAGCGGCAGCCGGGCGAATCGCAATTGATCTGCGCGACGCAGGCTTCGTCGAGATCCTCGGCGAAATGATCCGCGAACCAGGTCGACCCGGCATAACGGCCGGTGGAATGTCCCGGCCACCAGGCGATGCGCACCGAGCGCCGCAGCTTGCTGCGATTCTTGTGCAGCACGCGCGCAAGCTCGAGCAGAGTCGCATCTCCGGTGGCGTTGTCGCCGACGCCGACTTCCCATGAGTCGTAGTGGCCATGCACGAGCACGAAACGCTCCGGCTCGACGGCGCCGGGGATCGTGACCACCGGCACTTTCTGCATGAACCAGCCCTCGAGCATCTCGGCGGCGACTTTCGCCGTCTGCCCGGTCTTCGCCGCAGCGATGAGATGCTGGCCATCGGGATTGGAGACGGCCACGACGGGAATCTTCGGCTTGCGCGGCAGATCGTCGAGATCGGGCGAGCCCCAGATCGTCGTGCAGGTGCCCCAGTGAATGTCGACGCCGGGATTGACGGCGATGACGGCCCGCGCGCCCCACTCCTCCAGCAGCGAACATGTGCCGGGATTGGCGAATCCGTTCAGCACCGCGATCTTCCCGCCGACACGACTCGGCCCGTCGGCGCCGCCGTCCTTGAAGATTTCCTTCGGATCGCGCGTGTAGGAGCGGAACTTCTCTTCGTCCGCGTCGAGATAGACGAGCGGGCCGGAGACGCCGCCGGGCGCCGACAGCGACATCGACGGCGGCTTGGCGCGGAACGTCTTGCGGCCGAGCTTCACCGATGCGTCGAGCGGGATCGACAGATAGATCGTCGGCTTGTGCATCTCGAACGGCACGCCGAGTTTCTTCAACCGTCGGCCGAGCGCATCGGCGCCCTTGTTGACGTCCTCGGGCCGCCAGCGATGCATCTTCGCGTAGGTCACGACGAGATCCCACGGCGCATCGAGCGAGATGTCGGAAAGAACCGCGCGTTCGTTCTCTGTCAGGGCCATGATCGTTCTCCGTCAGCCGGCGAGCGCGGCGGCGACGATCGTCTCCGCGTCGCGCAAGGCCGCGATATAGCGATTTTGTCCACGCACAAGCTGGGTGCGGGCGAAGCCGAGGCGCGTCTTGTCGAGCCCCTTGAGCTGCGTCGCCGGCGCGAGCGTCGGCAGCGCCGGCACCGGCGTCGCCGGATCATGGCGGAATCGCGGCGTCGTCGTGTAGTTGATCGGCACGAGAATGCGCGCGAGGCGCTGGATCACGGCGTTGGCGGCGGCGGGTTTCACCTTGCCGCGCTGCGTCGCCTTGTAGAAGGTCTCGAGCCGCTCGCCGAGCGCCGCGGTCGCTTCGGCCGCGGGCGTCAGGTCGAACGCCTTGCCCGCCGCCTTCTGATAGGCGGCGATCGTGTCGCCGAATTCGGCGATCTGGGCGCGCCAGTCGAACGGCAGGATCTCGGCGTCGGCGATGCCGGCGACCATCTCGCAATAGACCTTGATGTCGCGCAGGAGAATGTCGCGATCGGCGATCTCCAGCGTGTCGTTCTCGGTGTGCCAGGCGATGTTGCCGCCGCAGCCGCCGACCGTGTAGTAGCCCTTCTTGGCGCGCAACGCGTCGGGCATCGTCGAGGACAGCATCAGAAGGCTCGACAGGCCGATATTGTTGAACGAGTAGTCGCCCGCCCGATGCGGCCGCTCGCCATGGCCGTCGAGCCCACAGACGGCCTTGATCACCGCCCTGGCGTAGGCTTCCGTCTCCTTCATCCAGGAGACATCCTTGAACTCGGTCGCCCAGCGGCAGCCAGGACTGTCGCAATTGATCTGCGCGACGCAATTGGCGTCGAGATCGAGCGCGAAGTGATCGGCGAACCAGGTCGAGCCGGCATAGCGCCCGGTGGAATGGCCCGGCCACCAGGCGATCCGCACCGAACGTCTGAGCCTGCCTGCATGGGCGGCGAGCACGCGCGCGATCTCGAGCATGGTCGCATCGCCGGTCGCGTTGTCGCCGACGCCGACATCCCAGGAATCGTAGTGTCCGTGCAGCAGAACGAACTTCTCCGGTTCGACCGCGCCGCGGATTTCGACGACAGGAACCTTCTGCCTGTACCAGCCCTCCTCGAGATGGGCGGCGATCGTCACCGTCTCGGCTGTGCCGGCAAGTTTGATGATGTCCCTTCCATCTGGATTGTTGACGGCGACGACCGGAATGCCGGGCTTGCGCGGCAGATCGTCGAGATCGGGCGTGCCCCAGATGGAGGTGCAGATGCCCCAATGCACATCGACGCCGGGATTGACCGCGATGACGCCCACGGCGCCGGCGAGTTCGAATTCGCGAATCTTCTGCGGAAAGGCAAAACCTTCCGACACGGCGATGCGGCCTCTGAGCCGCGACATGTCGGTGACGGTCTGGTTGCGGTGGAACAGTTTGCCGATCGACTTCGAATAGGCGGCCGGCACATAGGCGACTTCCGCCGTCGTTCCGCTGGTCGGCACGCAATAGGCCGGCGGCTTGGCGCGCATCACGCGGCCGCACGCCGTCACCGAAGCGTCATAGGGGATCGACAGATAAATCTCGGGCTCGTGCACCGTCACGGGCGCGCCGAGCTTCCTCAGCCGGCGCACGATCATGTCGGCGCCCTTGTTGACGTCGGCGGGCTTCCAGCGCGGCGTCCTGGCGAAGGTTTCGACCAGTTCCCATGGCGCGTCGAGACTGATGTCGTTCAGCAGCGCCTTGTGCGTCTTCATGGCGTTGTCCTCTCGGGCTCGGTCAAACCAGATGGCAGGCGACGCGTCGGCCAGGGGCGACTGCGCGCAAGACAGGCTGTTCCTCCGCGCAACGCTGGACGGCGAGCGGGCATCGATCGCGGAAGGCGCAGCCCTTCGGCCGGCCGCCTGCGTCGGACACGTTGCCGATGATCGGCAGCGGCGCGCGCGACTGGTCGACGCGCGGCGTCGGCACCGCCGCCATCAGCGCGCGCGTATAGGGATGCTGCGGGGACTTCAGGAGGTCGACCGTGTCGCCCTCCTCGACAATGCGGCCGAGATACATCACCAGCGTGCGCGAGCAGACATAGCGGACGAGCGCCAGATCGTGCGAGATGTAGAGCGCGGCCAGACCCAGCTTCGAGCGCACCTCGCGCATGACGTTGAGCACGCCGGCGCGCACCGAAACATCGAGCATCGACACCGGTTCGTCGGCGACGATGAACGCGGGCTCGAGCACCAGCGCGCGGGCGAGCACGATCCGCTGCAACTGTCCGCCGCTGAGCTGATGCGGATACAGGCCCTCGAAGCGGGCGAGCGGCGGCAGGCGGACCTGCGTCAGCGCCTTCTCGATCCGGGCGCGATGCGCGGCGCTCTCGACGCCGGTATTGACCAGCGGCTCGGCGAGGGCGCGCTCGATGGTGAAGCGTGGATTGAGCGCGTCGAACGGATTCTGGAAGACGAGCTGCGCGCGCTTGCGGAAGGCGATCAGCGAAGGGCCGGCGAGCCTCGCCAGCGGCGCGCCGTCGAAGCTGATGTCGCCCTCGCTCGGCTCGATGAGCTTCAGCAACAGGCGGCCGGTCGTCGTCTTGCCGCAGCCCGACTCGCCGAGCAGCCCGACGCTCTCGCCGCGGCTGATGGAAAGATCGACGCCATCGACAGCGTGTGTGGGCGCGCGCGCCTTGCCGAAGAACTGCGCCAGCCGCGCCGGCGGCGCGAAGCGCTTGACGAGGCCGCGCGCCTCGATCAGCGGCGTCGGCGCCGTCATGCCCGCGCCCATGTGGCGGGCGCCTGCGCCAGCGCGCGAAGGGCGGCGGCCTCGCCGGCGCGGTGGCAGGCGACGCTCGTATCCGGCGACAGGTGGTCGGCGTGCGGCGCCTCTTCAGCGCAGCGCGGCAGGGCGAAGGGGCAGCGCGGCGCGAAGCGGCAGCCGGGCGGCGGATCCAGAAGGTCCGGCGGGCTGCCGTCGATGGGAACCAGCTCGCGCGCCGCGGCGTCGAGATCGGGAAAAGCGTTGGTCAGCCCCATCATGTAGGGATGGCGCGGGCGCTCCAGCAGATCGGCGGTCGCGCCGGTCTCGACGACGCGGCCGGCATACATCGCGACAATGCTGTCGGCGAGATAGGCGACGACGCTGATGTCGTGCGTGACGAGGATCATCGACAAAGCGAGCTTGCGTTGCAGCTCGCGAATGACATCGAGAATCTGGCGCTGGACGATGACGTCGAGCGCGGTCACCGGTTCATCCGCGATGACGAGCGAGGGCTCCAGAGCGAGGGCGAGCGCGATCGCCACGCGCTGGCGCATGCCGCCGGAAAACTGGTGCGGATAGTCGTCGAGCCGCGCAGGGTTGAGCCCGACCATGTCGAACAACTCGCGCGCCCGCGTCTGCGCGGCGGCGCGGCTGCGGTCGCCGCGGTGGATC
The DNA here is from genome assembly GCA_016793505.1 of Methylobacteriaceae bacterium. Taxonomy (GTDB): domain Bacteria; phylum Pseudomonadota; class Alphaproteobacteria; order Rhizobiales; family Beijerinckiaceae. The sequence goes on along the minus strand of JAEULW010000255.1, from coordinate 25,058 downwards.
AGCACTTCGGCAATCTGCGCGCCGATCCGATAGACCGGATCGAGCGAGTTCATGGCGCTTTGCGGAATGAAGGAAATGTCGCGCCAGCGCCGCTCGAGCCATCGGCCGGGCGGGCCGGCGATCAGATCCTCGCCCTTGAAAACGATGCGGCCGCCGGCAAAGCGCGCGTTCTGATGCATGACGCCGGTGATGGCGCGCGCCACCGTCGTCTTGCCGCAGCCGGACTCGCCGACGAGGCCGACGATCGCGCCCTGCGGCACGACGAAGCTGACGCCGTCGACGGCCCGCACGAGGCCGCGCGCAGTGCGGTACTCGATCGACAGGTTCTCGATCCGCAGCGCCGCGTCCAAGCTCAGCTCCTCAACTTCGGGAACAGGACTTCCTCGGCGCCGCGCGCCAGCAGGAAGCCGGCGATCACCACCGCGATGATCGCAAGGCCCGGCGGCAGGAACCAGTTCCAGCTGCCGCGCGAGAGCGCCTGCGAGACGAAGGCGTCCTGCAGCATGAAGCCCCAGGAGATGCGCGAGGGATCGCCGAACCCGACGAAGCTCACCGCCGCTTCGGTCAGGATCGCCCAGCCGATCGCCACCGAACCGTAGAGAAAGGTGAGCGGCAGAATGTTCGGCGCGACATGCACGAAGAGGATGCGCATGTCGGACGCGCCGGTGACGCGCGCCGCCTCGACATAGGCGCGGCCCTTCAGCGTCAGCACCTGGGCGCGGATGACGCGCGCCGTGTTCGGCCAGAGCAGCAGCGCCACTGCGATCACGACATTCCAGGTGTTGGCGCGCAGGAAGCCCGACAGGACGATGACGAAGGGCAGGAACGGGATAGCGAGCGCGACATCGGCGAGCCGCATCAGAAAAGCGTCGACGCGGCCGCCGAAATAGCCGGCGAGCAGACCGACCAGCGTGCCGATCGCGGCGACCGAGATCGCCGCCGTGACGCCGACCATCAGCGCGTTGCGCGAACCGGCGATCAATTGCGAATAGATGTCGCGCCCGAGATTGGTGGTGCCGAGCAGGAACGCCTCGCCTGGCGGCTGATTGGCGGCGACGCGGCCATTGGCGCGGAACAGGATCTGCGTCGGATCATGCGTGCGCAATTCGTCGGCGAAGATCGCCATCAGCGTCAGCGCCAGATAGATCGCCAATGCGGCGACGGCGAAAGGATCGCGCAGGATGCTCCGCGCCGCCGACCAGAGTCGGCTCGCGCCCGGCCGGGCGAGGCGGGTCTGGCTCGCGTCAGTCATGCGACACTCGCGGATCGAGCCAGCCATAGATGAGGTCGACGAGCAGATTGAGACTGATCAGCACCAGACTGATCAGGAAAAACGCGCCCTGCGCCAGCGGGTAGTCGCTCTGCGCCACCGCGCCGACGAGCAGCCGGCCGAGTCCGGGCCAGGAGAAGACGGTCTCGACCACGACATTGCCGCCGAGCGTCGCGCCGAGACCGAGCGCAAAGGCGGTCACCACCGGCAGCAGGGCGTTGCGCGCCGCATGTCGCAAGGTGATCCGCCAGGGCGACAGGCCCTTGATCCGCGCCATGGTGATGAACTCGTCATGCAGGATTTCGAGCATCGTCGAGCGCATCAGCAGGAGCGGCAGGCCCTGCAGATAGAGCGCCAGCGTCAGCGCCGGCAGGAACAGATGCCGGGCGAAATCGATCGAGAAGATGCGATCCCATTCGCTGGCGTAGGCTGCGCCGGCGCTGTTGGCGCCGCCCGAGGGAAACCAGCCGAGGGTGAAAGCGAACAGCGTCAGCAGAATCATGCCGATCCAGAACTCCGGCGCCGCGCGCGTCGCCAGCGCAGCTGGCACAATGACGCCTTCGGCCAGCGTGCCGCGCTTCGTCGCCAGCCAGGCGCCGGCGAGCACGCCGAATAGATAGGCGACGAGCAGCCCTGTCGTGGTCAGGATCAGCGTGTTCGGCAGCGCCGAGACGATCACGTCCCAGACCGGCTCGCGCCGGAAGAAGGACATGCCGAGATTGCCCTGCAGCAGGTTCCACAGATAGATCGCGTATTGCTGGTACAGCGGCCGGTCGAGGCCGAACTGCGCCATGATCTGGCGCTGATCCTCCTCGTTGAGCTGCTCGTTGATGTAGGCGGCGAGCGGATTGCCCGGCATCAGCCGGAACATCAGGAAGAGAATGGTGACGACGGCCCACAGCACGAAGAGGCTGTGGGCCAGCCGACGCAGCACATAGCTCATCGCGCCGTCGCCCCCCTTGGCGGATCGCGCCCGTCAGCCCGCGGTCAGCCCGGCGGCTGCAACGCCTCCTTCTTGCCGGCGGGATAGCGCAGCTTGCCGCCCTCGACCTTGTAGCCCGCCTTGTCGAGGATCGACTTGGCGACGTCGAGTCCGGTCGGCGGCGCCTTCACGTCCCTGGCGTGCCAGAATTCGATCGCCGGCGAGACATGGCTGACCGAGCGCACGGCATAGCCGTTCCACGCCGCCTGGACGATCACGTTGCGATCGATCGCCGCAGACAGCGCGTTGCGGAACGCAACGTCGTCGAACGGCGGACGGCGGTTGTTGAAGGCGAGGAACTCGATGCCGACATCGGTGACCTGCGTCAGCTTGATCGCCGCGTTGTCCTTGGCGAGCTTGTCGAGCACGTCGGGATCGCCGCCATATTCGGACAGGAGATTGATCTCGCCCGAACGCAACATGCCGACCACCGCCTCGGCGTTCGGGATGACGCGGAGCACGACGCGATCGACCTTCGGCGCCGCCCAGTGCTCGGCGTGACGCTCGATGACGATCTCCTCGTTGAGTCGCGCGCGCACCTGCTTGAACGGCCCGGAGCCGACATTGGCCGGATCGCGGATCGCCTCCAGCGTGTCGGGCTTGCCTTCGAGGCTCTTGAGATGCGGCTCCCAGACATGCCTGGGCACGATGAAGACGCGACCGAGGGCCGTCGTCGCAAAGGCGGCGTTGGCGCGCTTGAGATGCATGCGCAGCGAACGGTCGCCGGTCTTCTCGATGCGATCGATGTCCGTGACGAAAGGCTTGAACATCGGCGACTTGTCGGTTTTCAGCGGCGCCTCGTAGGAGAAGATGACGTCGTCGATCGTCACCGGCTTGCCGTCGTGGAACTTCATGTCGCCGCGGATGACGATGTCCACCGTCTTGTCGTCGACGAATTTGAAGCTCTCGGCCGCCCATGGCCGCGGCAGGCCGTCGGGGCCGATGCGGACCAGCCGGTCCCAGATCAGTTCGTTCATCCAGCTGTCCGGCGCGCCGGCGATGTAGAGCGGATGGATCGCCTGCAAGGCCGTGCCCGAATTGATGATCATCGCCTTCTGGGCGCCTTTCGGCGCGGCGCCGATGAAGGTCCAGAAATTGCGGATGCCGACGCCCTTCTGCACGACGATGGAGGCCGGATCGAAGACGTTCTGGTTGAAGGCCTGCAACGTGTTGGGATGCAGCAGGAACGCATAGGGCGCGTCGCGATTGACGATTTCCTGCGCCTGTTTGATCAGCGCCTGCCTTGCCGTGGGGTCGAGCGTCTGGCGCTGCTGTTCGGCGACCTTGTCATAGTCCGGGCTGTTGTAGCCGACGAAATTGAAGCCGCGCGGCGCGGTCGAGGAGTGGAACAGGTTGAAGGTCATCTCGTCGGGGTCGCTGCGCTCGGGGCGCCCGACCATGCGCCACATCGTCGTGTCCCATTTGTCGCGGTTGAACCAGACGAGATCGGTCTGCGCCTGGCGCGCCATCGGCCGGGCTTCGACGTCGAGGCCGAGCTTGCGCCATTCCTGCGCGATCAGCTGGCCGGCCTGATAGGCCTGAGGCATGGCGCCCTGGGTGTCGGTGATGATGACGATCTTGCGGATCGGATCGCCGGCGCCTTGCGCAAGGGCCGAGCCGGCGAGCGCGGCCGCAATGGAGACGGTCAAGGCGCCGCCGAGAATGGCGCGACGCGAGGCGTGTCGAGGCATGCGAGGGCTCCCTGTCTTGCCGGCGCGGCGTCGCGCCATGATGCGCGCCATGGGCGTGCGCCGCTCGGCTTCAAATTCAATCACAACGCGATGGATTGTAAACAGCGTTGCGGGCCGCCGCCCGCATGCTGACCGACTTGTGCCGCAGACAGGAACGCGCGGCGCGCGCCGGGTCAGACATAGCTGCGGATCAGCGCCTGCGTGCCCTCGCGCGCCCGGCCGGCCTCGCGCAGCGAGGCGTAGCGGCGCAGCGCGACCGAAAGCCCTTCGAGATCGAGGCCCATGCCGGCCGCCTCGTCGCTGGCGAGGCGCAGGTCCTTGGCGATGTGCTCGATCATGAAGCCGGGGGCGAAATCGCCGCTGACCATCTTCGGCCCGAGACCGTTGAGCAGGAAGCTGCCCGCCGCGCCGGTTCCGATCGCGGCGAGCACCTGGGCCGGATCGAGCCCGCTCTTCATGGCGTAGGCGACGCCCTCGGCGACGCCGAGCATCGTGCCGGCGATCACCGTCTGGTTGACGAGCTTGCAATGCTGGCCGGCGCCGGCCGGCCCGAGGTGATTGATGTTCGTCCCCATCGCCTCGAAAACCGGGCGCATGCGTTCGAAGGCGTCCCTGTCGCCCCCGACCATGATCGACAGCTTGGCGTTGATCGCGCCGATTTCGCCGCCGGAGACGGGCGCATCGAGCGCCACGAGGCCGCGCACTGTCGCAGCCTCGGCGATCCGCCGCGCCAGCGCCGGGCTCGACGTCGTCATGTCGATCAGCGCGGCGCCGGCGCGCGCATGGACGATGACGCCGTCATCGCCGAGATAGACCGCCTCGACGTCGCCCGGCAGGCCCAGCATGGTGATGACGACGTCCGCCCCGGCGACGGCCTCCGCGATCGTCGCGCAGGCGCGCGCGCCCTTCTCGACAAGCGGGCCGAGCCTGGCGGCGTTGCGGTTGTAGACCGCGACGGCGAAACCCTTGGCGATGAGATTGGCGGCCATCGGCGCGCCCATGATGCCGGTTCCCAGAAAGGCGATGTTCATGGCGCGCTCCTTCGTGTCGCGGTGCGGATCAACCGGCGCAGGGCGATCGGCGTCAGCGGCAGCGCCTCGGCCCTGATCCCGAGCGGGCGCAGGGCGTCGTCGACGGCGTTGGCGAGGGCGCCGATCGCGCCCATCACGCCGCCTTCCGACATGCCCTTGACGCCGGCCGGCGTCGAGCGGTTCGGCGTGTGCATCGGCACGATCTCGATATGCGGAATCTCGACGGCGGTGGCCAGATGATAGTCCGCGAAGGTGGTGGACAGGTTCTGCCCGTCGCGATCATAGACGACATGCTCGGAAAGGCAGCCTGACAGACCCATCGCCACGGCGCCGATCTGCTGGCCTTCGACCAGCATCGGATTGAGCGGCGTGCCGCAATCCTCGGCGACGATGTAGCGCTCGATCGCGATGCGTCCGCTGCGCGCGTCGACGACGACCTCGCAGACATGCGTCGCATTGGAGAAGGTCATCGCCGGCGGCTCGTAGGCCTTGTGGACCTCGAGGCCGGGCTCGAGACCGGGCGGCAGGCGCAGCGGGTCGAGATAGGCGATGCGCGCCACATCGGTCAGCGACAGGCGCGTCGCTTCCCACGCGCCGGCGAGGCGCCGCTCGATGCGGCCCGCGGCGAGGCGCAGCTCGCCGATGTCGTTCAGCCCCAGCTCGCGCGCGGCGATGGTCCTGATCTTTTCGCCCAGCGCCTGCGACGCGAGATAAAGAACGCCGCCGCCGGCGGTGGCGCCGCGCGCGCCGCGGCTGCCCATGCCGTAAGGGGCGACGTCGGTATTGCCGATCTGCAGGCGCACCGTGGCCGGATCGACGCCGAGCCCTTCGGCGACGGCCTGGGCAAGCGCCGTTTCATAGCCCTGACCCGACGCCATCAAGCCGACGGCGGCGTTGACCGCGCCCGACGGCTCGACCTTCACCACCGCCGTCTCGTGACCGGAGCCGGGGATGCCGGCCGACTTGTAGAAGGCCGAGCCATAGGTGGTCGATTCGACGACAACGCAGATGCCGAGCCCACGCAGGATCCCCCGCGCGCGATCGGCGCGCTGGCGTGCCCGCGCCGCGGCATAATCGAGATGCGCCAGCGCGCCTTCGAGCGTCTCGCGCGGCGTGATGTCCTCGAGCCGCTGGTCGGTCACGGTGACGTACGGCAATTCGCGCGCCTCGATCATGTTCAGGCGGCGGATATCGGCAGGATCCGCGTCGAGCTCGGCAGCGATCGCGTCCAGCGTGCCTTCCATGATCCAGCTCGTCATCGACATCGGCGCGCGCATCGGCCCGGCGCCGCATTTGTTGGTGAGCGCGACGCGCACGTCGTAGGCGTAGTCCCGAATGCGATAGGGCCCCGGCGTCATCAGCGCGACGACGCGCGCCAGATAGTTGCCGGGGAAGAAGCAATAGGCGCCGAAATCCTCCTCGATGGCGACGTCGAGCGCCAGGATGCGGCCCTGCGCGTCGATCGCCGCGCGGGTGACGCAGGCGTCCTCGCGCGCATGGCTCGCCGCGGCGAGGTTCTCCATCCTGTCCTCGCGCCAGCGCACCGGGCGACGCGTCGCCCGCGCCAGCGCTGCGCAGGCCAGCTCCTCGCGATACAGCGCGATCTTCTGGCCGAAGGCGCCGCCGATGTCCGGCGCGATCACCGTCACCTGCGACTCGCTCAGCCCGAGCCGCGCCGCCAGCTGCGTGCGATAGGGATGCGGCGCCTGATTGCCGACATGGAAAGTCAGATGCTGGCGGCCCTCGTCCCAGATCGCCAGGCAGCCGCGCGTCTCGATGGGCGCATGCGTGACGCGGTTCTGCACGAAGCGGCGCGTCACGATGCGCCTCGCCTCGGCGAAGACGCGGGCGCAGCCCGGCGTCGCGAAACTCTGATGCGCGACAAGATTGTCGTCGAGCGTCTCGTCCACCTTCGGCGCGCTGGGCGACAGCGCCTCGGCAAAGCTCGTCACCGCCGGCAGCGGCTCGTAATCGACGGCGATCAGCTCGGCGGCGTCTTCCGCGATGTAACGATCGTCGGCCAGGATGACGGCGACGGGATCGCCCTGAAAGCGGACCTTGTCGACCGGCAGCGGCGCGATCTCGGTCGGCTTCAATCCCTCGATCGGCGGCGCCATGCGCAGGGGCTTGGCCATCGCCGCCAGATCGGCGCCGCGATAGACGCCGCGCACGCCGGGCAGCCACGCCGCCTCCCGCGCGTCGATCGCACGGATGCGGGCATGCGCATGCGGCGAACGCAGGAAGTGCGCATGAAGACAGCGCGGCGCAACGATATCGTCGAGATAGGCGCCCTGCCCTGTCAGGAAGCGGCGGTCTTCGAAGCGGAGCAGCCGCTTGCCGATGCTCGAAAACCCGCTCATGCCCGCTCCCGCGCGATGCGCGCCGCACGTTTGACCGCCGCGACGATCGACTGATAGCCGGTGCAGCGGCACAGATGTCCGGAAAGCGCCGCGCGGATCGCCGTCTCGTCCGGATCGGGATTGTCCTTCAGCCAAGCCTCCATGGTCATGACCAGACCGGGCGTGCAGAAGCCGCACTGAAGCCCGTGCTCCTCGTGCAGCGCCTGCTGTAACGGCGACAGCGCGCCGCCCCGCGCCACGCTCTCGATCGTGGCGATGGCGTGGCCCTGCATCTGCACGGCGAAGATCAGGCAGGCGCGCGCCGGCGCGCCGTCGATCAGCACCGTGCAGGCGCCGCAGACGCCGTTCTCACAGCCGACATGCACGCCGGTCAACCCGCACTCCTCGCGCAGCGCGTCGGACAGCAGGCGGCGCGGCTCGAGCGACAGCGCGTGGCTCTCGCCATTGACGTCGAGCGTCACCGGAACCCGTTTCACGCCGCCCTCCCCGCTCGCGCCGCAGCGCGCGTCATCGCCTCGACGATCATCGCCGCGGCGAGGTCGCGCCGGTCGTCGGCGTCGATCCCGGGCGCATCGGCGATGTCCAGCGCGCCGACGGCGGCCATGGCGAAATCCTCGAAAACGTCAGGCCCCGGCCGCGCGCCGCGCAGACCGGCGGCGTCCAGCGCCATCGGCCTGTCGCAGACCGCGCCGACGGCGAGGCGCGCGTCGACGATCGCGCCGGCGCCGTCCAGCGCCAGCGTCGCGGCCGCCGAGGCGACGGCGAAGTCGCCCGCCACCTTGCAGAGCTGCGCGAGGCCCCAGCCGGTCGCCGGGGCAAGGTCCGGGAAGGTCGCGGCGACGACCAGTTCGTTCGGCTCGCGCGCCGTCTCGAGCGCGGAGACGAAGAAGTCGTCCGCCTCGATCATGCGCGCGCCCCGCGCGCTCTGCAGCGCGATGACGGCGCCGCACAGCGTGGCGATCAGCGGCAGTTGCGCGGCCGGATCAGCATGCGCCAGCGAGCCGCCGAGCGTGCCGCGGCGGCGGATCGCATCGCTGCCGATCGTCGCGGCCGCCTCGGCCAGCAGCGGATGACGGCTGCGCACGGTCGCGTCAGTCGCCAGATGGTGGTGACGGGTCAGTGCGCCGATGCGCAGGCCGCCGTCGCCAAGGGTTACGCCGCTGAGCTCGGCGCAATCGTTCAGGTCGATGAGCAGCGCCGGGCGCGCCATGCGCAGATTGAGCATCGGCGCCAGGCTCTGGCCGCCGGAGAGGAAGGCGGCGTCGGACGCGCCGGCCATCACGGCGAGCGCGTCGGTCGCGTCGGCGGCGCGATGATAGGCGAAGGGCGCCGGCTTCATGGTTCAACCGCCCGCCAGCGAGCGTCCGCTCGCCGCATCGAACACATGCAAGCGGTTGGTCAGCGCGGCGAGGCGCACGCGATCGCCGATGGCGCAGGCCTGATCCTTCGCGAGACGGAAAAAGAATTCGCGCCCGGCGACCTTCATGCCGATGAACTGGTCCGATCCGATCGGCAGGATCGAATTGACGACGCCGTCGATCGCGACGTCGTCCTGCGCTTTGGGATCGAGCGTCACGTCCTCGGCGCGCAGACCGAGCGTCGCCTTCGATCCGGTCGGCGCGGCGATAGCGGGCGGCAGCGCGAGCGCGACGTCGCCGCAGCGAAACACCGGTCGCCCCGAGGCGCCGCCGATCTCGCCGTCCAGCGTGTTGATCGGCGGCGCGCCGAGAAAAGAGGCGACGAAGATCGTCGCCGGTTTCTCGTAGATGTCGTGCGGCGTGCCGATCTGCTCGATGGCGCCGTCGTTCATCACGACGATCCTGTCGGCGAGCGTCAGCGCCTCGGCCTGGTCATGCGTCACGTAGACGAAGGTCGTCTGCATCTCCTCGTGCAGTTGCTTGATTTCGGCGCGCATCGAGATGCGCAATGCGGCGTCGAGATTGGACAGCGGCTCGTCCATCAGGAAGACCGCGGGTCGGCGCACCATGGCGCGGCCGAGCGCCACGCGCTGCCTCTGCCCGCCGGAGAGCTGGCTCGGGCGCCGGTCGAGCAGATGGGTGATCGCCAGCTTCTGCGCCGCCGAGCGAACGCGCGCATCGACCTCGGCCTGCGGCGTGCGGCGCATGCGCAGACCGAAGGCGATGTTCTCGTAGACGGTCTTGTGGGGATAAAGCGCATAGCTCTGGAACACCATCGCGACGTCGCGCCGGTCCGGCGGGATGTCGTTGACGAGCTGGTCGCCGAAGCAGAGCTTGCCGGAGGTGACCTCTTCGAGGCCGGCGATCATGTTCAGCGTCGTCGACTTGCCGCAGCCCGAGGGGCCGAGCAGCACGAGAAACTCGCGGTCGCGGATCTCGAGATCGAGGTTCTCGATCGCCACGAAGCCGTTGGCGTAGCGCTTGCCGACCTTGTCGAAACGGATGGACGCCATGGTCAGCCTTTCACCGCGCCGGCGGTGAGGCCGGAGACGAGATAGCGCTCGAAGAGGAGGGCGATCAGCACGGGCGGAATGATCGCCAGAACGCCGGCGGCGTTGATGAAGGAGAAGCTGATCGTGAAGTCGGACGTGAACGAGGCGACGATGATCGGCAGCGTCTGCGAATTCGGCGTCTGCGTGAACATCAGCGCCAGCAGGAACTCGTTCCAGCTCGCCAGGAAGGCGAACAGGATCACCGCGACGATGGCGGGCAGCGACAGCGGCACATAGACGTGCAGCAGCGTCTGCAGCCGCGAGCAGCCGTCGACCCGCGCCGCCTTGTCGAGTTCGTCCGGCAGCCCTTCGAAATAGTTGGTCAGGATGAAGACCGAGAAGGGCACGGTGACAGCGAGATATGTGATGATCAGCGAGGCGAGCGTGTCGAGCAGGCCGAGATTGCGGATGAACAGGAAGAACGGCACCACCAGCGCGATGTCGGGAATGACGCGCGTCGTCAGGATCGCATAGATCGAGGCGTCGCGGCCGCGAAAGCGGATCTTGGCCAGCGCATAGGCCGCCGGGATCGCCACCAGCAGATTGAGAATGACGACGCTGATCGCCACGATCAGCGAATTGGCCATCGCCGGCAGAAGATTGGCGGCGGTCGAGGGAATGAAGCCGCCGCTCGCCGGGTCGGCGGCGCGGCGCGTCTCGTAGGTCACGTCCTTTTTCGGCGCGGCGAAGATCGCCGCGAAATTCTGCACGGTCGGTTCGTGCGGGATCCAGTGCGGCGGCTTCGAGGTGATCTCGCGTTCACTCTGGAAGGAGGAGGAGACGAGCCAGACCAGCGGCGCGGTGACATAGCCGACGAAGATCAGCGAGGCGATCCACAACGCGGCGATGCGCAGGCGGCGATGGCGCTCGCCCGCGACATGGCCTGTCGCGCCTGCGGGGCCAGCGGCGCTCATCGGACGTTCCGCCCGAGCGCGCGGATGACGCCATAGGCGAGCGCGAAGGTGACGATGGCGAGGATGTAGGACATCGCCGCGCCGGTTCCGAACGAAAGGTTGCGGAACGTCTCGACATAGATGCGCCAGGACAACACGTGACTGGCGTCGCCCGGCCCGCCTTCGGTGAGGATGAAGAACAGGTCGAAGTGCCGGATCGCCGTCATCGTCTCGTAGATGATCACGAGCATGAAGCCGGGCCGCAGCGCCGGCAGCGTGACGTGCAGGAATCGCTGCAGCGCGCCGGCGCCGTCGACGCGCGCGGCGGCGTAGAGATCGGCGGGGATCGACTTCAGCGTCACCAGCAGCAGCAGCGCGGCGAGCGGCACTTCCTTCCAGACGAAGGCGTTGGCGATGAGCGGCAACGTCTTGTTCGCGTCGCCGAGCCAGACCATGTACTTGTCGATGAAATCGAGCTGGAACAGCAGGCCGTTCAGGGCGCCATAGCTCGAATCGTAGATCCATTTCCACATCAGGCCGTTGGCGACGTAGGGAATGGCCCAGGGCACGAGCAGCAGCGCCTGCAGCGCCTTGCGCCCCGGAAAGGTCTCGTTGAGCAGCAACGCGACGGCGAGGCCGATGACGCAGATCGCCGTCACCGCCATGACCGTGAAACTCGTGGTGCGCCCGACCGCGTGCCAAAACTCCGGATCGGCGAGCAGCTGCGCGTAGTTGTCGAGGCCGACGAAGGGCTGGCGGTGCGGCCGCGTCAGCTTGATCGACCAGAAGCTGATGTAGAGCGAATAGACGATCGGGAAGACGGCGACGACAAGCAGCGTCGTCGCGACGGGCGCGAGGAACAGCCAAGCCCGCCGCTCGTCATGGCTGAAGGGCAGGCGCTCGCGCCTGCGGGCAAGGACGGCCGCCTGCGTCATGATCGCTCCGTCGCGCCTCGTCGCGGAGGAAGACGTGCGCGGCCGCGCGGCGGCCGCGTCGTCCTCAGCCCTGTTTTTTCAGCTGGTCCCACTTGGCGGCGGAGCGCTTCAGCGCCTCCTCGGCGGTGATCTTGCCGCCGATCGCCTGCTGCCAGGCTGCGCCGTTGACGTCGTTCCATTCGCCGAACCAGGGCGCGATGACATCCTTCTTCTTCGCCAGTGCGGTCTGCGCCTCGATCACCTTGATGTCGCCATACTTGGCGTAGGCGGCGCGCATCTCGGGATCCTGGAACAGCGACTTCACGCCGAAGCCGGCGCCGACATCCTTGAACAGCATCTTCTGGAAGGTGTATTCGCCGTTCGCCTTGCCGCCGAACCATTCCATCAGCTTGACGGCGGCTTCGGCGCGGGCGGGATCGGCGGCGGCGCGCGGCGTCATGCCGTAGAAGCGCATCCAGCCGACGGTCGCATGCGTTCCCTTCGGCCCGCCTTTCGGCATCAGCGCGATCTGCGCCTTGCCGGCGATCTGGCTCTGCGCCGGGTCATTGAGCGTGCGCAGGCGATATTTCGGAATGAGACCGAAAGCGTGCTGGCCCGCGCCGAACGCCTTGAGGCCGGCGAGCTCGCCCGTCTCGACGCAGGCGGGTGAAACGATCTTGTGCTTCTGCACCGCGTCGATGATCCATTGCAGGGCCGCGACCGCGCCGCCCTCGGCGCTCTGCATCGCCGCCGCGCCCTTGTCGTCGGTGAAGCGGCCGCCATGCGAATAGACCAGCGCCGCCATGAACTCGATCAGCCAGCTCTCCTGCGCCATCGACAGGAGCATGGGATATTCCGAAAGTCCCTTGGCCTTGATCGTCTTCGACATCTCGACGACCTCCGCCCATGTCGTCGGCGGCGCTGCGATGCCGGCCTTCTGCAGCATGTCCTCGTTGTAGATGAAGCCCATGAAGTCGGTGTAGTAGGTGATGCCGTATTGCTTGCCCTTGTGCATCATCGAGTCGACGGAGAAGGCGTCGGTGTCGGCGTTGTAGGCGGTCAGCGTCTTGTAGCCGTCGACGGGGGCGAGCCAGCCGGCGTCGGCGAATTCCGGCAGCCAGGAATCGGACACCCACAACACGTCGACCGGCGCCTTGCCGACGAATTTGGTGATCATCGCCTCGCGATACTGCGCCCAGGGCGAATTGGAATAATCGACCTTGAGTCCGGTCGCCTTCTCGAAGGCGGCGAGATGGCTCTTCACCTGATCCACCGCGGCCGACCATGTGGCGAAGGCGAGCGGCCCGCCGGACTGGGCGAAGACCGCGCCGGGCGCTGCGGCGCTGGCGGCCAGGGCGGCGGCGCTCTTCAGCACGGCGCGGCGCGAAAGTGACGAAGCGGACATCGAATGCCTCCCCCGATTGCGCCGGCGCATGCGGCGGCTCCCTAGCATCGCATAGACGATCGGCCATAAATCGTCAATTGACGACTTCGTCGCGCAGGGCCGGCCCAACGGCGACCGGACCGCCGGCGGCCGGGCGACTGCGCATGGCGGCGGCGAAGCCGGCCAGGAACAGGTCGACATTGAGCGGCACGATGTCCTGCGCGGTCAGGCCGCTTGCGGCGCCGTAGACATGCTGACGGATGGCGTAGTGCGAGATCGAGCCGTGCAGCACCCAGGCCGCCTCGCGCACGAAAACCGGATCGTCCGGCAGCGCGACGCCGAGCTCGGCCGCCGTTTCCGCCGCGATCAGGTCGAGCAGGCGGGCGACGATCGCCTGGATGTAGTCATGCGCCATGTCGGTCTCGCCGAGCGAGGCGTAGAGGAACAGCCGCAGCCAGCGCCGTGTCAGCAGATTGGCGCTGTAATCGCCGTAAAAGCCGATCAGACGCTCGCGGATCGGCAGGCTGCGGTCGCTGAGCTGCACCATCCACAGCGCCTTGAACGGCGCCAGGATCGCCGCCTCGTAGACCGCGCGCAACAGCTCCGTCTTGGACGGGAAGTAGCGATAGAGCAGCCGCTGCGTCACGCCCATCGATTCGGCGAGCGCCCGGGTCTGCGCCGTCAGGCCGTAATCGGCGAAGAAGATGATGGCCTTTTCGACGATCATCGCCTTGCGCGCCTGCGGATCGAGGCGCGGCGTGCCGCGCGCCGGGCGATGCTCGCCTTCCGCCGACAGGCGCCGCCCGGCCCGGCCGCTGACGAGCTGCGAGCGCGGCTTCACGAATCTTGCCCGATCATGCCGGCATGATAGTCTCAAATCGTCAAATGACGACATGAAAATCAACGATTGCGGGAGGCCGGATGATCTTCGAACAGCGCACCTACCAGGTTCAGCCCGGCAAGGCGCCGGACATGCTGAAATTCTACGAGGCCAACGGACTCGCCGTGATCACCCGCTACGCCGAGTTGAAAGGCTGCTGGATCAAGGAATCGGGCGTCCTCAATTCAGTGGTTTTCCTGTGGGCCTACCGTGACTTCGCCCACCGGGCCGAGCAGCGGGCGAAACTCGCCGCCGATCCGGACTGGCAGGCCTTCGTGCCGCGACTTCTGCCCTGGCTCGTGCATCAGGAAAGCGTCTTCCTGAGCCCGGCCTCGTTCTCGCCGATGGCGTGAGCCTTGCGCGCGGTCGCCGTTGCCGCGCGGTCATGGCGCGGCGGGCGTGATCGGCAAGCAATAGCCTTCTCATGAGCCATTATTTGTGATTTGCTGGCGCCGGCCGGCCCGGCGAGGCGCGGCGACGGGAGAGAAGATGGGCGCAGCTCTGGATCGGTTCGCGCTGGGGGATCGCCCCACGCCGGACTTCATCGCCTCGATGCGGCGTCTTTATCCGACGGAGCCGGAGCTCGACGCGCTGTTCGTGCGCAAGCTCGAGCGGCGCGCGGGGCCGGAGTATCGGCGGCAGTCGATCGCCGAGCTGCGCGCCTGCGTCGAGCGCATGCTGGCCGCCCTCGGGATCGAGGACTACAGGCTCGAAGACCTGCGCTGGTTCACCGGCGGCGTCTCGAAAATCCAGCTCGGTTTCCGGCTGGACTGGACCGATCCGAAACTCGGCCGGCGTTCGGAGCGCATGGTCGTCAGGATGGATCCAAATGAAGGCTCCAACACGACGAGCCGTCTGCGCGAATACGAGATCCTCGCCGCCTTTGCCGGCGTTATTCCCGTGCCGCGCCCGTTCTGGCTGGATCGCGACGGCGCCTGGTTTCCCGAACCGGCGCTGATCTATGAATTCGCCGAAGGCGTGACCAAGCCGACGGCCACGACGACCGGAATGGTGAGCGGCCTCGGCACCAATTTTGGTCCGCAGTTGCGCGAAAAACTGGCGCCGCAATTCATGGAGCAACTCGCCCGCATCCACGCTTTCGACTATGGCGCGCACCGCTTCGAAAGCATGACGGCGCCGGCCGTCGGCACGACGCAGAACGCCGAATGGCAGCTCAATCGCGCCTTGCGCATCTGGGAGGAGGACCGCGGCGAGGACTTGCCGCTGATGGATGTCGCGGCGGCCTGGCTGAAGGCCAATTTGCCGACCCTCGACGTCGTCAGCATGGTGCATGGCGACTATCGCAGCGGCAATTTCCTGTTCGACGAGGCGACGGGCCGCATCAACGCCTGGCTCGACTGGGAGCGCGGGCATCTCGGCGATCGCCATCGCGATCTGGCCTGGACGACGCATCCGGGGTTCGGCCACTACAGCGAGGACGGCAAGACCTACTACATCTGTGGTCTTATTCCGAAGGACGAGTTCTACGATCGCTACAGCGCCGCCTCTGGCCTCTCCGTCGATCCGGCGCGGCTCGAGTACTATCGAATTCTCAACTGCTTCCAGATCATCGCCTCGGTGACCGCGACGGCCACGCGCGTGGCGGGGCTCGGCAAGTCGCACCAGGACGTGCTGCTGACGCGCGTCAAGGGCATGGAATCGATCACCGGTCTGGAACTGATGCGGCTGCTGAAGGACAAGATCTGATGGACCAGACCGATGTGGGCCTCAAATCGGTCGTCAAGGCGCTGACCGACACGGTCGCCGGCGCGATCGATCCGGCTGACCACCTCGCCCGCGAGCAGCTCAAGCTGGCGGCGAGCTATGTCGATTTCGTGCGCCAGCGCCTGCATCTCATCCATGCCCGCGAACGCTATGACCTGACGCATTACATCGCGCTGGCGCGGGCGTTGCTCGCGATCGGATTGCCTGAAGCGAGCCCGGCCGTCGCGGCGATGCGCGCCGCGCTCGGCGAGGCCGAGCCGCTGGCGCGCGATCCGGCGGCGCTGACCGGCCGCATCCGCCTCGTCGCGATGGAGCTGGCGCACGCCGTCGCCGGCGTCGTGCAGGATGCTCACCGAACGCAGTCCGGCGTCGCGCCGCAGATCGATCGCGCGGTGATCGCTGCGAGCGAGGAAAAGCTCGAGATGGAGCGTCTGTGGTACCGGCCGATCGGTTTCGACCCCTCGCCCGACGTCGGCGCGCGACTCGAGGACTATTTCAAATAGCGCTGCGTCAGGCCATCTCGCGGATCAGCGTCCAGGCGTCGGTGAAATAGCGCTCGACCATCGCCGGGTCTTCGAACGTCGGATCGAACAGCATCGTGCGAATGCGTGGATTGGAGATGACCAGCGAGATGACGCTGGCCGCGACGGTCGAGGCCTTGTAGTCGCCAAACATGCCGAAGGTCTGCAGCATCGCAATTTTCTGCTCGATTGCGGCGGAAATTTCCGAATAGAACGCCATGATCGACCGGGCAAGGTGCGGCAGCCGGACGATCTCGCCGAGATAGGCGCGCAGCAAGGCGGCGTTCCTGCGGTTGGCGCCGCGTTCGCAGAGCTTGCGGATCAGCGCCTCGAGATCCTCCCAGCGATGCGCCTCGCGAATGTCGAGCCCGTGCAGTTGCGGCGCGAAGGTCTCCATCTCGCGCAGCGCCACGGCGACGAGCAGTTCGTCTCGCGACTTGTAGCGGCTGACGACGCTGCGGCGCGTGACGCGGCAGTCCTCGGCGACGCTCTTGATCGTCGTTCCCTGAAAGCCGCGCTCCACGAAGGAGCGCTCGGCCGCATCGAGAATGCGGTCGGTCAGATCAGCCGATTGCTGATGTGTCGGGCGGCCGGACTTTCTGCTGATCATCGAAAACCACCAAACTCCAGCGCCGCGCGCCTGGCGCGCCCCGCCCCGGCGCTCCGCCCTCGAGCCGCCGCCCCGCGCCGGGATAGAAAGCGGCCTGATAGTACGCTGGCTCAATTTCCTGTTGACAGATCGCCGAAATAGCCTCTCACTGTATCATTATAAAAACGGGAGGAATAGCCATGTCGGTTCTCCGTCGCCTCGCAGCCGGCGTTGCGCTGGGTCTGACCTTCGCCGGCACGGCGATGGCGCAGACGGTCACGCTGCGCTTTCACTCCTTCATCGGCGCCAACTCCTATCAGCACGTCAAATTCTTCGATCCCTGGTGCGCGCGCATCAAGGAACAGTCGAACGGCCGTCTCGTCTGCCAGATGTATCCGTCGATGCAACTCGGCGGCTCGCCCGGCGCGCTCTATGAACAGGCGCGCGACGGCGTGGTGGACATCGTCTACGGCAACCCCGGCTACAGCCCCGGCGCCTACCTCGCCGCAGAGGTGTTCGAGCTACCCTTCATGCTCAATGACGTGGTCAACGCCGGCCGCGCGATGTGGGACGCGATGGGCGACAACCCGGGGCCCGAATTCAAGGGGCTGCGGCTGATCGCCATCGCGCCGTCTGATTTCCCGATCATGCAGACGACCAAGAAGCAGATCAGGACGATGGAGGATCTCAAGGGCGTCAAGCTGCGCGCCGCCGGGCGTTATGGCGCCAAGGTGCTGCAGGCGCTCGGCGCGCTGCCGATCCAGATGCCGGCGGGCGAGATCGTCGAGTCGTTGAATCGCGGCGTGATCGACGGCTCCTATCTGCCCTGGAGCGCCGTCGGCCTGCTCAAGATCGGCGATACGATCAAGTACTACACCGACTTCGGCGACAACCAGAAGCGCATGTACACGTCGGTGCAGATCATGGCGATGGGCCAGGGCTCCTATGACCGTCTCCCCGCCGATCTGAAAAAGGTCATCGACGACAACCGCGGCGTGGAGCCTTCCGCAAAATTCGCGGAGGCGTTCGAGACGACGGCGCAGGAAGAGAAGAAGATCGCCCGTGACAAGGGCGCCAACATCACCATCCTGGCCGACGCCGAATATGAGCGCTGGCGCAAGGCGGCCGAACCGATCATCGACGAATGGGTGGCGGACGCCAACAAGAAGGGCCTCGACGGCAAGGCGCTGCTCGAACGCGCCCGCCAGTCCGTCGCGAAATACGCCAAGTGACGTGCGGCCGACGGCCGGGGGGCGCGCCCCGGCCGTCGGCGCAGCGCTCGACCAGCAAGGGAACGTTTCGATGGTCGATCGCGATGTGGGCGCGTTGACGGCGGCGGGACTCGGCATGCCCGTCTTCCGCGATATCCCGGGACGGGCGATGGCGCGCGCCGCAATCGTGCTGGCGATGTTCGGCGTGCTGATCATCGCGGCCCTCGCCTGCATGCTGTGCGTCACCATCGTCGCCCGCAAGCTGCTGGGCTGGCAGGTCAACGGCGACTATGAGCTGGTGCAGCTGGCGGCGGCGCTGTCGGTGTCGATGCTGTTCCCCTGGTGTCATCTCACCGGCGGCCACGTCATCGTCGACCTGGCGACAGCCCGGCTGCCCGGGCGCGCCAATCTGGCGCTCGACAGGATCGGCTCGGCGCTGCTCGGCGTCATGGCGCTGCTGCTGGCCTGGCGCACCGGCGTGCTGGCGGAGCAATCGATGGCGCAGGGCGCCTTCTCGCCGATACTCACGCTGCCCGTCTGGCTGGCGCAGGCGCTGATGCTGCCGGGCCTGCTGCTGACGGCGGCGATCGGCTTCTACCTTGCGATCGCTCCGCAGGCGATGTCGACGCGCAACAGGATGGCGGAGCCCGGCTGATGAGCGGCGTCGCACTCGGGCTTCTGATCATCAGCGGCGGCATCGCGTTGATCCTGCTGCGCGTGCCGATTGCGGTGGCGATGTTCATGGCCGGCGCCGCCGGCTTTTCCTATGTCGTCGGCGTCGCGCCGCTGCTCAACTGGATGAAGACGGCGGCCTATGCGCGGCTGGCGAATTTCGATCTGATCGTCGTGCCGATGTTCCTCTTGATGGGTCAGTTCGCCACGCATGGCGGCCTGTCCCATCTGCTGTTCCGCTTCGTCAACGCCTTTCTCGGCCATTTCCGCGGCGGCCTGGCGCTGGCGACGGTCGGCGCCTGCGCCGGCTTCGGCGCCATCTGCGGCTCGTCGATCGCCACGGCTGCGACGATGGCGCAGGTCGCCTATCCGCAGATGCGCAAGTTCGGCTATTCGAGCACTCTGTCGACAGGCTCGATCGCCGCCGGCGGCACGCTCGGAATTCTCATTCCGCCCTCCGTTCCGCTCGTCGTCTTCGCGATTCTGACCAACGAATCGATCGGCAAGCTGTTCGTCGCCGCCATCGTGCCCGGTCTCATCGCCTTCGCCGGCTATCTCGCCGCCGTGCGCTGGCATGTGTCGCGCGATCCGCAGGCGGGGCCGGCCGGCCCTCGCACCAGCTGGCCGGAGCGGCTGCGCGTCACGATCGCGGTGCTGCCGGTCATCGCGATCTTCGCCGCTGTCGTCGTCAGCATTTATGGCGGCTGGTCGAGTCCGACAGAGGCGTCCGCCGTCGGCGCGCTGGTGACATGCTTTCTGGCTGTCGCGCACGGCATGCGGCTGAAGGGCTTCCTCGCCAGCCTGCTCGGCACGGCGACCGGCTCGGCGATGATCTTCCTGATCCTCATCGGCGCGGACCTGCTCAACGCGGCGCTCGCCTTCACCAACATGACGAACGGCATCACCGAATGGGTGCTGACGAGCGGCATGGCGCCGCTGCTCGTCGTCGCGCTGATCGTCGTGATCTATATCGGCCTCGGCTGCGTGATGGAATCGATGTCGATGATCGTCCTCACGGTGCCGATCTTCTATCCCATGATCATGAAGTTCGATCTGTGGGGCATGTCGCAGCAGGACAAGTCGATCTGGTTCGGCATTCTGGCGCTGATGGTTGTCGAGATCGGCCTGATCACGCCGCCGGTCGGCCTCAACGCTTTCGTCGTCAACAAGATCGCCGGCGACGTGCCGCTGTCGCAGACCTTCCGCGGCGTCGCGCCGTTCCTCGTCACCGATCTGCTGCGCGTCGCGATGCTGTTCTTCTTTCCCTCCGTCGCGCTGTTTCTCGTCAATGCGCTGTGACGCGAGGCCGCGCCCGCATGCAACAGGTGAAACGCCATGATCCGTCCTGAAGACTGCAGCTATCACGCCAGCGACCCGAAGGAATGGCGCTGGACCGAGACGACGCCGCTCATCTTCTCGATTCCCGAAGAGCGGATTCTCGGCAATCTCTATGTCGCCTCGCGCCCCAATCTCGGCGTCGCGCTGTCGTCGATCGCCGTCGTCAAGGGCATTTGCCGACAGGCCTACGAGATCGATTTCTGCGACGCGCAGATGCATCTGCCGGCGCCGAAGAACTTCACCAATTACGAGCTCGAGAACGGCATGCGCGTCGAGGTGACCGAGGCGCCGATCGAATATCGCTTCCGCTACGCCTACAAGGGCGGCGACGAATGCGCGCTCGACCTCACCTTCCGCGGCATCCATCGTCCTTTCGACTGCGAAGACCCGAACGAGAATCCGATGCTGGCCAAGCCGCAGGGCCACGCCTATGATTCGCGTCTCGGCGATCAATGGGGCAACCGGTCGGTCGACGCGACCTTTCCATCCGGTCATTTCAACACGATCGGCCACACCACAGGCGAGCTGATCCTGCGCGGCAAGCGCTACAAGGTCGACAGCTACGACTGCATGGATCACAGCTGGAGCCGCCGCACCGAGGTGAGCCGCCGCGCGGTCGCCTATCTCAGCGCCTGCTTCGGCCCTGACTACGGCGTGCACATGGCCGTGCCGGTCGATCTCGTCGACGGCGAGACGGTGTATGAGAAGCTGCGCTTCGGCTTTGTCGTCGAAAACGGCGAGACCTTTGGCCTCGTCGACGCCGAGGTGCATGGCGCGACGACCGACATGATGCCGGTTTCCTGCTGGGTGACATGCACCGATACGCGCGGCAAGACACACCGCTTCTCGGGCGCGTTGATCGCCGGGCATCCGTGGGACAATTTCAATCCCTCGCACATCGCCTTTCAGTCGCTGATGCGCTGGCAGACCGAGGATGGGCGCGTCGGCTACAGCGAACTCGCCAACATCTTCGGCCGCGAATTCATGCACGCCAAGCTGTCGCGCAGCGCGCGCGGCGTCTGAAACACCGCCTCAGGCGCGCCGCGCGAAGCGTTGCGCCGTGGCGAGGAAGCGCGGCGCCTGAGTCGCGTCGGCGTAGTAGGCGTCGCGCGCCAGGCGATGCTGGTAGTCGTAGAGAACCGCCAGCTTCCAGGCCGCCATGGCGACGTACCAGTCGAGCCGCGACACGTCGCGGCCGGTCTGCGCTGCGTAATGCGCAATGAGGTGGTCACGCGCGCCGACGCCCTCGGCGAGCAGCGCGGCGGAGAGTTCCTGCGTCGGGTTGAGCGGCTCGCCGCGCGCCGGATAGCAGCAGACGGCATAGCCGAGATCGAACAGCGGATCGCCGATCGTCGCCAGCTCCCAGTCGAGGATCGCCATCAGCCGCGCCGGCGCGGCGCGTGACCAGATCACATTGCCGAGCCGGAAATCATTGTGGACGATGGTCTCGCCCGATTCCGGCGGCGCCGTCGCGCTGAGATGCGCCGCCATCTCGACGAGACCCGGCGCAGGCGCCCCGAAGACGCTCATCAGCCCCTCGAGCCGGCGAATGTGACGCGTGTTGAAATCCTTCGGTTGCCCGAACTCGCCGAGGCCGCAAGCGCGCCAGTCCACGGCGTGCAACCGCGCCAACCCGTTTGCGAGGCCGAACGTCATCGCCGGCCCGTCGCGCGCCGCGTCGAAGGCGCCCGGAAACACATCGGTGACGATGTGGCCGTCGATATGCGTCATCACATAGAAGGGCACGTCGAGCGCCTCGCCGGCCTGCGCGATGGCGAGCACGCGCGGCGTCGGGACATCTTGAGTCTCGAGAGCGGAGAGGACGCGCGCCTCGCGCAGCACGTCGTTGGCGCCTTTCGGCACGGGCGGCGGCGGCGGCCGGCGCAGCACCGCCTGCCCGCCGCGCACGTCGATGAGGTAGGTCAGGTTCGAATGGCCCTCGCCGATGCGGCGCGGTCGCGGCGGCGCCTCGCCGAGGCCGCGCGCCGCGAGAAACCGCTCCAGCGCGGCGAGCGTCGAGTCGTCCCAGTCCCAGCTCATCGGGCCTGCTGGTTCAGCTCGATCATGGCGTCGAGATAGCTCTGCGGCCATTGGCATTCGAACTGCCCCGCCGCGGGCCTGCCGTCGATCGTCGCATGGCAGGCCGCCTCCATGATCATCGTCGCATGGCGTCCGCCGGTCGGCAGCTTGACGAGGCCGAAGCGCTGCATGGTCAGCGTGCAGGCGCCGCCGCGAATGTCGATGATGCGCGCCTCGATGCTGCGCTGGGTCATGTCGTCGTCGAAGACGGCGGCCTGCTCGACGCGAGCGATCGGCGTCAGTTCGCCGCAGCGCACGACATAGCCGCCGACGCCCGAGGCGCCCCTGGCGTTCCAGAGCCAGGCGTTGACGATGCGCGATCCATCGGGCGCATAGGCGACCAGCCATTTCCAGTGCTGCGGCGCCTGCCAGTGGCGCACGCCCCAGGAATGATCGCGATGGCCGATGCGATCGAAATCGATGCGCCGGCCGGCCCATTCGATGAAGCCTTTCACCCGGCCCGACTGCTCGAGCCGGTTGTCGGCGAACCAGGCCGGCAGGCCGTCAGGATTGGAGCGATAGCTGAAGGGCGCATGGAACCCTTCGAAGGCGTAGTCGAGCTTCACCTTGTCGCTGTGGAAGGTGACGCGCGAGGTCTTCTGGTCCGCGGGCTGACGCACATGCAGATCGCCGAGGCGGAAATCGTCGAAATCCATCGTGTCGGGAACATCGCCCTGCACGAGTTCGAGCACATGCGGGCGCCTGTCGCGGCCCCACAGGATCAGGTTGAAGCCGGCCTTGCCGGCGCCGGTCAGATACAGATAGCACTGAAAGCCGAGCTCGTGCTCGGGCATGATCAACTGCCAGAACAGCGAGTCGCGCGACTTGCCGCCGTCGCCGGCGCGGTGGCGCAGATCGTCGTTCGGCAGATAGCCGGGATCGACGATCTCGGGAGCGTTCGCGATCCAGCCGATCATGCGATCCTCCTCAATCGTGCGCGAGGCTCTTGTGCTCGTCGCGCGTCAGGCCGTCAAGACGGTGGCCGCGCGCGGTCCGGCAGCGTATGATACGCTAGCGAATGAGAAACGGGAAGACGGCGGCGACCCTGTTCGACGGGGCGGCCGGACAAAGGGGCGAGGCCTTGGACACGCGCGCAGTGGCCGCCATGCTGGCGGAAGAGATCGCCGACGATCCGCCGCCCGGCTATGCGCCGCTGCCCACGGGCACGGGCTTCAACGCCTATCTGGGGCCGCTCTATGGCCGGCCTGTCGACGGGCGGCTGCGGCTCGGCATGCGCGTCGGTCGCCGGCACATCAATCCGCACGACAGTTGCCACGGCGGCATTCTCGCGGCCTTCGCCGACATGCAGGTCTATGTCAGCCAATACGAGGCGCCGCATCTGCGGCACGCGCTGACGCCGACAGTCAGCCTGTCGCTGGATTTCGTTTCGCCCGCTGTTCTCGGCGAGTGGCTGGAAGGGGACACGCAACTCCTGCGCGCGGGCCGCACCACGCTGTTCCAGCAGACGCTCGGCCGCGTCGGCGAGCGTCTCGTGTTCCGCGCCAGCTGCGTCTATCGCATTTCGAGCCGCAAGGCGCCGTCGGGCAGCGCGCTCGGCGACATGTTTGCACGCTGATCCCGTCAGACGCGCTTCTTCAGGATTTCCGGCGTCACCGCGCGGTGAAAGCCGTTGAACTCGGGAATGTTGCGCGCCTCGTATTGGCGCGTCCAGGTCTGGCGCCGGTTCGGCGCGCCGCCGTCGACGCGCAGGCAGGTTCCGGTGATATAGGCCGCGGCCGGCGACAGCAGGTAGACGATCGCCGCCGAGATCTCCGCTTCCGTGCCGTAGCGCGGCAGCGGCACGGTGCGGGCGTAATCGAGCAGCCGCTGCGTGATCTCCGGCGTGTATTTGTCGAAGCCGCTCGAGGCGATGCCGCCCGGCGCGACTGAATTGACGCGCACGCCCGAATGCGCCCATTCGCAGGCCGCGGTCTCGGTGAGCGTATGCATGCCGCCGCGCGCCGCGCCGGAATGGGCGAATTCCGGCCAGCCGTTCCAGATGTCGGCGATGATGTTGACGATGGCGCCGCCATGCGCCTCCATCCAGCGCAGATACGCCTCGCGCATGAAGATGAAACCGCCGGTGAGATTGTTGCGCACCACGGCTTCGAAGCCCTTGGTGGAAAGCGTCTTCATCTCGGCTCGATACTGTCCGCCGGCATTGTTGACGAGGCCGTGAATGGCGCCGAATTTCGCAAGCGCGGCGTCGATCGCCGCGACGACCTGCGCTTCGTCGCGGATGTCGCACACCACGGGCGACGCGACGCCTCCGTCCTGGCCGATCTCCTGCGCCACCGCCGCGAGCTTGTCCTGATTGCGGCCGACGAGGACGACATTGGCGCCGAGATGAGCAAGCTCGTGCGCCGTGCAGCGGCCGATGCCCGAGCCGCCGCCGGTGACGATGATGGTCTTGCCGGTGAACAGACCCGGCGCGAAGATCGATGCATATCCCATAGCGTTCCTCGCATCTTCGGGCGCGATCGTCCGCCCGCAGTTCGGATTGTCCCGGACGCCGCATTCACGAGCAGCGCATCCCGTCCGTCACGCGACCTGCGCGACGCCCTGATCGAGCACGACGCGGCCGTCGACGCGCGCCTCGAAAAGAATGCGGTCGGCATCGCGCCAGCAGGCGATGTCGAGACGGTCGCCGGGCATGACGACGCCGGCGAAGCGCAGCCCCAGAGATTTCAGCCGCGCCGGATCGCTGTCGCAGAAGGCGCGCAGCAGCACGGCGCAGACCGCGCCATAGGAGGCGAGCCCGTGCAGGATCGGCCGATCGTAGCCGGCGCGTCGGGCCACCGCGTAGTCCGCATGCAGCGGGTTGAGGTCGCCAGACAGGCGATAGATCAGCGCGGCGCGCGACGACGTCGTCACGCGTTCGACGCGGTCGGGCGCGCGCGCCGGCGGCTCGGGCCGCGCGGTCCTCGGCAGCGGTTCGCCGCCGAAGCCGCCTTCGCCGCGCAGCGCGACGGTCTGGTCGATCTCGCAATAGAGCGTGCCGTCCGTCGTATCGCGCACCTCGCGCCGCAGTACGCAGATCGCTCCCTT
>JAEULW010000245.1 GCA_016793505.1 Methylobacteriaceae bacterium | reverse complement strand
GCGAAGCTGTAGCCGCCGTCGGCGCTGATGGTCAGGGTTCCGACGCCGGCGATGACATACGGCGTTCCGACCACGAACGGTCCGGCCTGGCCCGCGACGGAGAAGCCCGAGACGCTGAGCGCGCCGCCGTCGATGTCGGTCGCATTGGCGAGCAGGCCGGCAGCGGCCGGCACGGTGAGCGTCGCATCCTCGGTGACGTTGGCGGTCTCGTCGCCGTCCGCCGGCGCGTCGTTGACGGCGGCGATGGCGATGTTGCGCGTATCGACATCAGTGAGCGGGCCGCCTGATCCGGTGTTGCCGCCGTCGCTGGTGGTCATGGTCAGCACGACCACGCCGCTGGCGTTGGCGACCGGCGTATAGGCCGGGGCCGAGCCGCCGCCGAGATAGGCGTTGATGTCGGCGAGCGCGCCCGACAGCGTCAACGCGCCCGTGCCCGAGCCTGCGACCGTGACGCCGCCGCCGGAGGCCGCGGCGAGGGTTCCTGCGGGCACGGAGAGGGTGACGGTCATGACGCCGGATGCGGCGTCGACATCGGCGATGGACAGGCCGGTGAGTTGCACCGTCACGTCCTCGGGCGTGGCCCATCCCGCCGCCGGCAGCGTGTTCACCGGCGCGTCGTTGACGGCGACCATCGTCAGGGTGAGGGTCGAGTCGTTGGTCCCGCCGGCGCCGTCCGAGACGGTGTAGGTGACGACCGGGATCGGGCCCGCATAGTTGGCGACCGGGGCGAAGCTGTAGCCGCCGTCGCTGGCGATGGTCAGGGTTCCGACGCCGGCGATGACATACGGCGTTCCGACCACGAACGGTCCGGCCTGGCCCGCGACCGAGAAGGCCGAGACGCTGAGCGCGCCGCCGTCGATGTCGGTCGCATTGGCGAGCAGGCCGGAGGCGGCGTTGACGGTGAGCGTCGCATCCTCGGTGACGTTGGCGGTCTCGTCGCCGTCCGCCGGCGGATCGTTGACGGCTGTCACATTGATCGTCGTGACCGCAATGTTGGAGTCGGTCACGCCATCGTTGACAATGCTGTTGATGATGCGGGGCGTGGTCGAGGGCGCGTCGGTGACATTCTCGAACTGGACGAGCGCCAGAGCGGCCGCGTATGCCGCCTTCGTGAAGGAGCCAGAAAACGTGACGACGGTATCAGTGCGTGTCCAGGCGATGCCGGACGCCAGCGTGCCCGAAGGGGACGCAGAGCCATCGACCAGCAGCCGATCGCCCGCTTGCGGATTCGTCAGCGTGACCCTTGCCGAAACCATGTTGGCGCTATCGGCGTCAGTGACCGCCGTCGCGGCGCTGGCGATGGCGACGGCGGCGCTGTTCTCGGTGTAACTCGTCACATAACCGGTCGGCTGTGCGACCGTCGTGGCGATCGCGACATTGTCGACGAAGGCGAATTCGTTCGCCTCCGGACTCACCGAGCTGGAGAACCGCACCGTCGTCGTGGACGAAATGTATTGCGTGATATCATAGGTGCGCGCCACGTAAGCGGCGCCGTCGCCGCCGCCGATGCGCTCGAGCAGGAAGAAATTGACGCCGTCCTTCGAAATCTCGATGTCGACATATTCAGTCTCGTTGCCTGATTCGAGGTCGAGGCCGGCGTTGCGGAAATTGAGACTGAGCGAAGCGGTCTGCGCTCCGGACAGATTGGCCGTCCGCTGAATTCGCTCCACGCCGTTGTCGCTGTCGGCGAAACGCAGCGCAGGATTGCCGGAGTCGGCGACGATGCGAATGTCGCCGGCAGTCGGGCTGGTGCTCGTCTCGCCTGTTTCTGTCCAGCCTCCGGTCCAGCCCGTTCCTCCCGTGTAGGTGCTCGTGCCGAAGTTGTCGGCGGCTGAAGGCCCGACATTCGAGTTGTCGGCCGTGTTGAGATCGAGCAGAGGCGGGGCGGTGACGGTCACCTGAACATAGGCGGTCGCCGTGTTGCCGGTGCCGTCGGACACTGTGTAGGTGAACAGATCCTCGCCGGAAAAGCCCACGGGCGGCGTGTAGAGGAGCGTTCCGTCGAGATTCAGCGCGACCGTCGCGCCGGAGGCGAGGGTGATCGTCGCGCCGCCCGCCGTGACCGCATGGTCGGCGATCCGAACCGTCGTCTGCGGGTCGCCGTTGACGTCGAAGTCATTCGCCTTGACGTTGATCGAAACAGCCGTGTTCTTCGGCGTCGTGGCGAAATCGTTCAGAGCGATCGTGTTCGATTGCAGACTGTCGCCCGAGACCAGAAGCCAACTGTCAGCGGCGGCGTCGCCGATGTCGGCGATGCCGATGCGGATCGTGTTGGCGACGCCCACATTGACCGCCGCCGTGGCGGTCAGCGTCCGCGTGAAACCGTCCATCGGCGTGTTGTATGTCGCCGCCGTCGGCGTTTCGCCGGGGTCGAGTCCTCGGTCATTGTTGACATACAGCGATGCGCCGGCCGAGTCGAAAACGTTGTTGCCGGGATTGGCGTCGCGAGTCTGTGAACCGAAAACCGGCGCATGGACCGCGGCGTTGTTGATCGTGTCGACGCCGATCGGCGCGCCTGCGGGCGTCACCGCGATATTGACGCCGTTGAGCCACATGCCAATGGCGTCGTTGAAGGCGGCGTAGACATATTCATTGTATTCGTCAGAACCGAAGACGAATTGCAGTGTGATGAAATTCGCTGTCGGAATGAAGGTGATGTCAATGTAGGTGACGTCGAACGATGGCCCGCCGCCGACGGCGTTGAATTCAGCGTCGTTGTCGACGCTGCCGGCGATGTCCGTCGTCGTCAGGTCGGCCGTGTTGGCGCCGACGAGGCTGGCGACGTCGCCGGTCGCGAACAAGGCGCCGCTGTCGAAGGTCAGCCATTCCGGCGCGAACCCCGTCGCGCTCGAGAACGTGCCGACTTGCGAGGAGGCGCCCGTGACGGTCGCGCTGACCAGCGTCACGCCCGAGCCGAGAATGGCGTTGGCGATCGTCGTCGCCGTGACGCCGCCCGTGCCGAGCGGCGTCACGGTCAGCGGCGCGAGCAGCCCATGATAGTCGGGCGCAGCGAGCGCATCCGCCTCAACGCCGCCGACATGCGTTTCCAGATCCCAGTCGCCGCCGAGATCGGCATGGCCGGTGGCGTCGGCCGAGGCGGCGATGTCGGCCCCCGTGACGCCGCCGAGAATCATGGCGGCCTCGAGCCCCGCCGCGCCGGCGGCGAAGTCGCAGCCATAGATCAGGATGTCGCCGTCCTGCGACAGCGCCTTGCCGATCGCGGCGAGTTCGTCGAGGTACTGGCCCTGCATGCTCTGCGCGTCGAGCACGCCGGAACCGAGCGACAGCTTGCCGGCGTCGCCATGGCTGAGGATGTGGATGGCGGCGACGTCGGTCCGGCCGGCGAGGGCGGCGGCGATCTGTTCGACGCCGTCGCGGTCCGGGTCGAGCAGAACCACTTCGGCGCCGGGATTGTTGAGGGCGCGCAGCAGTTCGGAGACGTTGTCGACCTTCTGATCGATGAAGATGATTTCCGGGCCAGCGGCAGGCGCCGCGGCAGGTTCGGGCTGTGTCGCCTCGATCGCGGCGGCATTGACGTCGATCGGCGCAGCATCAGTCGAGGCGTCCTGGACAGGCGTCGGCGCGTCGGCCGCGTGCGCCGCGGTGTCGACGATCGCGCCGTCGAAGGCGATTCGCCGTTCGAGCGCAAGAAGTCCGGGATGCTGCGACTCGGGCAAGCCTGTCTTGGCCTTCAACGATTGATCCGACTTGTTGGTGCGGCGCTTCATGGCGTTTCCAACCGAAAAACAAATGTGAAATCCTGCGAGGCCTCATGCCGACAGGGTTCCCCAACGGTTGATGGATAGGCGATTACGGTTAAGTGCATGTTAAGAGTCGACTTCAGGTTGAGGGCAGAGGCCGGGAAACCGCGGGTGCAAAGTATCGACCCGTTGCATCTGGTGAACCTTTCGAACCCGCCGGGATTCGGATCGGCGCGATCCGGGAAGGATTTGTTAACCCTGTCGGTTCACTGTGCGTGAACCATGCGCAGATTTGCGATCGTCCGCCCTCTCGTCGCGGCGCTGTCCGTCGCGTCCCTGGCGACTGGCGCCGTCGCCCAGACGGTCGAGGCCGCGACAGCGCGCGGCCTGGCGCGGGCGGTCCATGAGGCGACCCTTTCGGCGGAACTTTCGGCCCGCATCGTGCGGCTGCCATTCCGCGACGGCGACGCCTTCCGTCGCGGCGAGCTTCTCGTCGAGTTCGATTGCGACAGGCCTACCGCCGAATGGCGCGCCGCCGAAGCAGAGCGCGCCGGCGCGCAGACCTCGCTCGACAACAGTCGCCGCCTCGCCGAATACCGCGCCGCGGGGGCGCATGACGTTCTGATGGCGCGCGCCGTCCTCGACAAGGCGGCCGCCAATGTCGAAGTTCTTTCGGTCAGGCTGAGGCAGTGCCGTCTGACCGCTCCGTTCGATGGCCGGATCGCCGATCTCCCCGTCCGGGAGCACGAGATGCCGCAGGCCGGGCAGCCCTTGATGCGCATCGTTTCGCAGGCGCGTCTCGAAGTCGACCTGATCGCGCCTGCGCGCTGGTTGAGCTGGCTGAAGCCGGGCCAGCCGTTCGTGTTCAGGCCGGACGAAGCTGCAACGCGCCTCGAGGGCCGGATTGTGCGAATCAGCGGCGCCGTCGAGCCGGTCAGCCAGACGATCCGGGTGGTCGGCGAATTGACCTCGCCGACCGCGGACGTCCTGCCGGGTCAGGCCGGCGAGGTCACGCTGCCGAGGCCCGGCACGTGAACGCCGAAGCGCCGAGGCGCGCCGAGGCAGGGCCCGCCGCCGCGACGCGTCAGCGGGCGGCGAAGTCGCCGGCGACGCCTGTCCCGACCGAAGCCCTGGGCGCGCTGGCGACCCTGCAGCAGCTGCTCAAGGCAGAACGCGCGGCGCGCCTCGCCAAGACCTTGAAAGAGCTGTGGTTCGTCGTCGCCAATGACAGCCGGCGACCGCTCTCGGCGCGTCAGGCCTTCGTCCTCGAGCCGTCGGGCGCGGCCTGGCGCATCGTGGCCGTGTCGAGCCTGTCGAGCGTCGATCGGGACAGTTCGACTATCCGCTGGCTGGAGCGCCTCGTCGCCGAGGCGATGGGCCGGGCCGGCGCCGGCGCGCCGGCGCGACTGTCGCTCGACGCCCTGGCTGCGGCGGCCGACCCGAACGCCGAAACCTTTCCTTTCGCGCACCTGATGATCGCGCCTCTGCGCGGCACGGACGGCGCGATCCTCGCCGTGCTGCTGGCGATGCGCGAAACCGCGTTCGGGGAAGGCGAAAGCGCGGCTGCCGAACGTCTGTCCGAAGCCTTCGGCTACTGCGCCGAAGCGCTGGGCGCCGGCCGGCGCAAGGCGGCGCGTCGATGGGGAAGACCGCTGGCGCTGGCGCTGGCGCTGGCGACGGTTGCGGCGCTCGCCCTCATACCGGTGCCGCTCACGGCGCTGGCCCCGGCCGAAATCGTCGCGCGTGACGCCTTCGTCGTGACGCCGGGTATCGACGGCATCGTCGCGACGGTGCCTGTTGATCCGGGTCAAAGCGTGCGAGCCGGTGACGTGCTGACGACGCTCGTCGACACGACGCAGCGCAATCAACTCGCCATCGCCGAACAGGAAGTGGCGGTCGCCGACGCCAAGTGGCGCCAGATCAGTCTCGGCGCCTTCGGCGACGCCGCGGCGCGGCGCGAACTCAGCATCGCCGCCTCCGATCTGGAGCTGAAACGCGCCGAGCGCAACTTCGCCGCGGATATGCTCGCTCGCACCGTCATCCGCGCCGAACGCGACGGCGTCGCCGTGTTCGCCGACAAGCGCGAACTGCTCGGCCGGCCCGTGCAGGCCGGCCAGCGCCTGCTCGAAATCGCCGACCCCGCCAGATTGCTGCTGCGCGCCGAGGCCCATGTCGACGACGCCGTCCTGCTCGAGCGCGGCGCGCGTGTGCGATTCTTCCCCGATTCCGACCCTCTGCGCCCCTTGGAGACGACGGTCGAGACCGCCGCCCATCAGGCGCGTCAGAACGATTCGGGATCGTTGTCCTTCCGCGTCGACTCCGGCGTGCCTGCGGAAGCGACGCAACGCCTGCGCATTGGTCACAGAGGCACGGCGCAAATTCTCGGCGCCGACGTCAGCCTCGCCTTCTATCTGCTGCGCCGTCCGCTGTCGGCGTTGCGACAGCGCTTCGGCCTGTGATGGACGCGCCGGCGCAGCCGGCCGCGCGGCCGCTCCCCGCCTTGCGCGAGGATATCCGGCTGCTGCCCGCGCGCGCCAGTCGCAACGGCGCGCCGCAATGGGCGATCTTCGACCCGCTGCTGCATCAGTACTTTCTCATCGGGCCCGAAGCGTTCGATATTCTGAGCGCCTGGCCCGAGGCCCGTGATGCGGGCGAGGCGGCGGCGCTCGCCGAGCGGCGATCGGGCCTGCCGACAACGGTCGAGGATGTCGAGGCGCTCGCCCGGTTCCTCGCCCACCACCAGCTGCTCGATCTGTCGCGCGCGGGCGCGCCGCCCGCCCCGCGCGTCGGCTGGTTGCGACGCCTCGCGCACAACTATCTGTTCTTCAAGGTTCCGCTCCTGCGTCCTGAGCGTTTCCTGCGCGCAACGCTGCCCTTTGCGCGCCTGCTCGCCAGTCGACCCGCACTTGCGCTTTATGCGGCGCTCTCGTTGATCGGCCTGTTTCTCGCCTCGCGCCGCTGGGGCCAGTTCGTCGCGACCTTCAACGATTTCTGGACGCCGTCCGGGGCGGTCGTCTTCGCTGCGGCGCTGCTCGGCCTCAAGCTGTTGCACGAGTTTGGCCACGCCTATGTCGCGACCGCGAAAGGTTGTCGCGTCAGTTCGATGGGCGTCGTCTTCATGATCGGCGCGCCGATGCCCTACACGGACGTCACCGACGCCTGGAAGTTGACGCGCCGGCGCGACCGGATGGCGATCGACATCGCCGGCGTCGCCGTCGAATTCGTCGTCGCCGGGCTTGCGACATTCGCGTGGGTCTTCCTGCCGGACGGCGATGCGCGCGCGATCGCCTTTGTTCTGGCCTCTACGGCCTGGGCGATCAGTCTGATCGTCAATCTCAACCCGCTCATGCGGTTCGACGGGTATTTCATTCTCGCCGACGCCGTCAACGTGCCCAATCTTCAACCCAGGTCTTTCGCGATCGGCAAGTGGGCGCTGCGCACGACGCTGTTCGGGCTGGACGAGTCTGCGCCGGACAACGAGCCGCCGGCGACCCGTCGCCTGATGGCGCTCTACGCCTATGCGGTATGGATCTATCGGCTGATCGTCTTCACCGGCATCGCGCTGATCGTCTACCACATGTTCTTCAAGGCGCTCGGCGTCCTGCTCTTTCTGGTGGAGGTCGGCTTGCTCATCGTCATGCCGATCTGGCGCGAACTGAAAGTGTGGGGGCGGTCGCGCCGCGCCATCCTGACGTCGCGTCGCACCGCGCTCACGATGCTGGCGGCCGCCAGTCTCGCGGCGCTACTCTTCTATCCGCTGTCGGCCAGCATCACTGTTCCGGTCGTGCTCGAGCCGGGAAATTTTGCCCGCGTCTTCCCGCGGACGCAGGGTGAAGTCATACGCGTTCTCGCGCGGCCCGGTGAGAAAGTGCAAGCGGGCGCGACGCTGGTGGAACTCGACAGCCCGCGGCTTCGCCATTACATCGCGCAGTCGAGGCGGCGTCTCGAACTGGTCGAGACGAGACTCGCCCGGCGCGTCGCCGATCGCAAGGATCTCGCCGCCACCTTGCAGCTCGAGCGCGAGCGCGAGGAACTGCTCGCCAAGCTCGATGCGCTGGCGCGCGACGCCGACGGCCTGATCGTGCGCACGCCGATCGCCGGCGTCGTCGCCGATTTCAATCCAGCGATCCATGTCGGGCGCGCAGTGGCGCGCGCCGACGAGATCGCGCTCGTCGTCGGCGAAGGCGGGCTGGCGACGCGTGGATATGCGCGCAGCGAGGATCTTGCGCGCATCGCCCCCGGCGCGGCGGGAGATTTTCTGCCCGAAAGCCTGATCGAGGAGAAGCTGCCCGTCACTTTCGCGCGCGCCGCGACGACGGGCGCGCGCTCGATCGAAATTCCGGTCCTGGCCTCGGCCTTCGGCGGACCTGTCGAGACCTGGCCCGCCTCCAAGGCGGGCGAGATCGCGCCGCTGCATGCGCGCTATCTGGTCGAGTTTGCTCTTTCAGGGCCGCAGGCGCAGGCCTTGCGCGCCGAGGCGCTCGGGCCGTTGCGACGCGGCGTCGTGCGTGTCGACGCCACGCCCGAAAGTCTCGCCGCGGCCGTGTGGCGTCACATTCTGCGCGTTCTCGTGCAGGAAGCGGGGGCCTGAACCGCTGGCGCAGCCGCTTCGGAAGCCGGCGACCATGGATCGATCAAGCCGGCGCGCCGTCCGGCGTCGAGTCGATATCGCCGGCCCAGCGCGCCAGGCGACCGCGTTGAGCGAGCCGTCCGATCGCGCCACGGGATGGCTCTTGGTGGCGCGTTCGAGTTCGACGACGGCGGGCCCCGCCTCGTCGGCCATACGCGCTGGCGCTTGGCTCAGGCTCGCGATCATCGCGCCCACTCAGCGCCGGCAAGCCCCGGAACGCGACAGCCTGCGCGCGCGGACCAGTGATC